>CAZASC010000068.1:0-18519 GCA_964487695.1 uncultured Victivallales bacterium
ATTGTCCAAGAAAGCTATGGGCACTAACTAAGCGC
Organism: uncultured Victivallales bacterium; assembly: GCA_964487695.1. Lineage (GTDB taxonomy): Bacteria > Verrucomicrobiota > Kiritimatiellia > UBA8416 > CAZASC01 > CAZASC01. Next base: position 36 of record CAZASC010000068.1, read on the forward strand.
CATTCGGGTCAGCCCTTGAAATAATAGTTAATGAGGATTCTTTATGTAGTTCGTGGTTTGAATCAGTCATCGGGCACGACTCATGTCATAGTGCCGCTGGCCGAGGAGATGGCTCGACGCGGGCACGATGTCTGGCTCTACGCTGTGCGGAAGCCCGCAGGAACGGCGGAGCTTTTGCCCGATTCCACTCTGGTTCATACCAGAATCTTCGAGATGTCCCTGCCGATGAACCATCCGGGTTTCTCAATGGGGTTTGCCAGGAAGATTAGCCGGGAAATTCATGGCTTCGATATTATCCACATTCAAGCGGTGCGCAACTTCGTGACATGGTGGACGATGCGATGCGGACGCAACGCTGGTGTGCCATATATCGTCGCCCCGCAAGGCTCCTACGATCCTTGGGTACTTGGCCAGCGCTCGCTGGTGAATCGCCTGTGGGATCGCCGCATGGAACTTTCGCTTCTGAATCACGCTGCCAGGATCCAATGTCTGAGCGTACGGGAAGTGGAACAAGTGAAGGCGGTTGGCATTGTTGCGCCTGTTACTATTCTGCCCAACGGAGTTGGGGATGCAACTCGTGCGAGCGAACGGGAAAAAGAGGATGCAAGAAATACTCTCGGAATTACGCGCGATGCTTCGGTAATTCTGTTTCTTGGACGTCTTCATCCCAAGAAAGGACTGGACGTTCTAATTCGCGCGTTTGCGCAACTTCAGGTTCCCGCGATGCATCCTTTGCTTCTCATTGCCGGTTCAGATGCCGGTTCTGGATACGCTCAAGCAATGAAAATGCTGGCGTCGGAAACTGGCATTGGGGATCGGATCCGGTTTCTTGGCGAGGTGAAAGGATATGAGAAGTCGCTGGCGCTTGCGGCTGCTGATGTGTTTGCTTTGCCGAGTCACTCGGAAGGGCTACCTGTCGCGCTGCTTGAGGCGATGTCGGCGGGACTTCCCGTGGTGATCACTGATGCGTGCAATTTACCGGAAGTAGAAAAGTCTGGGGCTGGCATCGTGATTGCCGATGGAGGCGACGCGCTACAGCCGCTGCTTGCAGAGGCGATGCGGCGACTTGCAGGCGATGCGAAGTTGCGTCAAACAATGGGCATGCGAGCGAAGGCGCTGGTCGCAAATCGGTTTTCCTGGAAGCGGCTGGCGGACGATCTGACTGATCTTTATGAGGCAGTTTTGAGGACGAGCCGGTAGATTCCATGTTTGCAAACCATGTCAAATAACGTGACATCCGATTACGGCTGGAAGACAGCCGCCTATCCTCGAAGTCAGATGCATGTGCACGATGCCGTCATTTCGGCAATGCAATCCAGAGTGCCCTGTTCGGTGCTGGATCTTGGCTGCGGTAATGGATTCCTGGCAGGACGGCTGGCGGAGCTGGGTTGCGATGTGGTCGGTGTGGAGGCTGATGACAAGGGCGTCCAGATTGCCGCGCGGGCGCATCCGAACGTTCGTTTCATTCGCGCGGACGCAACATCCCTCACGCTGAATGACGTTGGGCGCACTTTCGATGTCGTGATCTGTTCCGAGGTTATTGAGCATCTGTTCGATCCTGCGGCGATAGTTCGCGCGGCACGCCTCCTTGTTGCGCCGAAGGGGATGTTCATCGTGTCAACACCTTACCATGGCTATCTGAAGAACCTTATTCTGTCGCTCGGTGATAGATGGGACAGTCATCACGTGCCGGCGCGTTGCGGCGGCCATATCAAGTTCTGGTCTGTGCGTACCCTGAGGCAACTGCTGGAGGCTGGTGATTTCAGGTTGGTGCGCTGGAAAGGAACAGGGCGCCTGCCTTTCCTGTGGAAGTCCATGATCGTATGCGCTGTACCGGTCAACGCGGCAATTCGATGAAGACACCAATCACAGCCATCGTCCTGACTTATAATGAATCGGTCAACATCGAGAGTTGCCTGCGCGCGCTCGAATGGGTTGATGATGTGGCAATCATGGATTCAGGGAGCAAAGACGGCACACTCGAACTTGCGCTGAAGACCCGACCGGACGCGCGCATTTTCGAGCATCCATTCATGGACTTCGGGGATCAGCGGAATTGGGCGCTGGACAACACGCTGCCACGGCACGATTGGATTCTGTTTGTGGACGCTGACGAGTTCTGCACCGATGGACTTGCCCGGGAGATGGACGCTTTCATCCGTCAGCGGCACGAGTATGTGGGTGGATATGTGGCAGGCAGGAACTACTTTATGGGGCGCTGGGTGAAACATGTATCGCTGTATCCTGTGTACCAATTGAGGCTGTTGAAACAAGGCTTCGTCCGTTTCAGGAAAGAAGGACATGGCCAGCGTGAAATACTGACTGGCCGATGTGTCAGATTCAAAGAGAACTGGCGGCACGAATGGATGAGCAAGGGCATCGACGAATGGATCGAGCGTCACAATCGATATGCCGGAGAAGAAGTGGAGGCGGTGATGCGAGCACGGCATCAGCCATTGTTGCCGTTGACTTTATTCAGCCCGGACCCGCCGACAAGGCGAGGGTGTTACAAACGGCTGGCCGCCAGATTTGGATTTCTTGATCCCTACGTTCGATTTTTCTACCGGTACGTGGTGCGAGGCGGCTGGATCGATGGCCGCCCTGGGTTTATTCTCTGCAAGTTGTATTTTGTCGTTCACACGAAAACGCAGGCTGGTGTGGCTGCCCGGCTGCGGCAGGAAAGGATGTCGGTTCCATGATAGAGGATATGCTGCGCAGCTTGCGTCCGTTGTATTTCTCAATGCCGCAATGGATTCGTCAGGCAATTGGCGGGATGTATCGCGCTTTGCCGAACCGTGTCAGGCTGGGCCCGGATTACCGGCGCTTTGTGGAGTTGTTGGAACATTCGAAATGTTGGAGTCAGACACAAGCTCAAGCCTACCAATTGGAGCAGCTTCAACTGACCATTCGCTCAGCATATCGAGACATTCCCTTCTATCGAAAAAGTTTCGATTCTCACGGAGTGCGGCCAGAGGACCTGGTTGCCCTTGACGACATCAGGAAGTTTCCTTTTCTTTCCAAACAGGATGTTAAGGATAATCTTTCCGAAATGACGAATCCCCGCATTGCCAGCTGGCGATGGCTGGCAACAACAACTGGTGGAAGCACCGCCGAGCCGATGCGTTTCTATCAGATTAGAGGAGTGACCAGGAGCAAAGAGCGCGCTTTCATCTGGGATCAGTGGCGGAGATTTGGATATGAACCGGGGCTGCCTGTCGCGCACCTGAAGGGCAGATCGGTTGGCGATCCGTCAAAACGCATATTCTGGGAATACGACGCGATACAGAATTTCCTGGAGATGGACAGTCATCATCTCACATGGGATAATCTGCCCGCCTACGTGGATGCAATAATTGAGTTCAACCCTTTGTTCATAATCGGATACGTTTCGTCGGTGTATCTGCTTGCCATGTACATGTCTGTGCATCCGAACCCGAAGTTCCCAAAGCTTCGAGGCGTCTTTTTTACCTCCGAGAATCTGTATCCATGGCAGCGGCAACTTTTCGAAAAAGTGTTCCAATGTCCCTTGTGCTCGCACTATGGGCATTCCGAAATGGTGCTGCTCGGCGCTGAATGCCCGAACGACTCGCAGTATCATTTCTATCCGGAATACGGGTTTCTCGAGGTAATCGGTGCGGATGGAGCAGCAATGACCAACCCCGGCGAAATGGGAGAATTGGTCGGAACGAGCTTTCATAATCCGTTAATGCCGTTCATCAGGTATCGGACGCAGGACTTCGGCGTCGTGGGCCGTTGCATCTGCGGGTGCGGGACTAAATATCCTATGATAGAGCGCGTCGAAGGTCGGCTTCAGGAATACATCGTCACAGGCGATGGAAGGCTTATTTCCATCTGTGTGATGGGCGCTGCGCACTTCGATGTGCTCGATAATGTCTATCAACTTCAATACTATCAGGACACGCCAGGTCAACTTGTTTGCAGGATAGTTCCGCGTGGCGGTTTCTCGGAGAGTGACAAGGAAACAATACGCAAAGCCATTGAAGCGAAAGTCGGCCAGTCAACGATAGTCACAGTTGAAAACGTCGCCTCCATTCCTCGAACGGCCGACGGCAAGCACCGAATGATGATTCAACGGATTTCTCCAGATCTCATACAGCCGGCACATGCCGCAGACGGGGAATCGCCGGTCAAGCTTTGATATGAATCCGCCGATCGCTGGCGGCTGAGTTTATGAACGCATCAATTGCAGGGTTGACTCGCAATTATGCCTGATGACACAAACAAATTCATTTACAATTCAACGGCGATGGTTGCGCAATATGGTGCGCAGTGCGAGCTGCAGCCTCCGGAGAAGGTCATTCTTGAAAGGTTGGGCCCTACGTTCAAGGGCGGGCGAGTGCTTGATATCGGTGTCGGCGGCGGACGCACAACGGCCGCCCTGGCCGAAATCTCCGGCGATTATATCGGAGTGGACTACGCACCTGCCATGATTGAACATTGCAGGCAGAGGTTCAGAGGTCGTTGGCAACACGTCAGCTTTCAGGTCGCGGACGTAAGGAACATGGCGGCGTTTCCAGATGCATCGTTCGATTTTGTTCTCTTTAGTTTCAATGGGGTTGATTATGTGGACGAGTCGGGTCGCCGCCTTGCTTTCGCGGAAATGCGGCGTGTTCTTCGCCCTGACGCATGGCTGGCATTTTCTTCGCACAACATACGCTGGGCTGAGCGCATGTTCCAATTTCCGATGCCGCGAGAAAGTCTTATTGTAAGTCTGCGGCTGATCAAGAGATGGTTTCTTCTTCGTTCGCATAACCTGACCGTTCGCCCATGGGGCAGGGACAAAATATTTATCCGCGATGGAGCTGGGAAGTTCGCGTTGACAACATGTTATGTGCGTCCTTCCCGGCAGATAGCCGGCTTGGCTTCATCGGGTTATCGTGATGAACAGGCTTACAGACTCAGCGACGGGGCTCCGCTTGCTTCAAGCGAAGTGGACGTCAACGGGGAGCCATGGATGTACTTCGCAGCAAGAAAGAAGTAAATATATCTGCACATGAAGGTGGATATCATCGGAGTTAATGAGGTGACGGGCGACGTTCGCGCGGCGTGGCGGCGTCTTCAGCTTGTTGACGAACAGTTGGGCAATCCATGCTTCGCGCCCGTGTTCACTGAAGCTGTGGCCAGGTCCCGTTCGGATGTGAGAGTGGCGCTTCTTCAATCCGAGGGCCGGATCGCTGGCATACTCCCTTTCCAGAGGAATTTGCTCGGAATTGGCAAACCCGTTGGTGGCGGGATGTCAGACTTCAACGGCATTATCGGCCCTGTCAGAATGGATATGGGTGGACTGTCCTTATGCAAAGCCTGCGGAATTGGTTATCTGGATTTCTACCACATGTTGAGCAATCAGGAGTCTTTCAGACCGTTCCATCGGCGGTTGGTTCCTGCTCCTCACCTAGACACGGCGCAAGGATTCGAATTGTACAAGGCCAGAATTCAACAGGGCGGCTCACGCTGTATCGCCAACATTGAGGCTGCCGAACGCAGATTGTCCCGAAAAGCGGGGCCGGTGCGTGTCGAACACGATACGCATGACGAGCAGGTCTTCAATACGCTTCTAAAATGGAAATCGGAACAATTCAGGCGGACGGGTGTGGGTGACATTTTCACCAAACGTTGGGTATGCGATATGGTGCGTGAGCTGTTTCGGTTAAACGATCCTGACTGTACCGGCGTGTTGTCGGGACTCTGGGCAGGTGACCGGCTTGTGGCTGCCCACTTCGGCATCCGGTCGTCAGCGGTCCTTAACTACTGGCTGCCCGCATATTCCCAGGACTTCGCTTCCTATTCGCCTGGGTTGATTCTTCTGTTGCATTTGGTTAGCAATGCGGCCCAGAGTGGAATCAGAAAGATTGAACTCGGTAAAGGCGAAGCGTGGTACAAGACACGTTTGGCAACAGGCTCCACAATTCTTGCGGAGGGTGAAGTGGCCCCAGTTTCCATGGCCTCGTTTGCGAGGCGAAGCATTGACTTCACCAAGCGATTGATGCGATACACTCTGAAGCGCAACTTGACAACCGAGTCGCCATCGGCTACGCCGATAATGGAATCAAGGGAAATTACAAGCGATATGGAAAGCGGTTCGTGAAGCAGATCATCCAGAATGTCAGGAACGGCGAAATGAAGATTGCCGACATTCCCGATCCGATGGCGAAGCCGGGATACGTCCTGATCGCCAACGCGCGCTCTGTCATTTCGGCTGGAACCGAGAAAATGGCGATGGATCTGGCAAAGAAGTCGCTGCTCGGCAAAGCCCTCGACCGGCCTGACCACGTGCGCAGGGTTGTCCAGAAACTCAAGCAGGAAGGGTTCTTCAACACGCTGGCCCAAGTTACGGAGCGGCTCGATGAGCCGATGTCCATGGGCTATTCCTCCGCTGGCGTTGTGCTCACGTGCGGCGCGGGAGTGCAGGAATTCAAGCCCGGCGACCGGGTAGCATCGAACGGTCCGCATGCTGGAATTGTTTGCGTCCCTAAACACCTTTGCGCTCATGTCCCCGAAAACGTGTCATCGGATCAGGCGGCATTCGCCGTCCTTGGCGCGATTGCGCTCCAGGGCGTTCGGCTCTCCAAACTTCAACTCGGTGAAACGGTGCTTGTCATCGGGCTCGGCCTCATCGGTCAGATCACGGTGGCGCTTCTCAAAGCCTCCGGCTGTCGCGTGATAGGCACTGATCCCGACTCCGCCAAATGCGAGCTTGCTGTAAAGATGGGCGCTGACATTGCGCGACCAGGAATCGCGTCCAACGATGTGAACTGCGGCGCCGGCCTCGGAGCAGATGCCGTGCTGATCACAGCCTCAACCTCATCGAATGACCCAATCAAGCTGGCAGCCGATGCTGTGCGGAAGAAGGGAAGAATCGTTCTTGTTGGAGTGGTCGGACTTCATCTGGATCGGCGTCAATTCTATTTCAAGGAAGCCGAGTTCGCTGTTTCCTGCTCCTACGGCCCGGGCAGGTACGATCCCGAATACGAGGAACACGGGCACGATTATCCGGCAGCGTACGTGCGCTGGACCGAACAGCGAAACATGCGCGCTGTGCTTGAAATGATGGCGTCTGGACGGCTCGATGTCTCGCCTTTGATATCGCACCGCTTCAACATCGAAAATGCCGACGCGGCCTATAAGTTGATTGAAGCCGGCTCGGAACCGTACTTAGGCATCCTTATCGAATATCCCGATGTTGCTGAAGCTCCGCTAAAGAGACGAATCGAAATAAACACTTCGCCGATTAAAGGCGAAATCGGAATCGGCTTCATAGGAGCCGGCAGTTTCGCGCGAACCACATTGTTGCCTGCGATGAAGAACATCTCCTCGTATCATCCGCGCATTCTTTGTTCGGCGGGCGGTGTTTCTGCGGAACACACCGGGAAGAAGCTCGGTTTCGATGCTGTGACGACGGACGAGAATACAGTCTACGATGACAAAGGAGTTGATGCCGTGTTCATTGCGACCCGGCATAATCAGCATGCCGGCCAGGTCGCCAAAGCCTTGCGCTCAGGCAAACATGTTTTCGTGGAAAAACCGCTGTGCCTCACGATCGAAGAACTGGCGGAAATAGAAAAAGCGCTTACAAACGACAAGCTCCTTATGGTCGGATTTAACCGCCGCTTCTCGCCTGCGGCGACTCAGGTCAAAGAATTCTTCGCCGATGTCACAAAGCCGCTGACAATCTCGATTCGATTCAATGCCGGAGAAATTCCGGCAGAGCACTGGACGCAAAACGACGAGGTCGGCGGAGGGAGAATCGTCGGCGAAGCATGTCATGCAATTGATCTCGCGACATTTCTTGCGGGCGCGCCGCCCGTGCGGGTCTTCACGGAATCGGTCGGCGGTCCATCCGCAGGCGAAGTTACGGACGATCGGTGTTTCATCACCTTGCGGCACGCGAACGGTGCGATCTCCAGCATAGCGTATCTGGCTGGCGGCGATAAGGCGTATCCAAAAGAACGCGTTGAAGTCATTGGCGGAGGACGTGTTGCCGTCATCAATGATTTCCGCGAAATCGAAACATGCGCGGGTGGCCGTGCGAAGAAGACGAATCTTGGACGACAGGACAAGGGGCACGCAGCCGAGTTGAAAGCATTCGCTGACGCGCTGACAGGAAAGGTCTCACCGCCAATGTCTTGGGCCGAAATTCGTGCCGTCACGCTAGCATCCATTCTCGCCGTACGCAGCATCCGTGAAGGTGTGCCGTTTGATGTTATGATGATGTGACATCTTGACATCACATCTCGATTCCGGCACAATGTTTTCATGAGAACAACACTGACAATTGATGACGATCTATTTGCAGTGGTCAAAACCGTTGCAGCGGAGAAGTCGGAATCTATCGGGAAAGCTATTTCCGATTTGGCCAGGCTGGGACTGTGTTCGACCACTAGATCGAGAGGAAAAGAAAAGAGCGGATTCCCAGTCTTTCATGTGCCGCGAGGAGCACGCTTGATCACGCTTCAGGATGTCAGGAAACTGGAGGACGAGATGTGAAGGCAGGCCTTTTGGATGTGAACATGCTTATAGCTTTGTCTTGGCCCTCTCATCTGCACCATCGCGTAGCGCACGACTGGTTTTCGAGGAATGCCGCACATGGGTGGGCAACTTGCCCCCTGACGCAATGCGCTTTTGTCCGTATTTCATCCAATCCCAAAATAATTCACGATGCCGTGACGCCAATCGAGGCGATTGATCTTCTTCGCCAAATAGTCTCCCACAAGCACCATATATTTTGGCCAGACAACGTCACTCTGCTTGACGAGTGCATACCCAATAGATTGCTGGTCGGACATCATCAAGTTACCGATGCCTATCTGTTCGGGTTGGCCATCCGGCACGGAGGGCGACTTGTCACGCTAGACAATGGTGTTAGGTCTCTTATTCGTTCTGGAAGTTCCGATTTGAATGCGCTGGAACTTGTGTCTCCTGCCTCTTGATTTACGGGCATTGTCTTGCTGTCATGTTCAATTACTACACTCGCATTTTTCAAGCCTACCTTGGGCGCGGCGGCTCGCAACTCTCTTTCTGGCATGAAACGCCAGAAATCAACGAGCGCGCTTTCGAACCGGATTCGCGTCAGTATTACATGACGTTTGCTGGCAAGGCGCACTACGCCGGGCCGTTCGACGATGATGGCGTTCCGCTGCTTGATTACCACGGCAGCATTGGGCGACAATACAACCCAATCGCGATTGCGCAATATGGGCTGGCATGTCTGAATGCCGGAGAAAGAAAAGATTCAGGTTTCAGGTTTCAGGTTTCAGGTTTTCGCGCTTGCGCCGATTGGCTCGTGACGAATTTGGAAAAGAACGCGGCTGGCTTGAAAGTCTGGCATCACAAATTCGATTGGGAATACTTCCGTACGCTTAAAGCTCCATGGTATTCCGGCCTCGCGCAGGGGCAGGGGATTTCGCTTCTCGTGCGGGCTTTCCGTGAAACCGGAGAAGTAAAATACCGCGAAGCTGCGGAGGCAGCCTTTGTTTCGATGGTTACCCCAATCGAGGACGGCGGCATTCTGTTTGTGGATAAAGCGGGCGATTGGTGGATTGAAGAATATATCACGGATCCTCCGACGCACATTCTGAACGGGTTCATGTGGGCGTTGTGGGGAGTGCGCGACTATATCAGTGTTCAGTGTTCAGGTTTCAGTGTTCAGGAATCCGGAATGCAAACGGGATGGCCCGTGGCCTCGCAGGCCGTTTTGCTCGACACTCTACAACCGACGCTCGTGAAAGCTGCCACCGATCTCTGGCAACGCTCGCTTGAGACTTTGGAACACAACATTGGTCGGTTCGACAGCGGTTTCTGGTCGCTTTACGATCTTGCTCCCTTGTCCATGCAGAACCCGGCCAGTGAGTTCTATCATGCGCTGCACATCGTACAACTCGAAGTCATGCACAGATTGACGGGCAAATCGGTGTTTCGCGAGACGGCTGAGCGCTGGCGTAGATACGCGGAGAAGCCGTTTTATAGGCGCAGAGCTGTCTTGGCGAAAGTGTTATTCAAATTGCTCCATTATTGATGGGGCATTTGGCCGGCATTTCGCACAACTTTCTAAAATGCATGAGCAATCCGCTTTTGATGGAACTGTCTTATGAATATCCTGTTTTTCACTCATTATTTTCCGCCTGAGGGTAATGCCCCCGCCACTCGCGTCTATGAGCTTTGTCGGCGCTGGGTCAAGGCCGGACACACTGTGACAGTGATTACCGGCGTTCCAAACGTGCCAAACGGAGTCGTCTACGATGGATACCGCAACAGGTTGAGGCAGGAAGAGAATGTGGCGGGCATCCGGGTCATCCGCGTATGGACCTACCTTGCTCCGAACAAGGGGAAAGGTCGCCGCATCGTCAACTACCTGTCGTACATGTTCTCGGCGATTCTCTGTGGCATGTTTGTGAAACGGCCCGATGTGATAATCGCAACATCGCCCCAGTTCTTCTGTGGCTGGGCCGGCGCGGTGGTGAGCAGGCTGCGGCGCCTGCCATTCATTCTTGAAGTTCGGGACATCTGGCCCGAATCAATAGAAGCCGTTGGAGCAATGTCCAATCGTAGTTTGCTTCGATTCCTGGAGCGGCTCGAATTACGGCTATATGCGGCCGCTGATCACATTGTGACCGTGGGCGAAGGATACAAGCAGAAGCTGATGGAGAAAATAAAGCTGGTGGGCAAGATCTCGATCATCCCCAATGGCGTGGATCTGGAGGCATTTGTTTCCCGTGAACCAGATGCCGTCATAAGGCAGAAATTAGGGCTCAAGGACTGCTTTGTCTGTTCTTATATAGGCACGATCGGCATGGCAAGCGGGCTCGAAGTTGTCCTTGAAGCTGCTCGGAGGCTTAAGAAGATCGGAAGAGACGATGTCAAGTTTCTGCTTGTCGGCGACGGCGCTGTCAAGGACGAGTTGCAGTCTGCGGCGACTATGGAAGGTCTCGACAATGTTGTTTTTACCGGGCGGCAGGACAAGTCGAAGATTCCCGATTTTCTGGCTTTGAGCGACGCTTGTCTTGTGCATCTCAAAAAGAAGGATATATTCGAAACGGTCATGCCGTCGAAAATCTACGAAGCGGCAGCGATGTCCAGGCCGATAATCCTCGGAGTGGGTGGGCATGCGGCAAAATTAATTTCGGACACCGGCGCAGGCATTTGCATTGAACCAGAAAACGCCGGCCAACTCGTTGATGCAGTCAAACGGCTGGTTGACAATCCGTCGCTATGCCGCATATTCGGTGAGAAAGGTAGAGTGCTGGTGAAGAGCTTTTATGATTGCGATCGCCTGGCGCGAGAATATGAGGCAATTATTCAGAAGGTTCTTAGTGTCATATCCAACTGAGACGGGATCGACAATTCATTTGAACCGCAGATTGACGAATAATGAGGTCCGAAGTACGAAGGGAATATCCTGTTACTTGGCCAGGGACGCATCTCCGAGTTTGGGATCCAAATGCCGCAATGATGTTGGCCGGCGACACGCCGGCCCTCCCGCGCTTCGTCTTTGTATGGGAGGGCGGCCATGTTGCCCGCCGGTTTACTAATTGGGAAAGAGCTTCCATGCCAGCCTGAAGGGGCGAATCACGTAATGCAGAATGAACAAAGCCTTAGGGAGTTTCACCGAATTCCAATCGCTGTAACTAGGGGTTAATGCCAGAAAGAGACAGTGGCGCACCTTGTCGGCGACACGCTCTCTCGCCGCAAGATGAAAGCGCAATTCTGCGGATCGCTTCACCTTTTTGTCTGGCACGAGCAAATGCTCCTCGATTGCCTGCTGCGCCAGACGCCCAACGGCAGGGTCCGCATCAATTGCCTTAACGACTTCGCCGGGCAGTTTGATTTCTAAAACCTGCCTGCAAAGTTCTAATCCCATCAGGACCATCCGCAGTCCGCCGAGCGTCTTTGCCCGAACCAGAACGCGACGCCAGTGGATGTCGGTTCTCGTTCGAATAAGCTGGCCTATATCGCAAATCCACGCAAGCCTGTGCCACAGATGTTTTGTACCGTGGACGCAGAGAATAATCAGAAGATTCTCTATGGAAACGGTGTGAAACTGGCGGTCTCCTAACAAAATGGCCGCAGTGTTCTCCCACAGGACTGCCGGCCGCATGTGGAACGAAAAGTATTCCGGCGTCACTGCCGAATCCAGTTCCACGTAGTAGTCCTTTCCCGGACTCCGCATGCTGCATCCCCATCCCGCCTCTATATGGGCCTTTCGCTCGACATCCGATAACTCCACCAGTGGCTCATAACCGTCGGCCACAAGGGTAGCTCTGGCGCGGTCGATGTCTTTGGCCCGCAGCAGCAGATCGAGATCGTCGAACATCCTCGCGGAGAGCTCACCATACGCAAGCATTGCCAGCGCTGGCCCCTTTACGGGCAGCGTTCTGATCTTGTTTGATTCAAGCGTGTCGAGCACTCGTATCAGTTCTTTCGCCATGAATTCGTTACGCGCGACGTTTGTGAGGTAACGCTTGTGAATTTCCCGCTTGAAGCCCTTCGGTGCGGATTCCGGCCGGAGTTTAGTCAGTCCTCCGTGCAGCAACGGCATGACTTTATGGAGGATCGCCAGGTCGAGCAGCCGATTCCAATCGAGGTTTTCGGCAGGGGTCCACGCAACTTCATCAGAGCCCACGCAAGCGTTAGCGCAGCGAAGGAGCGCATGGAATTCCGGATCGTTCGTAAATCGTTCGTCCATGCGCGCAATCTTACAAGAATCAGTCGCAATTGCACGTTGCTTTTGAAGCATAGTTCCCACGATTGCCTTACCTTCTGTTTTGACTCAGGGTAGGCCAGATGATGCACATGAATCTGTGGATCGCGCTATTGGATGTTGAGATTGTCAGATACTATTGAATCACAATGCATGATATAGGACTGGAAGATGCGTAAAGCGGTACAAAGTGGGAAGCCGCCGACTGGATCACGGAAGATCAGTCCACAATCGGCCTCGTGATGTGGCTTACGCCTTGTTCCTTTCCCGGATGGCTTTGGCTTCCGGGGACTTGGGCCAGGTTTTGACGACATGTTTGAGAAGTTCGGCGGCGAAAGTCTGTTCGTCGGTGGAGCCTTCGCTAAAATGAAAGCCGACATAGTAAAGATCGGCGGCGTCAAGCGTTTTATCCTTTTTCAGGTGGCTCAGGAGATCGGCATTATTGTGGCGTAGTAACAGCGCGAGTCCGCGGAGCGCGTGATCCCCGGCGCGGTATTGCGGAGCAAGCTCCTTGTGGGAAACTTTCAGATTGCAGGCGCTCAGTGTGTATGAAACCTCGTCATTGAAAGTCTGGGTGTGGAGCAGGCGGCGCAGACATTCCACAGCTTGCGACCAGCGCTTGGCGCGCTGGTGCTCAATGCCGGCGTCCAGCAGAATTGTTTCAGCAGCCTTCACGTCGCAGTTGCGCACAAAGTGCAGGAGCGGTTCATGGCGAGGTTTGCCGGCGAGCAGTTCTTTCGTGGCCAGCGTGATGAACTTCTTGAGCGTCTTGTTGTCAATTTCCTTGTAGTGCGGTTTGAGTATCCGGGCCAATGTCCAGGCAGCTTCCCTGTCCTCCTCGGCGGCAAGCGCTTTCACAAGGACCGGCACGGATTTCTTGTGCGCCGTGAGCGCTGCGGCAGCGATCTCGCGAACCTGGTCATCTTCGTGGAGGAGTAACTCGACAAGCAAAATATTGTTTTCCGTGGTGTCGGTGGCCGCGAGCACGCGGACGGCGAAGGCACGCGCATAAGGGTGTTTGTTCTTCAGAAGATTGCGCCATTTGGCAGGAGTAATGCAGGCGGTTGGCAGCCGCGCCATTATATCGAGCGTATGCTTGACTGTCTCTTCGTCGGGATCGTCGAGATAAGGGAAGATGGCGTTGAGAACAGTCGCCGCAGTTTTGTCCGCAAACTGGACGCCCTTCAAAGCGATGAGAGCGTGACGGCGGATATAAGGGAGCATTTTCGGGGTGGAATGTTTGAGAAGAATGGCGGCGGCCTCCGGCCTGCCGATATGTCCGAGCAGGAGAAGGGCGGAAGTCAGAACTCGCTCCTGTTTTTGCACCTCGGCGTTCTTCATGAACTTCACAACCTGCTTATGAAGTGTGAGACGTTCCGGTGGTTGCGCGCTGGCTGCATGACGGCGGACCGCGTCGCAGGTTTCCTTCACGAGCGTGAAGTCGGAATCGAACAATAAATCGAGCAGCGTTTCGAGCGTTTCCCCCGTATGAATCCGGGCCAGCAGGTCAATAAGAACCAGTTTCTGCTCTCGGTTGGCATCCTTGAGCTGGCGCTTTACTTCTGGAAGGACGGCGTCGCCTCCGGATGCCACGATGCCGACAGCGCGCATCTTCACGGTCATGTCCCGTGAATTGAGCAACGGCATCACGTACGGCACAGCGGCTGGTGACCCGATCGCCTGCAGGGCGCCGAGGATGTAGCCGGCGAGTTGTTCGTTTGCTGCTGGCAGCGCCTCCCCAAGTGCCTTAACGACTTCTACGCTTTTCGGCGCAAGTTCAGTCAGCACGAGAGCGGCGGCGCAGCGCCGCGTGTGCTCCGTGTTCTTGAGCATCTCGCATATTTTTTTTAGATTCTGATCCATCACGCGGCGAATATTACCAGAAGATGTCTGTATGGGCAAGATACTATGGCTGGACAACGGGCTGGCGGCGTGGTTAAGTCGGCGGGTATTTCTGGAACGTCGAAGTTTGCCGGGAGCATTGATATGGAACTTTTTCACTCGTTCGTGTTGGGAGTGGTGCAGGGACTGGGCGAGTTTCTTCCTATTTCATCGTCGGCCCACCTCATTATTGTGCCGTGGCTTTTCGGTTGGCGCGATCCGGGGCTCAACTTCGACATAGCCCTTCACTGGGGAACGCTTGCCGCCGTGCTGGCATACTTTCGTAGTGATGTCGGATTGCTCATCAGGGGCTTCTGGCGCTCTCTTTTTCCTTCCAGCCGCGATTTTCAGAATGATCTCCCGCAAAGAATGTCCTGGCTACTGGTGCTCGCCAGCGTTCCGGGCGCTATCTTCGGGAAGCTGCTTGATGAAAAGGCGGAGTCCTTATTGCGAAGTCCGCTGCTTATCGCTGCGACTCTCGGCGGTTTTGGTATTGTTCTCCTTGTGGCGGACCGTTATGGGCGGCGAGAGAAGGGGCTGGATCGGATTCGATGGCTCGATGCGTTGCTGATTGGATTCAGCCAGGCACTGGCGATAGTCCCCGGGATTTCGCGAAGCGGTGCCACAATAGCAGCAGGATTGGGGCTTGGCTTCCAGCGGGAATCGGCGGCGCGCTTCAGTTTTCTCATGTCAATCCCTATAATTTTTGGAGCCGGAATTATCAAATTGAAGCACTTCCACGAGGGCATGAGCTATGCGGATCTGGCTGTCGGTTTTCTGGCGTCGGCAATTTTTGGATTCTTCTCAATCAAGTACTTTCTCCGCTTCATAGCCAGACACGATTTCAGGCCTTTCGTATGGTATCGGCTGGCACTCGCGGCTCTGATTCTGATGGTTTTCTTTTCCCGCCACAATTGAGATGTTGCGCGTGACACGTAGTGGCTTGGGTTGGCGCAGAGTCACTTGCAAGACGCGGCAGTTTTCGGGATTTCCGTTGACACCTATTCGGCTATGTAGTAGCTATTTGGCCGAAATACGGGCTTTCCGTGAGAGTTTGGCGGGCAATGACGTTTTTTGGGGCTGTGGCGTTCAATTCTGAAATGGAGGTAGACATGCGTTGGGCAAAGCCGCTTTTTATGCTAGCGATTCTGACGGTTCTATGTGCAGGTTGCGCCACTCATTTGGATTATTACACCTACTCTAATACCAGAAGACTTATGGACTCGGGTGCGCCGGATATTACCAAGGTGGTTTGCTCCCCGCTGGTTTTTATTCCTGACACGATCGGATCTCCCTTCGCATGTTATAAGGACGCCATAAATCACGCTCCAGAGAGCAAGGGCGGACATGTCTATCTGTCGTATGTCGGTTTCCGAACGCTCATGGCATCCGATCTGAGTTCGGTCTACCAGTGGGTAGGCGGAACATTGGTGTGCATTACCGACACGATATGGTTTCCAATAGCCGGCATAACGGATACAATCTACGCTGTCTTCTGGTACTAAAAGAAGATCGCCGGGAATTTCCGAGGCGGTAATGGAAGCTTGAAGGCCGGTCACTCAGACGGCATCAGTCGTGTCTCACAAGAGATGCAGATCCGGTCTCTTGGCCCCACTTCTTCCTTACAATTGGGGCAATACACCGGTTCTTCTTCCTTCTGGCGCAGCGAGGGAGGTGTCCATGTCGTTGACGGTCTGTGAATAGTGTGGGTATGACTCCGGGCGTGCGATCCGCGGGAACTCTCCGACATCTTTTTAACGTTTGACGGCACCTTCATTGGCCCGTCGCAATGTGGGCAATTGATCTTTCGTCCGACGAGATCCTTGTAATATTCCAAGTCTATGACAACTTTGCCCTCACAGCTCGGGCATCGAAGTTTTATATTTCGTTCCATGCGCGATATATAATAGGAGTTGCCCTGAATCCGCAAGAGAGAACTGGAAATCCCGGATTGTACCATCTGCAAAGCGGCATGACTTGACTCGGCATGTCGGCAGACTAATATGCCTCCGCATGAAAACGACAGCTGTCTCATCCATGATCGTGTTGTTAGTGGCGCTTCTCCTGGCAGGCTGCGCAAGGCATTCCGAATCGGGAAAAGCCGATCATGAGCGAATAATATCGCTGGCGCCAAGTCTGACCGAGATGGTTTGCGCCGTCGGCGGCGCAGATTCGCTTGTTGGTCGCACAACGGCGTGCGATTATCCGTCGGATATTGTCTCGCACATTCCTGTGGTTGGCGGGTTTGGCGCGCCATCGCTTGAGGTCATGCTCGCGTTGAAGCCTACATG
This sequence comes from uncultured Victivallales bacterium, assembly GCA_964487695.1. Lineage (GTDB taxonomy): Bacteria > Verrucomicrobiota > Kiritimatiellia > UBA8416 > CAZASC01 > CAZASC01. Next base: position 16,923 of record CAZASC010000068.1, read on the forward strand.
CATCCTGTATGTTGATCTCGACGACAAGAGCCTGTCGCAGAAAATGGACAGCGTCGGCCTGTCTCATGCGCTGATTCCATGCAAAACGCTGGATGATATTCCGCGCGCGGTTCTTGCAATAGGCGGTTATGTTCATCGCGAAACGGCGGCCCGTGGGCTGGCGGATAAATTGATGTCTGGCCTCACGGCTTTGAGAGGCACGACTTTGACGAACCGTCCGTCCGTTTTTGTAGAGATATGGAGCGATCCGCTGATGACCGCTGGAAAGATGTCATTCGTTTCTGAACTCGTCCGCTTGGCCGGCGGTCGTAATATAGGCGATGAAATGGAAAAGGATTATGCGCAGGTTTCCTCGGAATGGGTTGTTTCCAGAAAGCCGGATATCGTGCTTTGTTTTGGCACACCCGCAAAGGGCGAAGGCCGGAAAGCGGTCTTGAGCCGTGCGGGTTGGGCGGAGATACCGGCCGTGCGAAACGGTCGGGTTTATGACAAACTCTCCACGGATGTTCTCACGCGGCCAGGCCCTCGTGTTCTCGATGGCATCGAGGAATTGCGAGCATGTATTTCGAATGAACGGAAGGCGGAATGAGAGAAAAGCGCTGCACATGGTTGATTCTCCTGGCGACGCCGGTGCTGCTCGGCTTGTGCCTTCTGATGGGCGCTTCAAAACTTGGGCTTCCCAGCGATAACGCAATTCTTTACCTGCGGTTGTATCGTGTGATGGCAGGTTTTGTCGTTGGCGCTGCGCTGGCGTGCGCGGGTGTGGTGCTACAGGCGTTGTTGCGGAATCCGCTTGCCGAGCCGTATGTGCTTGGCGTCAGCAGCGGCGCCGGGCTTGGTGCAGCAATCGCCATCATGACCGGCATCGGAGCTCTGACGATCGTCCTGCCGGTAAGCGCTTTTGTCTGTGCCGCTCTAGCTCTGTCAGCTGTGTATAGTCTCGCCATCACCGGCGGAAAACTCTCGATCTACGGGCTGATATTGAGCGGCGTCATTGTCAGTTCGCTTTGTTCCAGCCTCCTTATGTTCATTGTAGCGCTGTCGCCGGCGAGCGGACTGCACAGCATCATATGGTGGATGCTGGGAAATCTCGAAATGTACTCGCGGCCGCTTCTGGCGGTTTGCAGCGTGTCCATCGTTAGCGGGTCGCTGGCCGCCTGGGCGCTGGCCCCGGAACTTAATGCCCTCGCACTTGGTCAGGACATGGCGCATCATGTAGGTGTCAGGACGAAATTAGCAATCACACTCGGTCTGGCGTTGGCCACATTGATCACTGCGACGGCAGTTGCGCTGGCCGGTTTGATTGGCTTTGTCGGCCTGATTGTGCCGCATGTGGTTCGCAGCATGGTTGGGCCTGATCATAGGAGGCTGATTCCTGTCGCGGCACTGGCTGGCGGCGTTTTTCTGGCAGTATGCGATGCTGTTGCCAGAACAATTCTTGCGCCGGTCGAAATTCCTGTCGGTGTTATCACAGCGCTTATAGGCGGCCCGTTTTTCCTCGTTATTCTAAGAAGTCGTCGAAAACGCGTATGGATAGAATAGAGTGGTCAGTGGTCAGTGGTCAGTGGTCAGTGGTCAGTGGTCAGTGGTCAGTGGT
>CAZASC010000069.1:0-18196 GCA_964487695.1 uncultured Victivallales bacterium
GCTAGAGTCTGCGCTGTTTGTTCAATTATGCTGGTATATGGAATGACATAAATCACCCGCCGGTGCCCATGTTTCAGTGCATGGCGGATTGCAAACGCCATCGCCGAAAGCGTCTTGCCGCCGCCGGTGGGAACCGTCAAACAAAACAATCCTTGCGGTTTCTCCGCCTCCCGTTCACAGGCCTGCCGTATCTCACTGCGGATAGAATTCACCGGCGATATTGGCGCGTCGCGCTCCAATTTATCCAACCCCTGAAAAAACTCCTCCGCTAGCTCTTTGAGTTCTGGATATTCACCACGCTTGAGCGACTTCTCCGGTTCCATAAATCTCTCGGTGTCGAGAAAGTCTGCATCTACCAGACACGAGAAGAGCATCCTCACCCAAAGATGATAATGATCCGGTTTCTTCATGTAATCCGGTGGTCGTTTTATGGCTCGGAAGTTGGAGAAAGTGTCTTCGGCGAAATCTCTGATATGGCATAAATTATCCTGCCCTTCCTTCAATCGAATAGGCAGTGCGGCGTTTGCAGTTTCAGTTGAGTACCAATCCGGAAGTCCAGCGTGATGACCTGCCGATAGATAAGCAAGGATGCGGCCTATGCAAGGTCCTAACTTCTCTTCTGCCAACGCCGCCCCAGAACTGGCATGATTGGATTGACTGCCATCCGCATCGTATTCGGAATCGTCCATCTCATTGCATTTCAACAGGTATTTCTGAAAAGCATTCGTAGCCTTCCCGATGTCATGCAGCCAACCGGCATTCCAAGCCCAATCTCCACTGCCAAACGGTTCGGCGAATTCCTTGGCTTTCTCTGCCACATTACGCAGATGTTCGGGAAGCAGTTGCCATTCCTCTTTCGGCTTTCCATCCAGACTGTGTGCGTAATAGTTCATAGTCTCATCCGCTTCTTCTTCCGCCACCAGTCTTTGCTCGGTGTGCTTTCCACTCTCTCGCGGAACATTATGTAGTGGCGTTTGATTTGCTCGACATATATTGGGTCGCTCGCCAGAGCACGCCGGATGAATGGCATAGTCTATTACCCTCCCTTATTCGCGTTACTATCCGTCAAAATGCCGTTCTTGAAAAGAACTTTGCGATGGCACAAATGTTGTCCCTTCCTTTGCCCCGCCATCACGGAGCGCGGCTACAGAAAAAGAAACCAGGACAAACCATTGACGCCAAATCGTGCGATGATCGCCTTGCGTCCTCCTTCACTCTCACCGGCCTCAATTTTCTCTCCGTTTCTTTTTTCCTCAGGGCGTTGCCCTGGGCTGCGGAATGCGACCCTTTCAGGGTCGTTCATTTCATTCCTCTTCTTGATCTGCCACCGCAGACTCGTGACGCTAACCACGCCAACTAGTCCTTGAATTCTTGCGAATCACAGCGTATTAGTGCGGCATGAAAAATCCAGTACAGATGCCTGCGCCCGGATCGCATATCCTGCTGAATCGCGGTGATTTGATTGAATTTTCATTCACATTGGACGAAAATGTGCATGGCAGAGTGTGGCTTCGCACGAATATAGGAAACAGCCATATATTGCGCCGTGAGATCATCAGGCACATCGAGAACGATGAGCCACTCCTTGCGCGCGGCTGGCACGATATCAAGATGCACAAGACCGCCGCCGGCCATTTTTCGCTGAAACTGCCGCTCACCGAAGTCGGGTGCTTCGATGCGAAGGCTTTCTTTATAGAAGAGGGCAGTCATGTTCCAGTCTGGCCGGAAGGCGGGAATACGATCGTGAAAGTGGAGCCGGCAGAATACTGCTGTTCCGACACGGTTTATTGCGCGTTCGTCAGACAGTTCGGTCCAAACCGTTATCGCCACAAGCCAGCTGCCGGAGAGGAGAAAGCCGTCAAACTGCTCGACTCGGAAAACTACAACGTCATTCCTCGCTCCGGCACGTTTCGAGACCTGATCCGGCAATTGGATTTCATCATGGGCAAAATGCATTTCCGGATGATCCAGCTGCTTCCAATTCATCCCACACCGTCCGTTTACGCCCGCATGGGCCGGTTCGGCAGCCCGTATGCCGGACTTAATTTCAAGAAGGTTGATGCGGCGATGGCGGAGTTCGACCGAAAGACGACGCCTCTGGATCAATTCAAGGAGTTGATAGACGCCGTGCATACGCGATGCGGCAAGCTCCTTATGGACATACCAATCAATCACACCGGCTGGGCGTCCAGCCTGCAGATGGAGCATCCGGAATGGTTCGCTCGCGGTGCGGACAGGGAGTTTCAATCGCCCGGCGCATGGGGCGTCACATGGGCTGACTTGTCCAAGCTGGATTATTCGCATCGCGGCCTCTGGCATTACATGGCCGATGTTTTCCTTTATTGGTGCCGACAGGGCGTTGACGGTTTTCGCTGTGATGCCGGTTATATGATCCCGTGCGGCGTGTGGGAATATATCGCGGCCAAGGTTCGGGAAGAATATCCCGATACAGTATTTTTGCTCGAAGGGCTGGGCGGCAGCATCGAGATAATGGAAACACTCCTTTGCAAAGCCGACTTGAACTGGGCTTATTCCGAGCTGTTCCAGAATTACGACCAGCAACAGATCGAATCATATCTAGCCGGTGCGATGGAAATTTCAACGACAAAAGGAACGCTGGTGCATTTCGCAGAGACGCATGACAACGACCGTCTTGCAGCCAAGTCGCACAGGCATGCGGAACTGCGCACCGCTTTGGCGGCAATGTGTTCGCATAATGGCGCATTCGGCATAACGAACGGAGTGGAGTGGTTTGCCGACGAGAAAATAGACGTGCATGGCGCACCGGCGTTGAACTGGGAGAACGGGGAGAATCAGGTTGCCCGCATTACGCGACTTAATGCAATCCTTGAATCCCATCCGGCATTTCATGCCGGCGCGAAATTGCGGATGCTTCCACATACGGGGCAGAATTCGATCGCGTTAGCCCGCTCGGATTCCAACGAACGTTCGCGTGTTCTGGCTCTCGTAAATCTTGATGAGGAGCAATCTTCGAAAATCGGCTGGGAGCGGACTGATTTTGCCTGTGATCACGCGATGCTTCACGATCTTCTTACAGGCAGGCAAATAGGAATAGAAGAACATGACCAGTCCGCCACATGCACGCTTGGGCCGGGCGAAGTGCTCTGCCTGTGCGCGGAACCAGGTTATCTTGCTGCGATAGATGCCGCTGTTGCCCGTGCGCCATGCTTTCCCGAACGCAGCGAAGCGCAACGGCTCAAGGCAAAGGCATTGGAAATATGGAAGTTTTTCAATGCCAATGGAGACACGTCCGGCCTCGATGCGCAGATGGAAGCGGAGAAGCTCAGAAATGGCCCCCGCGATTATTGCGCCGCTCTTGCAGCAACAAAGGACGATGATGCTCCGCCAGTCACATGTTGGCAATGGCCGCGCGATTCCAAGCGTACTGTGATGGTTCCTCCAGGGCACTTCTTATGCGTCAAGTCACCAGCGCATTTTACCGTGGAGATTACCGATGGAGCGGCAGTGCTGCGCCACGAGATGAGCCTTGTGCAAAAGGACGGTTCGCATTTTGCGCTTATATCGCCTCTGGCTGAGCCCAAGTCGTTGCGCGAGCTGGAATTGGTCATAACAACATTTGACACGACTCCTCCACAACGAGTGGGAGCGCCTGTGTTATATCTGACTGCAGGCCATAATGCGCGTGTCTTCATGCATTTCCAGCGTGAAGACGCGATGAAACTGGATTGCTATGCCATCTGCACCAACGGCCGTGGTGCAATGGCGCAAGTCAGGAGCGGGTGGGGGGAAATCCAGAGCAAATACGATGCGCTTCTGGCCGGGAATCTGAACCCAAATTTCCCGGTTGACAGGCATGTCATGTTTACCCGATGCCGTGCGTGGCTCGTTTATCGAGGATTATCACAGGAGATCAACAGGAATTGCCTGCTGGGGTTCTCGACTGGCAAGGATGGAGAAGTATCCTGGCAATTTGAGGTGCCGTCCAGCATGGGGAAATTTGTCCTGTTACATGTTTCTCTGCGAATGCCGGCTGATCGCAATACTGTCGTTCTTTCCTTCCATAGGCAAAAAACAGGAAAAAATCCTGATGGGATGGATGACGCCGAGCCGGTCAGTCTTATACTTCGCCCCGACGTGGAAGACCGGAGTTGCCATGAGACAACGAAGGCATATGCTGGGCCGGAGACAAGCTGGCATAATGCTGTTGGAACGATTCCGAATGGTTTCGTTTTCGGTCCTTCGCGCGAGCATCGTCTTACCGCTTTCGTTTCGTCAGGAACGTTTACGCAGGAGCATCAATGGCAATACATGGTCGCTACTCCGTTCGACGAAGACAGGGGATTGGATCGCAGCACCGATATATTCAGTCCCGGGTATTTTACGCTCTTTTTGAAAGGAGGAGAGACAACAAGTCTCCAGGCGGATATTCTCACAGGCAGTGATAAGGAAGCGCAGCAAGTCAATGTTGCAATGGAAGCTCCCACGCCCATCGGCAAAAGTCTCCATCTTATCGATGCAACGCGAGCCGCAATTCCGTCTTTTGTCGTCAAGCGGGATGAGTTTCAGACCGTGATCGCCGGTTATCCGTGGTTTCTCGATTGGGGGCGCGATACACTTATTTGCCTTCGCGGAATGATTGCAGCGGGAATGAAGCATGAAGCACGTGAGATTCTGAAGCAGTTTGCGCGCTTCGAATCGAGGGGAACGATTCCCAACATGATCCGCGGAAACGACGATTCGAATCGAGACACGTCCGATGCGCCGCTTTGGTTCTTTGTCGCGTGCTCTGATCTCTTTCATTCCGGCGACCATGCCTTCCTCAATGCCGATTGCGCCGGAAGGACAATCAGGCAGGTTCTCCACTCGATCGCGAGTTCCTATATTGAAGGAACGCCCAATGGAATCGTTATGGACAGGGACAGTGGCCTGATTTTCAGTCCGCCGCATTTCACATGGATGGACACCAATCATCCTGCCGGAACTCCGCGCGAAGGATATCCGGTCGAGATACAGGCTTTATGGCATGCTGCACTTCAAACGCTGGCGCAGCTGGAACATGACGATTACTGGAGCAAGCTGGCGGAACAGGTGCGGGGTTCGATCGAGAAACTGTTCCGTTCGCGGGAATTCGGATATTTGTCGGACTGCCTTCACGCGACGCGTGGCACTCCAGCCGCAAAGGCCGTCGCCGACGATGCCTTGCGTCCGAACCAGTTGCTGGCCATCACGCTTGGCGCTGTCGAGGATCAGTCACTCCACTTAGAGATTCTGTCCGCATGCGAGGAACTGCTCGTGCCGGGGGCGATCCGCAGCCTTGCAGATCGGCCTGTGAGACACAGCCTGTCAATCCGGCGCGGCGGAGCGCTTCTGAATGATCCTACGCATCCTTACTGGGGCGAATACAGGGGTGACGAGGACACGAGACGCAAGCCTGCCTATCACAACGGCACGGCCTGGACGTGGATTTTTCCTTCATATTGCGAAGCCATGTTCATGACACACGGGGAGTCCAGCAGGGAGACAGCACTGGCTATACTTGCCAGTGGCGTTTGCGTGATCAACCGAGGTTGCATCGGGCAGGTTCCAGAGGTGCTTGACGGGAATACACCACATGCTCTTCGCGGCTGCGGAGCCCAGGCATGGGGAGTTACGGAGTTGCATAGAGTGCTTGCAATTCTGACCCGCAGTGCGTAGATTGAGCTCTGTTTGTCTGAGATGGTTGTCACTGTGCTGTTAAACATTAATTCGAGTCTGCCCATGAAACAAAATACGAAGATAAAAAAAGTGATGAAGACCGGCAAAGTTACGAAGATGATCAATGTCGTAAAGCCGAAGAAAATGGTCGAGCCCAGGAAGATTGTAAAGAAGGCTGTTGTCAAAGCTAAATCAGGAGGTAACAGTAACATGGCAAGCAAGAGAGTAAAGTTCGAGGTTCAGGCGGAGGCCGGCAGCGAAGTATACGTGGCCGGAACGTTCAATTCATGGAACGGAAAACAGAACAGACTGAAGGAAAAGAGCGGCGTCTACACCGCCACGCTGCTTCTGCCAAAGGGAAAACACGAATACAAGTTCGTCATCAATGCCGTATGGTGCGTTGACCCTAAGTGCCAGGAATGGGTGCCTAACGATCAAGGCTCCCTGAACAGTATTGTTACTGTTGAGTAACAAAGTCGCTCATTGCAGAGCCGGGCGATTTGCGAAGGAGCTCGGTTTATCGTCCGACATGAAGAGGCGGTCGATAAACCGGGAGAGTTGCTGTTTGTCGTGAACGCCACGGGTGCCGTTGCGAACATAAAGCTATCCAACGTTACGCCCTTAATACCTTCCAAGCTTGCGTTCCTTGAAACACCGTCGAGTTAAAGCATATGCGATTTTCGTACGACAACTACCACCTCACTGCATTGACGGACGACGCGTATCTTTCGCCGTACAAAGAGACCATGCGACTGAGGCGCGAGCACGTTTCCGATGCCGAGCGACGCATCACCAACGACGGCATGGATCTCATGAAATTCGCTTCCGCACATGAATACTTCGGGCTTCATTTTCAGGGCGGCAAATGGATATTCCGCGAGTGGGCGCCAAACGCCGACAGGATCGTTTTGGTGGGTGACTTCACCAACTGGAAGGAAAAAACGGAATTCGCGATGCAGCGTATCGGCGGGAACGGGACATGGGAGATACAGATGCCCGGTGACATGCTTCATCACGGCGACCTCTATAAACTGCGCGTATACTGGGGCGCAGGAAGCGGTGACAGGATTCCCGCATATGCGCGGCGCGTCGTCCAGGATAACACAACGAAGATATTCAGCGCTCAGGTTTGGGCTCCCGATAAACAGTACAAATGGAAACATCCTGAGCCGGAAAGCGCCCACGAGCCGCCGCTTATCTACGAATCGCATGTCGGGATGGCGCAGGAGAATGCCGGTGTAGGCTCATACACAGAGTTCAAGGATAACATCCTGCCCAGAATCCTTAAAATGGGATACAACACGATCCAGCTCATGGCGATCATGGAGCATCCTTATTACGGTTCGTTCGGCTATCATGTTTCCAGCTTTTTCGCCGCATCTTCGCGATTCGGCACCCCCGAGGAGTTGAAGTCGCTGATTGATGCAGCGCACGGCGCCGGTCTTTCCGTCATCATGGACCTCGTTCATTCGCACGCTGTGAACAACGAGGTGGAAGGATTATCACGCTTCGATGGAACGCTATACCAGTATTTCCATGACGGCTTCCGCGGCAGGCACGAGGCGTGGGATTCGCGCTGCTTCAACTACAGCAAACCGGAGGTGCTGCATTTCCTGCTGTCGAATTGCCGCTTTTGGCTCGATGAATACCACGTGGATGGCTTCCGTTTCGACGGCGTCACCAGCATGCTTTATCTGCACCACGGACTCGGGCCGGCTTTCGATCACTACGACCGCTATTTCGATAAGTCTGTTGACGAGGACGCATATACCTATCTGGCTCTCGCCAACAAACTGATTCATCAGATCAAGCCTTTGGCTATCACTATTGCCGAGGACGTGAGCGGAATGCCTGGGCTTGCGGCGGCTGTCGAAGGCGGTGGTTGCGGCTTCGATTATCGTCTTGCCATGGGGGTGCCGGATTGTTGGTTCAAACTCATAAACGACACGCGCGATGAGGATTGGAGTATGGAGTATTTATGGCGTGAACTGACGAATCGCCGCGGAGACGAGCTTGTGATCAGCTATGCAGAGAGTCATGATCAGGCTCTTGTCGGCGGCAAGACCACGATATTCGAAATGATAGACAAGGAAATGTACTGGTCCATGCGGGCCACTGATCGGAATCTGATGGTTGATCGTGGCATTGCGCTGCACAAAATGATCCGCCTGCTCACAGTGTCAACCGCGGGCGGTGGATACCTGAATTTCATTGGAAATGAATTTGGACACCCTGAGTGGGTGGATTTTCCGCGCGAAGGCAACAATTGGTCATATCACTATGCGCGCCGCCAATGGCACTTGAGGGACGATCAGGATCTGAAATATCATTTCCTGGCGGACTTCGATATTGCCATGCTCGATCTCGTCAAGAAGAACGGTGTCATGGAGAAAGGTTTACCGCGCAAGCTGTGGAGTAATGAGGGTGACAAAATCATGTTCTTCGAGAGGGCAGGAATGTTGTTCCTTTTTAATTTTCATCCATCCAAGTCGTTTACGGATTATCCTGTCGGCGAAGTGCCGCCGGGGGAGTACGTTCTGATTTTAGATACGGATGAAGAACGGTTCGGCGGCTACAAACGGCTGGAATCAAATCAGCACTACTTCTCCGAACCGGTGGTTCAGGATAGCGTTCAGCGCCACTACATCAAAGTCTACATTCCATGCCGATGCGCCATGGTGCTTAAACGCGTCCCTCCTGCCTCCGGAGCCAAATTGTCATCGCGTAAAAAGTAGGCAGTGTGTTCACCATAGTGATTCATCAAATCTAATTTCTAATGGACGAGCACAAGGAGAGTAATTAATGCGCATCACTGGCGGCATTTTGAGGGGACGCCTTCTTCAAGTTCCAAAGGGGAACATTCGACCGACCACAGACATGGTAAGAGAGGCGTTATTTTCGATTCTTGGGAGCAGGACTGTTGGTGCGCGGTTCCTTGACTTGTACGCTGGATCTGGTGCGGTTGGGTTAGAGGCGTGGAGCAGGGGCGCCGGGTTTGTCCACTGGGTTGAGCTGGATGTGAGAACTCTGCCTATTCTGAATAACAATGTTCATAAGCTTTGCGATTCCAAGACCCGTATTTCGCGTTGCGAAGCCCTGAGGTTTCTGAAAAAAAAGCTTGTGGCGAATGAGTTTGATATTATCTTTGCCGATCCACCTTACAATAGTAAGGAGAAGAAGTCGGGAGTACTGATCGAGTTGTTGAACGCGCTTAGCATCTCCGTAGCTCCCGGTGCCGGTGGATTGTTCATTATGCAGCAAGGGAAAGATGAATCGCTGCCTGATCATACTGGATGGAAGTTGCTTGATGACAGGGCGTACGGGAGTACGCGGTTGATGTTTTTTGGGAAACAATAAGATGGCAAGAACAGCTATATATGCAGGAACGTTCGATCCGCTGACATACGGGCACATTGACCTTATTTTGCGGGGCGCGGAGCTTTTCGATCACCTGGTGCTGGCCGTTGCCGTGATGACGCCAAAGACAGTCCTTTTTACGACTGACGAACGTCTTGTTATGGCTCGCGAGGTCGTGAAGCACATGCAGAATGTGGAGGTGGATTCCTTTGACGGTTTGCTGGTTGAGTATGCGCGTTCCAGGAATTGCCGGGTTCTGATCCGTGGCTTGAGGGCGTATTCTGATTTTGAGTATGAGTTCCAGATGGCTCTAACCAATAGGAAGCTTGCGTCTGATATAGAGACTCTGTTCATGATGCCGAAGGAAACGCACAGCTATGTGAGCTCCAGCACGGTCAAGGAGGTGGCGCGACTGGGTGGGGCTACGAACGATTTTGTTCCGCCATGCGTCGAGGAGGCGTTGCGGAGGAAACGGTTGAAATGATCATAGAAGTAGATAAACTGCCTGTCGAGGGCGCCAGATTTAAAGGAGAGGAAGTGTCTGCGATACTGGATCTGGATCGCGAGGAAGGGATTCGTCTCGAAGGTCCGATTCGCTATGATTTAAAGGTTAAGCTGGTGACAGGAGAATTACTGGTGAACGGGGTTTTGGGGATTCACGTATCGCTGCGCTGCTCCAGATGTGTGGATTTTTTTCAAGCCGAGCTTGTCGATCCATCTTTCAGCTGTATTCAAGAGGTGGCAGAAAGAACAGAATCTGTGGACTTGACCTCGGATATTCGTGAAGCTATGTTGCTGGTTTTTCCAACGCACCCTCTTTGTGGAGGAGACTGCAAAGGACTATGCGCAAGATGCGGAGGAAATCTGAAAAGAGATGAGTGCAGATGCAAGCCTGCCCGCGAGTTTCGATGGGGCGGGCTTGATAACTTGAAGCTCAACTGACAAGGGAGACGACATGCCCGTACCAAAGAGAAGAACGTCAAAAAGCAGGATTCGCACCCGTAGGCATTCGCACAAGCACAAGGTGGCGACAGTGGGGAAGTGCTCAAATTGCGGCGCACCCCAGCAATCGCACAGGGTTTGCCCATCGTGCGGCTTTTACCGGGGCAAACAAGAGGTCACAGTAGAGGCTGACTAGATCATGAGAATAGCGGTTGATGCAATGGGCGGGGATTTTGCCCCGAAACAAATCGTTATGGGAGCCGCTGCCGCGGCTTGGATGCTGGATGATGTTACAAAAATCATCCTCGTCGGGGATGAAGATGCCGTGAAACGCGAACTTCGTCTCTCCAAGTTCAATTCCAGCAAGATAGAGGTCTGCCATGCTTCCGAGGCCGTAGCGATGGCGGAAAATCCGGCGCAGGCGATTCGGCGGAAAAAGGACTCCTCAATCAGCAAGGCCGTGGATCTCGTGAAGAACGGCGAGGCCGATGCCATGGTTTCAGCTGGAAACACGGGAGCTGTCGTGGTCGCTGCAACCCTCAAGATGAGAACTCTTGAAGGCGTTGAGCGGCCGGCAATAGCCACGGTTATGCCGACTCAAACCAACAAACCTGTACTTCTAATAGATGCTGGCGCCAACATGGATTGCAGTGTGAAGCTCTTCGAACAATTTGCCGTGATGGGAAGCATTTATTCGCGCGTTATACTGAAACAGGCCAAACCGCTGGTGGGACTGTTGAGTATCGGCGGGGAGCAAAGCAAGGGCAACGAAATCACAAAAGAAGCTTTCGGCGCACTTAGCAAACTGCATGGCATCAATTTCAAGGGGAATGTCGAAGGGCATGACCTTTTCAAAGGCGAAACAGACGTTGTCGTCTGCGATGGTTTTGTAGGGAATGTGGTGCTGAAGACCAGTGAAAGTGTCGCGAACGCAATTCAATACTGGATGAAACAGGAGTTTACTAAAAATCCTGTTCGACTGCTTGGAACCGCTCTCCTGAGAGGAGCCCTTAAAACGATGAAGAAGCGGATGGATCCGGAAATGTATGGTGGGGCGCCGCTGCTGGGCGTTCAGGGAATTTGCATCATAGCGCACGGCGTTTCTTCCGGGCGCGCAATTCTTAACGCCATCAGGGTTGCATGCGAAGCGGCGCAGAATCATATTGATCAACTCATCATGAAGGAAATCTCGGGAGTAGACGGAAACTGATGAATCGCGCCGCCAATCAAAGAGTCACCGCATCAATCACGGGAACCGGCTCGTATCTTCCGGAAAAGGTTGTGACCAACGTTGATCTGGAAAAGGTCGTGGATACTACCGATGAGTGGATTCGCCAGAGAACCGGTATTCGCGAGCGTCACATGGCGCGCAGCGACGAGGCTACTTCCGACATGGCGGCAGTTGCCGCCGAAAGGGCGCTTGAGAACGCAAAGGTTCAGCCATCTGAAGTGGATCTCATAATTGTGGCGACGATCACTCCGGATATGGTTTTCCCAAATACGGCGTGCTTTGTGCAGAGCAAGATAGGGGCAAAGAATGCGTTTTGCTTTGGCGTTGAAGCCGCTTGTTCAGGTTTTCTCTATGCGCTTGAGATTGCGCGGCAGTTTATCGGTAATGGTTCAATAAAGACGGCGTTGGTAATCGGCGCGGAAAAGCTCAGTACCGTAACAGATTGGGAAGACAGGACCACATGCGTTCTATTTGGAGACGGCGCAGGCGCGGTTGTTGTACAGGCGGGGGGACATGGCAAAGGTTTGATGGATACAGTCATGGGCTCCGACGGTACTCTCACTGACCTGCTTAAGATCCCAGGTGGCGGAAGCAGGTATCCAGCGAGCAAAGAGACCATTGAACAGCGACTTCATTATATGAAGATGGAGGGTCGGGAAGTTTTCAAACATGCGGTCAGATGCATGTGCGACGCAGGCCAGAAGGTTTTGGAACGTTGCGGCCTTTCCGTAAACGATGTGGCGTGCGTGATACCGCATCAAGCTAATATGCGTATTATTCAGGCTATCGCAGAGAGGTTGGGTGCACCGCTTGAGAAGTTTCATAATAATCTTGAGAGAGTCGGCAACATGTCTGCTGCTTCAGTGCCAGTGGCTCTTGATGAAGCTGCGCGGCTAGGGAAGCTAAAAAAAGGAGACATTGTGTTGTTTATAGTGTTTGGCGGCGGCTTCACCTGGGGTGCAATGGTTCTCGAATGGGAGAAACAGCAATGAAGTTGAGGGCGATTGTATTTGCAGGACAGGGCGCGCAGGCCATCGGCATGGGCAAGGATTTTGCGGAAAAATATCCGGAATGCAGGGCGATATTTGCCAAAGCCGACGAAGTTCTTGGATACCAACTATCGAAAATATGCTTTGAAGGGCCCGCGGAAGATTTGACAAAAACAGTACATTGCCAGCCTGCAATATTTGTTGTGAGCATGGCATGCGTAACGGCTTTATCGCGTGAGACGCCTGCGCAGTGGATAAGGCTTGGATTCCGCGCAACTGCTGGGTTAAGTCTTGGTGAGTGGACCGCGCTGCACATGGCGGATGCGCTCAGTTTCGAGGACACGCTTCGGGTTCTTGCTGCAAGGGGCCGGTTCATGCAGGAAGCGTGTGAAGAGCGCGAAGGCAGCATGGTGAGTGTCATCGGATTGCCAGTCGAGAAGCTGAAGGAGATATGCGCGACAACAGGGGCGGAAATCGCGAATCTGAACTCAACAGATCAGACCGTGCTTTCTGGCTCAAGAGACGCCGTTGCGGCGGCAGCGAAAATGGCAGGGGAAGCTGGCGCCCGTAAGGCAATTCCGCTCAAGGTCGCTGGGGCCTATCATTCATCGCTTATGGCGACGGCTGCAAGGCGGTTGGACGAGATGCTTGCCGGCATAACTTTCAAACAGCCAAGAATGACGATTTTATCCAATGTCACCGGCATGCCACATGGTGGCCCTGCGGAAATCCGGAGCGCCATGGTAAAACAGGTTACTTCGCCGGTTCAATGGCTTTCAAGTATCGAATGGCTAAAGAACAACGGCATCAAAGACTATCTGGAATGCGGCCCTGGCAACGTGCTTTCCGGACTTATCAAGCGCATTGACAAAGAGGCAAAGACGTCGAATGTGCAGGACGTTACGACTCTTCAGCAGGCTGTAACTGTTGTTGGTGATGGAAATTGATGCTGGGCATGTCTGAGTTCGGTCGGAAATCAATTAATTGTTAAGAAAAAGGATTGGTTATGGGAATTCTCGACGGCAAGATCGCAATAGTAACTGGGGCGGCGAGGGGAATCGGCAGGACAATAGTTGAAGAGCTTGCGAAAGAAGGCGCTGATGTGGCGCTATGCGATCTCAAGGCTGAATGGCTCTCTGAGACAGCCGAAGCGGTGGCCGGACTTGGCAGAAAATCAATACGCCTGGCTGTCGACGTCAGCAGGACGGCCGATGTTGAGAGCGCAGTATCCGAAACAGTCAAAGCATTCGGCAAAATTGACATCCTGGTCAACAACGCTGGAATCACAAAAGATACGTTGATGGTGCGAATGAGCGACGAAGACTGGGATTCGGTAATATCCGTCAATTTGAGGGGCACATTTCTTTTTACGCGCGCAGTCGGAAAAGTGATGATGAAACAGCGCTGCGGTGCAATAGTGAATATGGCCTCAATTATTGGCTTGATCGGAAATGCAGGGCAATGTAACTATGCGGCGTCGAAAGCGGGCGTGATAGCGCTCACGAAGTCGGCCGCGAAAGAATTGGCGTCGCGGAATGTGCGAGTAAACGCTATAGCGCCGGGGTTTATAGAGACAAAAATGACTGATGCGCTTTCGGAGGATATCAGAGGCAAGATGCTTGAGCAGATTCCGATGAAACGATTCGGAAAGCCAGTGGATGTCGCAAAAGTGGCTCTGTTTCTCGTCGGGGAGGCTTCATCGTACATGACCGGGCAGGTCATTACAGTTAGTGGTGGTATGGTAATGTAGAGGAAACGTTAATGATCCGAACGGCGGATCGGTGAAAACAAAGGAGGAGAGTAGTTATGGCACTTGAGGATAAGGTCAGGGATATCATCGTTGAGCAGTTGGGCGTGAACGCCAGTCAGGTTACACCAACAGCTTCCTTTGTAGAGGATTTGGGAGCGGATTCACTTGATCAGGTGGAATTGGTAATGGCTTTTGAAGAGAAGTTCGGTGCCGAGATACCCGACGAGGACGCTGAAAAGCTTACGACGGTTTCTGCCGTCAATGAATATTTGAAGGGGAAAGGGTTCAAGGACTAGATTTCATCTCGGAAAGGCCAACCGAGGAGGATGCAATGCATCTCCTCGGTCCTTCTTCTGGATCAATGTGGTATACCCCTGAAACTGGAGCATGACGCTGAAGATGAGACGTGTTGTCATAACTGGACTTGGTGTAGTTTCTCCTTTGGGATGTGAACTGAAGCTTTTCTGGGATCGCATAACGGCAGGTCATTCAGGCATCCGCAGAATCACGAAATTCGACGCATCGAAATTCCCCACGCAGATCGCCGGGGAGGTAGTTGAATTCGATGCAAATGCGTTCATTTCTCCCAAGGAACAGCGGCGGATGGATCAATTCTCGCAATTTGCCGTTGCAGCTTCGAAAATGGCCATGGTGGATTCCGGGATTAATCTCGACACTGCCGATCATGAGCGTGTAGGCGTAATAGTGGGCTCCGGCATCGGTGGTCTGCAGACGCTCGAAGCACAACATTCAATACTTCTGGAAAAAGGGCCGTCGCGCTGCTCGCCTTTTATGATTCCGCAGATGATCGTCAACATGGCGGGTGGGCTCATCGCCATCGAGCACAAGCTCAAGGGGCCCAATTACACTGTTGTGTCGGCATGCGCCTCGGCTCTGCATTCCATGGGCGATGCCATGAGGGTTATTCAACGTGGAGAAGCAGATGTAATGGTTTCAGGAGGTACAGAAGCATCTGTGAGTGAAATAGGAATAGCCGGTTTCAGCGCTCTACGCGCACTCAGCGTGAGAAATGACGCCCCGGAAAAGGCAAGCCGCCCTTTCGATAAGGACCGGGATGGCTTCGTAATGGCCGATGGCTCTGCAATCCTTATTATGGAAGATTTGGAGTATGCGGTAAAGCGTGGCGCAAGAATCTATTGCGAAGTGGGCGGGTTTGGCATGAGTTGCGATGCGTTCCATATGACTGCTCCCGACGAGGACGGAACCGGCGCGGCCAGGGCAATGCGGTTGGCAATGAAGGATGGCGGCTGCAATCCTGAGGATATAGACTATATTAACGCGCACGGCACCAGCACAATGCTGAACGACAAGATTGAGACCAAAGCGATAAAACTGGCTCTTGGTGAAGACCGGGCACGCAAAGTTATGATCAGCTCGACAAAATCCATGACCGGGCATCTGCTCGGAGCGGCTGGCGGTATCGAATCAGTGATCTGCGCTCTTGCGATCAAGAACGGGGTCGTCCCACCAACCATAAATTGCGAGACGCCCGATCCTGAGTGCGATCTGGATTATGTGCCTAACACGGCACGTCAGAAAAGCATAAGGTCATGTCTCAATAACTCGTTTGGATTTGGCGGTCACAACGCAAGTTTGTTGTTTAAGAAAATGGAGTAAGAAAGAGGAGGTTGTATCATGCGGAAGCTCTCAAGTGTAATCGGTGTTTCTGTGTTTGCGTGTGTGATCGCGGCCGGGGTGGGTGGCTGTGGTATGCTTGACATAGGAACCAAGACTTCAGACGCTGATTTCAAAACCCAACTTGGCGAATATAAAGGGCTGAAACATGCCGTGGGATGCAAGGATTTTTCGAACGAGGGCGGATGGCACAGCCAGTGGGATCTTGGCAACAATCTTTCCATTATGCTGGAGTCCGCGCTATTCGACACGGGCAGATTCGTGTTGGTTGAGCGCGAAAAGCTTGGCGATGTTATGGCCGAACAAGACCTGGCTGCAAGCGGCCGCACTGCGAAGGCGGGCAAAGTTGCAAAGACCGGTTTAATCAGACCTGCGCGTTATATCGCGACAGGAGCTATTACCGTCGTTGAAGAGAATCAGTCAGGTGGTTTTGGCGGAATCTCTCTTGCGAATGTGAATCTGGGTGGGTCAAAGGGGAGCTCGCAGATCACCATCATTGCCAAACTCATTGACACTACCACCGGCGAGATCGTCAACAAGAAGACGATCACGGGCAAGGCCGGTAGGGTAGGATTCGGTGTTGGCATTGCCGGAAGCGTAGGGGGGCACGGTTTTGGGACCGATCTTGGCGGTTTTGCGAAGACTCCTCTCGCTGAGGCCGCGCAGGATTGCATTAATCAGGCTGCATTGTTCTTTGCAAAAGAAATAGAAAAAATGCCATTTGATGCAGCCGTTGTGAAGGCGTCTTCGGGTAAGGTCTACATCAATCGTGGATCAAAACACGGCATCGAAGTTGGTAAGGCGTTTGTAATGCGCGAAGAAGGTGAAATGCTCACCGATCCAGACACTGGCGCCATCATCGGCACCGAGCAGGGCAAGGAAATAGGCAAGCTGAAGGTCGTTTCGGTTATGGACGAGGCTGCTGTGTGCGAGGTCACTGATGGCGAAAACAACCCGAAGGTTGGTACGAGGGTTGTCGAGCAGTAGGTCGTTCTCATATACGTAAAATCTGAAAGGGACTCCGAAATGCTCGGAGTCCCTTTTTTCTTTTTACAGGCTGACCAAAGGCGCAGTTGACGCACAAGATCATTGATGGTAAGAAAAACTAACATGAAGAAAAAAAGAAAAACGGCGTCGCATGTTCGCAGGGCTCGGGAAGTTATTGCTATTGAGGTGGAGAGTCTGCAGAAAGCGTCGAGAAGCTTGGGCAACGAGTTCTCCGAGGCTGTCGCTCGGCTGCTAAAGTGTCTAAATGGAGGCAACAAGATCGTTGTCACAGGCATGGGCAAGAACCTCCACATCGCGCAGAAGATTTCATCCACCCTTGCAAGCACCGGTTCGACGAGCGTCTGGTTGAATCCGGCGCAAGCCATGCATGGGGATATGGGTATCTTGAATAAAGGGGATGTCCTGCTGGCTTTGAGTTATTCGGGCGAGTCGGAGGAACTCACCGCGATTCTGCCAACCGTCAAACGCCTCGGGGTCGGCATTGTGGCTCTGACCGGCGATGTTACCAGTTCACTTGCAAAATGCAGCGATGTTGTTGTTCCTGCCGCGGTCGAACGAGAGGCATGCCCGTTCAACATGGCACCCACAAGCAGCACAACTGTTGCGCTGGCAATCGGCGACGCTTTGGCGATGGTTCTTCTGGACGCTCGCGGCTTCAAGAAAGAGGACTACGCTAAATTACATCCAGGTGGAGCGATTGGACGAGCACTAGTTTTGCGCGTATCGGACATTATGCGTACAGGCGAGCGACTCGCCTGTGTGCGTAACACGGCGAAAGTCAAGGACGCCCTTGTCGCCATGACACAGGCGAGGGCTGGCTCAGCTGGAGTCGTGGACAAAGACATGAAGGTTGTTGGTATATTCACGGACGGTGATTTGCGCAGGCACATAGCCAAACATGCCAACGTTCTCAATTTGCCGGTTGCGGAAGTCATGACTCTCTCCCCAATTGCTGTGAAGGCTGGTCAACTCGCGATCGATGTGCTTCGGATATATGAGGAGCATAGTATTGACGATTTACTGGTCGTTGACGCGAAGAATCGCCTTGTTGGCGCGGTTGACATTCAAGATCTGCCGAAGCTGAAGATGCTGTAATTAGCTGGCGCCAAGATCGGGTGTGATTGTCATTTCTTTGCCAGAATTATTTTTCCGCTTGATAATGCACACTGATCATCTATTATGCGGCGAGTTTTTTCGGGGGCGTAGCTCAATGGTTAGAGTCCCAGATTGTCGATCTGGTTGTTGCGGGTTCGACTCCCGTCGCTCCCGCCAGTCTTCGTTCGCAGCGTAGCGGATAACGAAGACTGGCGCGTCGTAGTTGTCGAGTCTTCGAGACAATGAAGACGGGGTGGGGTCTTTTCGCTGCGAGCTTCATTCGGCTTAATGAATGCAGATTTCTTCTGCGTGAACATATCAACCAGAGCCATTCTCACGTGGGACAGTTCTATTGCGGCTTTACAGAAGACCTCGATGCTCGCCTGAAGCGGATCTTCCATTTTTGGTTTAAGCCCGAAAACCTAAGTTGAAGGGCAGATTTCGATAGAAGTAGGACTGCAAGGTGGGGTTGGATCGGGCGCATTGTTCAAC
>CAZASC010000070.1:0-18156 GCA_964487695.1 uncultured Victivallales bacterium
GGTCAGTGGTCAGTGGTCAGTGGTCAGTGGTCAGTGGTCAGTGGTCAGTGGTCAGGAGCAAACGGCAAAGCAGAAAAGAACCTTAAGGGCAATGCTGAAGCCTGAACACCGAACACTGAAATCTAATTTATGAGCAATGTTCTTGAATTCTTAGGTGTGTCTGCGGGTTATCACGGCGTCCCCGTGATAAAGGACCTCACTGCCTCGATTCGGGAAGGTGAAATTGTCGGCGTGCTTGGACCGAATGGCGCGGGCAAGACAACTTTTCTCAGATGCATTACCGGGTTGTGCCGCTCGATGTCTGGCACGATCCGCCTGTTCAATAAAGACGCCTCGGAGCTTGATGCCGCCGAAAGGGCCAGGTTGGTTGCGGTTGTTCCGCAGGAAGTCGAGACCCCTGTCGCATTCACCGTGCAGGAAATCGTGACGATTGGCCGTACTGCGTCACTCAGCAGATGGTGCAGGCCGACAAAGCAGGATATTGCCATCGTAGAGCGGGCGATGGTTTATACCGATGTTGTTGGAATGAGGGATCGGCAGTTCGCCGAGTTAAGTGGCGGCGAAAAACAGCGGACGATAGTGGCTATGGCGCTTGCGCAGGAGCCGCGAATGATCCTTTTGGACGAGGCCACGTCGCATCTTGATATGAACCATCGGATGGAGGTAATGCAGATTGTCGAACGCCTCAACAGGGAGCAGGGTGTCACGGTGCTGATGATCAGTCACGATCTGAATCTTGCGGCGGAATTCTGTCAACGTCTGATACTGATGGATCACGGACAAATCGTGGCTGATGGAAAACCTTTGGAAGTGCTGAACGAGGACGTTCTGCGCGGCGTGTATCAGTGCGATGTGCTGGTCCAGCACGATCAAGTCAGCGGACTAGTGAGCGTTGTGCCTGCGCGCCGGCTTGCGGCTGGTCATGGCGGTCGAGGGCTTCGCGCGCACGTTATCGCTGGGGGCTGCTGCGCCGAGGAAATATTCCGGCGTCTGTGTCTATGCGAATATACGGTGACTTGTGGCGTTCTCAATCAAGGCGACAGCGACACCGGGTTCGCTGATGCGCTTGGCATTCAGACGGCGCTCGAAAAACCGTTTTCTCCGATCGGTCAATCGGCGCTCGATTCAGCCATGGAAATGGCAAAGGCGGCGGATTTCGTTGTCCTGTGCGGCGTCCCGTTCGGGCCAGGCAACCTGGCAAATGTGACTCTGGCCGAGCAGGCTTTAGCGCATGGCAACGCAGTGTTCGTCATGTCCGGAATTGAGCAGCGAGATTACACGGGCGGGCATGAAGCTACGGCGAGGATAGAGGCAATGTTAAGAAAAGGCGCTGTAACCTGGAATACCATGCCGGATTTGTTCAATTCGATACCGGTGAGTGGAAAATGAACTCATCCCTCGATGTGATTGATCTCGGCAGAATGCCATATGTTCCGGTGCTGATACGGCAGGAAGAGATGGTACAGAAACGTAAAGCAGGCGCGATTTCCGATACGCTGCTGCTTGTCGAACACGAGCCCGTTTACACCCTCGGCAGAAACGCCAAAGAGTGGAACGTACTCGCTTCCGAGGCGGATATGGAGCGGATGGGGGTTGAGCTTGTGCAAACCGGGCGCGGCGGCGATGTGACCTTCCATGGACCTGGGCAGTTGGTTGGATATCCCATTCTCGACCTGACCAGATGGGGCAAAGGAGCTGTCTGGTATGTCGGCAGTCTCGAGGAAGTCATCATCAAAACACTTGCCGACTACGGCATCGAGTGCGGACGTGACGAGAAACATCGCGGAGTCTGGATCGGCGATAAGAAGATAGCGGCGGTCGGCGTCAGGATCACGCGGCATGTGACCATGCACGGGTTCTCGCTGAATGTTTGTACAAATCTGGGCTACTATCAAGGAATCGTTCCATGCGGAATTGCCGACAAAGGAGTGACCTCTCTGCATCTGCTGGTTCCGGGGATTGAAATGGGGGATGTTAAGAAAAAGGTTGTGGAGAAATTCAGGGAAGTGTTTGGGTATCTGGAATAAGGAAAAGCTCAATGATCAATGTTCAATTCTCAATGTCCAAGTTGGGAGGAAGAAGGGCGTTTCTCCTTCTTTCCGTACTTGAGCATTGAATATTGAGAGTTGAGCATTGATCATTCTGTTTTATGAAAATCGAACACTCAACACTCAAGATCCAGAAGCCTGCGTGGCTGCGAGTGCGGCTGGGCGGTGGCCCGAACCATTCCAGATTGCAGAAGTTGATGCATGAAAGAATGCTGCACACGGTTTGTGATGAGGCATTGTGTCCAAACAAAGGCAAATGCTGGGAGAATAACCATGCCACGTTCATGATTCTGGGCGACAAGTGCACGAGAGGTTGCGCCTTCTGCAATGTCACCCCGGCATGGCCTGACATATGCGACAAGGATGAGCCAAAACGCATCGCGGACGCCGTTAAAGAGATGGGGTTGACGAATGTCGTAGTCACGTCGGTGACACGCGACGATCTTGAAGATGGTGGCGCTGCAGTATGGGCTGAGACGATTGAGCGTATCAGGGCGACAGTGCCGGCGGCAGTAATCGAAGTGCTTGTGCCCGATTTCGCCGGTTCCGACAAGAGCCTGGCAAAAGTAATGGCCGCCAAACCCGATGTTTTTGGTCATAATATTGAAACAGTGCCATCACTCTACAAAAAGGTACGATCCAAGGCTGACTACAAACGGTCTCTAGGCATATTGCTGAAATCGCACGCTGCTGGATTGATTGCGAAGACATCGCTAATGCTTGGCATGGGCGAGACTTCGAGGGAAGTCGTTACCGTGATGCGTGATGCTTTCAAGGCCGGTTGCGACATCCTGTATATCGGGCAATATCTTCAGCCGACAAGGATGCATCTGCCGGTCCACCGCTATGTGGAGCCAGCCGAGTTCGAAGAATATCGCGCAAAAGGCCTGAAAATGGGTTTCAAAGTTGTGATCTCTGCTCCGCTTGTGCGCAGCTCATATCATTCGGAAGAACAAAGCACATTTGTCGCCGGGGCGATGCGGGACCGTTTCCGTTCATTTCGGCCGGGTCGATAATCAACGTATCAAAAGATGGTCTTGTAACTGGCGGCGCATTGCCTATATTCTGCAGCGTTTGAAGGGTTCATGAACTGGTCACGATATCGTTGCAGGAGCGGCTTTACGCCGCGATGGACAAATTCGAGCCGGTTTCGGTGAATCATCGCGGCGTAAAGCCGCTCCTACATGGGGAAATGACATTGGTGCGGGGATGGTCGCGGCGTAAAGCTACAGTTGGTTGTGGAAGGAAGGCATGAGCAAGAGCAAAAAGACTGGATGGAAGGGTATAGTCCTGGCTGGCGGCACTGGCAGTCGCCTGCATCCAATCACGCTGGCGGCCAGCAAGCAGGTACTGCCCATCTACGATAAGCCGATGATCTACTATCCGATTTCGACGCTGATGCTTGCGGGAATCCGCGATATCCTGATCATTTCAACTCCGAAGGATCTTCCGCGATTTGAGGAGCTTCTTGGTGACGGAAAACGTCTGGGAATTAATTTTTCTTATGCGATGCAGGAACATCCGCGCGGCATAGCTGAGGCGTTCAGGGTAGGCGCAGGTTTCGTAGGAAGCTCGCCGGTGTGCCTCATACTGGGCGACAATCTGTTTTACGGCGAGATGGGCTTCCTGCGCCGGGCGCTTGAACGCAAGAATGGCGCCACGATCTTTGGCTATCCCGTGCAAGACCCGGAAAGGTACGGAGTGGTCGAGTTCGACAAAACGGGGAAAGTCGTTTCCATAGAAGAAAAACCCAAATCTCCCAGGAGCCGATACGCGATACCGGGTTTGTATTGTTACGACAACCGTGTGGTCAAGATATCCAGAGATCTCGTGCCGTCGGAGCGTGGCGAGCTGGAGATTACCGACGTCAACAAGGTTTATCTCAAAGCCGGCAAGCTGCATGTGCAGCTGCTGGGCCGCGGCATGGCGTGGCTTGATACCGGGACGCCGCGCAGCCTCATTGATGCCGGCAATTTCGTGGCAGGCATAGAGAATCGGCAGGGGCTCAAGATAGGATGCATAGAGGAAGTGGCTTTCAGAATGCGCTTCATCGGTAAGGCTGAACTGCTTGGGCTCGCAGCTGCATTCAAAGGCAACGAGTATGGCTCTTACTTGCGGGAGATAGCAGAGGAAGAGTAGAAAGAAATCACAAACATTGATAATGTTTTGGAGTGCGGCGGATTGGCGTCGCTATTTTTAAAAAGATGAAATGGACAGAGGGCAAAATTGACGGTGTCGTGATCCGGCCGGCGAAAAGGAATTCCGATGCGCGTGGCTGGCTCTCGGAAATATATCGTTCCGACGATATAACAGAGGATATCATGCCGGCCATGGGTTATGTGTCGTTGACGCATCCTGGAGTCACACGAGGTCCACACGAACATCATGAACAGACGGACACGTTCGGATTTATCGGCCCGGGCAACTATCTTCTCAAGTTGTGGGACAACAGGAAAAACTCCGCCACCTATGGCAGGACGTGGAGTATTGTGGCGGGCGAATCGGAACCGATCATCGCGATAATACCGCCGGGCATTGTTCATGGATATACGAATGTGTCCAAGGTTGATGGTCTTGTGTTGAATTTTCCCAATCGATTGTACGCTGGCCCAGGGCGGAGACAACCGGTTGATGAAGTGCGTTATGAAAATGCGAAGGAAACTGACTTCGCAATGGCTTGATAAAATGAAACAGGAGGATGCGATAATGAAAAAAGCGCTGGTATGCGGAGCAGGCGGGTTCATCGGCGGACATCTCGTTAAGAAGCTCAAGAAGGAAGGTTACTGGGTTCGAGGCGTGGATCAGAAGAAACACGAGTTTGCCAAATCGGCGGCTGACGAGTTTCTTGTCCTCGATCTGCGGGAAGACAAGAACTGCCGCAAGGCGCTTACCCTCGGGAAAGGCAAATTTGACGAAGTCTATCAGCTTGCCGCCGACATGGGCGGGATGGGGTTCATCCATTCGGCTGAATGCGAGATCATGCACAACAGCGTCTTGATCAACATCTACATGACGCATAATGCCGCCGAAATGGGGATCAATCGCTACTTCTACTCTTCGTCCGTGTGCGTCTACCGCGACATGAAGCCGGGCGAGCCGGAAATGACCGAGGCTGAGGCGATTCCTGCGAATCCGGACAACGAATACGGTTGGGAAAAGATTTACTCCGAACGCGTTGCGATGGCATATGGCCGCAAGTACGGCATGAAGGTACGTATCGCCCGTTTTCAGAACTGCTATGGGCCCGAAGGGACGTGGATTGGCGGTCGCGAAAAGGCTCCGGCTGCCATGTGCCGCAAGGTTGCGGAAGTGAAGGATGGAGGCGCTGTTGAGATGTGGGGCGATGGCTCCGCCATTCGTTCGTACACCTATGTTGACGACATGGTGAATGGGATTTACCTGCTCATGCACTCGAATCTTGAAGGCGGTGTTAATATAGGCTGCCCCCAGTATGTATCCGTCAATGAGCTTCTGGAAACGGTGAGTGAAGTCGCCGGCAAAACGGTAAAGGTCAAGCACATCAAGGGACCGGTGGGTGTTCATTCTCGCAATTTCAGCAACAAACGGATCTACTCGCTCGGATGGAAAGCTAAGTTTTCTTTGAGAGACGGCGTTGCCGCCACATATCCCTGGGTCGCAAAGCAAGTCGAGGCAGCCCGGGCCAGGTCGAAAAAGAAGTAGATCGCCGGATCGAATGCGCAAGTGTGTGTGAATTACAGGTAGCGTAAAACAGTATTTTGCCAGGTTTGGAGATATCGAAATGGAGATCGTCAACTACAACGGATGGGACAACAACGTGCGCCTCTCGAACAGGGAGGTAGAATTGATAATCACCAAGGACGTGGGGCCCAGAGTGATTCGTTTCGGATACATCGGCGAGAAGAACCTGTTCGCGGAATTCAAAGATCAGGCGGGGAAATCCGGCGAGAAGGAATGGATGATCAGGGGAGGCCACAGGTTCTGGATCGCGCCGGAGGAGAAGCCGAAAACTTACGAATTGGACAATGCGCCGGTCAGGACTGAGGAAATAAGGAACGGCGTTCGCACGATCCAGACGGTGGGGCTCTTGAGCAAGATACGGAAAATCATGGAGATATCGCTCTCCTTGAAGAACAATGAAGTTACCGTCCTCCACAAGCTCACGAACATGAGCAAGAAGACGGTGGAAGTCTCGCCGTGGGCATTGTCGGCAATGGCACCCAAAGGGATGGCCGTGATTCCTCTGCCTGAAAAGATTCCGCATACAAAGCGCCTGACCCACAACCAGGAATGGAGCCTTTGGGGCTATACAGATTTCACCGATCCGCGCTGGACGATTGGCTCGCGCTATCTTTTCTTCAAGCAGGATGTGAAGAAGGGACCCAACAAACTTGGTCTGGCGCATCGCGAAGGCTGGGTGGCGTACCAGCTTTCCGGCTTCATGTTCGTGAAGCGTTTCAAGAGGATCGAAGGCGCGTCATATCCGGATGGCGGCGTTAATTTCGAGACGTTTACGAACGAGCAGATGCTCGAAATGGAAAGCCTAGGTCCGCTGGTGAGCCTCCCGCCCGACAAGTCTGTCACTCACGAAGAAAAATGGACGCTCCACAAGAATGCTCCTATCTGCAAATCCGAAGCCGATGTGGACAGAAACATCCTGCCCATCATCGCAAAATTGCCGTGCTGATCGCGAGCAGATCAAGGATGCGTTGGCCGGCAACATTCGATTTGATTGGCGAAACATGGTCCTTATAGAGGCCAACGTCTCAGACCGCTTCTCCCCGCTTCGCGGTGAGTAAGCGGCCCTACAACAGAAAAACGCAATGCAGGACCGTTCACCCCGAACGAAGTGAGGGGGAACGGTGCTGGCATCACTCGTATCGCATCTCGTTTCATCACAAGTGGATTGCCAATGCCTTTTTAGAAAGTTGTGAAAATGCGGGTGTCATGGAGTTTTTCGTCGTTCCCGGCAGCCGCGGAAGAATTCGTCAAGCAGGGCGGCACATTCGTCTTTCATGACGCCTTGCATGACCTTGCACCGGTGGTTGCTACCGGGATGGTTCGTAATGTTGAAAACCGAGCCTGCGCCACCGCGTTGCGGATCGGCCACGCCAAAGACCACGACTGGAATCCTTGCCGACACAATCGCGCCGGCGCACATTGGGCATGGCTCTTTTGTTACGTAAAGAACTGTGTCGGTCAGCCGCCAGTCTCCTATTGCGTTCGATGCCTGGGTGATGGCTATGATCTCGGCATGGGCGGTCGGATCCTTGAGCAGTTCCACTTGGTTGTGCGCGCTTCCGATGAGCGTTCCCATGCCTGACGGCTTGTCCGGCGAGATTCTAATGATCGCGCAGCCTGTAGGCACTTCGCCTTCGTCGAAAGCCGCCTGGGCTTGCCTGAGAGCCATCCTCATGTAAATTTTGTGCGGGTCTAAATCCATTTCAATTTTCACTGTGCCCGACGCATATCTTCTTGTCAAATAGAAGGCGAAAGAAGAATATTCCTCGCCGTTGAGTTAGACAAAGATTTGAACAGGTGAGTGGCTCCAGGGAATCCAGCTTATGGCTTATGAAGTTATAGCGAGAAAATGGCGACCACAGCGCTTCGACGATGTCGTTGGACAGGAGCACGTAACACGTACGCTGAAGAACGCGATTGAGTCCAACAGGATTGCGCATGCCTATCTTTTTGTGGGATCGAGAGGCATTGGCAAGACATCGGTCGCCAGGATATTCGCGAAGGCGCTCAACTGTAAAAATGGGCCTACGACAGAACCCTGTGGTAACTGCGACTCATGCCGGGAAATTGCCAATGGCACCAGCCTGGATGTCCTCGAGATTGACGGCGCGTCCAACAACAGCGTAGATCAGATCCGGGATTTGCGCGAGACAGTCAAGTATCTGCCAGCCCACGGAAAGTTCAAAATATACATCATTGACGAAGTTCACATGCTGAGCACGGCCGCGTTCAATGCTCTCCTGAAAACGTTGGAAGAGCCGCCTGCATATGTCAAATTCTTCTTCGCCACCACTGAACCGGAGAAGGTTCTGGCCACCATCGTTTCCCGCTGCCAACGCTTCGATCTGCGCAGAATTCCAGTCCCGCTTCTCGTGGAGCGTCTGGGGTTGGTTGCCAAGTCCGAGAGCGTAGAAGTTTCGGACGATGCGCTGCTGGCCATCGCCCGCGGGGCGGAAGGCGGGATGCGCGATGCCGAGTCGGCGCTGGATCAATTGATTTCGTTCAAGGGCAACAAGATCGTCGAGGACGATGTACTTTCGGTTTTTGGCCTCGTTGCGCAAAAGACGCTGGATGAGCTGGCGGAGAAGATACTTACAGGCGATGTCAAATCACTTCTGCGGCTGGTTGCCGAACTTGACCGTGCCGGCAAGGATCTACAGCGGCTTGTTCTGGAGTTGATGGAGCATTTCCGTAATCTTATAGTTTGTCTCCATGTGGAAGATGTCAAAGAACATATGGACCTGACGGATTCTCAAATTGAATCGCTCAGGAAACAGTCAAAGCTTGCCGATTCGGCACGGGTATTGAGAGTGACCGGCATTCTCGGCGAGACGGAAGAAAGAATGAAAAAGGCGCTGTCGAGGCGCACGCTTCTGGAAATGGCGCTCATCCGCAGTGCGCGCGCGGTCAAAGTCGTGTCGCTGGAGGAAATGCTGGCAAAGATAAATTCGTTCATTGCCGGGCAGGCGGCCGTTGGCGAGGTGTCTCAGCCAGTCGCCAGGAAAAGTCCTGTCGGGCATGCTGCCGCGGAAAGACCCGGCGCAGTTGCCGAAAGATCGGGCGGAAGTTTGGGGCACAGCTCTGAAATTGCCCCTTCCAGAGAATCTGATTCTTCCGATAAACCTGAACATGGACGAAGCGGAGCGACCGATGAAATAGCCCTTTTGCTTGAGAAATGGCCGGACATCCTGTCGAAGATTGCGAAGGTGGCTCCCTTCGCGAGGAATACTCTGAGGGACGCGCGTCCGCTGGCGGTGGAAGGCGACAAGGTCATTGTTGCGCTGGACGCCGAATTCGCGGGTGAAACCGAGAAAACAGAGGCCACAAGGAATCGCATCGCAACTGAACGGGTATTGGGCTCGATATTGAAAAGAAATATCGTCGTAGAGTTCAGAATCGCTGAACTGGATGCGAATGACAACAAGCCGGATACAAGTGAACCGGTCCCGAAACCTGACGTGGTGGTTCGATCCGAACCGGTCGAAAAAGCGAAGACGGTCAAAGCGGATCGGGATCTGGAGGACGATCCCATCGTCAAAAAAACGCAGGACTTATTTGGAGGCAGGATAATTGACATCAGGAAGTAGAGTTTTCAAACAGGGAATGAATGTGATTACAAACCTGGGCTGATTCGGAGGAAGAATGAAAAACGTGTTCAAGATGATGAAGCAGGTACACTCGATGCAGTCGGAAATGAAGCAGATAGAGAAGAGCCTGGCACAGAAAACAGCGGAATACTCCAGTGGCGGGGTCACAGTTGTGGCGAAAGGCGATATGACGATTCAGAGCGTGAAAATTGCGCCTGATGCTGTGGACACATCAAGAATGGACCGGCTGGAAAAACACATGGTATCTGCAGTAAATGGTGCGCTCGCAAACGCCAAGAAAATGGCAGGCAGCGAAGTAAGCAAGCTTGCTGGCACCATGGGACTTGGCGATCTTCTGGGTGGCGGTTAAAGCAACAGGGATCGGTCGCTGTGTCAACGCTCTCAATGAAGCGTTGCATGGCTGAACTGCCCGGCGCTCTTCGATGCGGCCCCCGTCAAGCCGGGTCTTGTGAAAGCGCGGTCAAGCCCGCGCACTCCAAAGCATGACACGTTAGTGTTGTGTTTCACGCGGATGTGCACTCATGAAATGAATTGGTAGGGCCGGCTTTATGCCGGCCATAGCCTACGTAAAGTAGGCTCTACCAGAAGGTAATTAGAGACAGACAAAATCGCTGAGCCATCGCCTGAGAATTGGTTTTCTTATGGATTCATTGGATAAACTCGTTTCTTGTCTAAGCAAGCTGCCGGGTGTTGGCCGGCGTTCTGCGGAGCGTATGGCGATAAGGCTTGTTCGCGACCCGGGCGGCATGCTTGCCGAATTCATTGCCGCGCTCAAGAATGCCTCGGAAACGATACGCTGTTGCTCTCTTTGCGGCAGCATCACCACGATTGATCGCGAGCCATGCAAGTTGTGTGCAGGTCAAGACAGGGACGGGACAATGTTATGCGTTGTGGAAGATCCATGTGATATCGCAATAATCGAGAGGTCTGGCGGATTCCACGGCAGGTACCATGCTCTGATGGGGAAAATATCACCGGGCAGGGGAAGCGGTCCGGCGAACCTGCGCATAGACTCGCTGCTGGCCCGGATTGAAAAAGAAGAATTCAAGGAAGTCATCCTCGCTTTGAGCACCGATGTTGAAGGAGACTCGACGGCGAGTTATATTGCTGAACTTCTGAAAGACAAGAATGTTCGTGTCAGTCGCCTCGCGTCCGGCCTTCCTGCCGGAAGCGGGATCACATATTCGGACCCGGTTACGCTCGCAAGGGCGATCAGGGGGCGGACTGCTGAGAGATAGGAATGTCAAATGTGCCTGAATAAAAAAGCAATTCCGGCTCACCGCAAAGCGGATGTCGCGATCATTCTTAAAGACGTCAGCGGTCACATCATGGCCAATACGCCGGTGACTGTTCGCCAGCTCCGGCACAAGTTTCTGTTCGGCTGCAATATTTTTCCGCTGGACGAACAAGATACATCCGAATCGCAACGTGCATATCAGGAACAATTCGCGGTCTTATTCAACTACGCCACCCTCCCGTTCTACTGGGGCAGCTACGAAACAACTGAAGGTCATACCGATGAAAACCGCCTGCGCAGGATGGCGAAATGGTGTCTTGACCGCGGAATTGCGCCAAAGGGGCACCCGCTGTGCTGGCACGATGTGGCGCCCGCATGGCGGGTTGGCAAATCGCTTGACGAAATGCGTGCGTTGCAAATGAATCGCATCACGAGGGAAGTCAGCCGTTTCAAGGGCATCATTGACGTCTGGGATGTCCTAAATGAAGCCGTGGCGATGCCGTATTTCGTAAGGGCCGAAAATCACATGACCGAAATCGTCAAACGCGATGGCGTTGTCCCTATAATCAAGGAAGCTTTTGCCCGCGCCCGGGACGCGAATCCTGAAGCGACCCTATTGTTGAACGACTACGACAACAATCAGCCCTTTGCGCAAATTGTCGAACAGTGCCTGGAAGCTGGCGTGAGTATTGACGCGATCGGCCTGCAGTCACACATGCACAGGGGTTATATGGGGCGGGAATCCGTAATGGGCATCTGCAAGTTGTTTGCACAGTTCGGGAAACCGTTACATTGGACTGAAGTGACCTTGATTTCCGGGGACGCAAGGCCAGAGAACGATTTTCACACGCGGATCGAGGACTGGCATAGCACGCTCGAAGGAGAAGAGCGACAGGCAAAAGAGGTGGTAGATTTATATACCTCGCTATTTGCGCATCCGTCCGTGGAAGCCGTAACGTGGTGGGACTTAACTGACGGTATCTGGATCGGCGCGCCGGGAGGTTTGTTGAGGGAAAATATGTCGCCGAAACCTGCGTATAAGCAGCTCACCAATTTGATAAAGGGCGAGTGGTGGTCTGGAGAAGAAACTCTGACGACAGACCCGTCGGGAAATATCAGGTTCAGCGGCGTACGCGGAGATTATGAAATAGCGGCATTCGGGAAAAGAGCCTTGTTTATGCTCGATCATTCCGGTCCGCTGGAGATCATCTTTGGCCGGTAGAAATGCGGGCTATAGCAGTTTCAGTTTCACCATCTCTGTTCCATGCCCGGTCGCTTCAGTGTGTAGCTGACCTTTGGGAATCATTATTGTGAGTATTCCATTGGTGACGACAGCTTGAGCCGCCTGCGGATCGCCGACTGGTCCTGGAATTTGCACCCTGGTCTCAAATCTTGAGCTATGGGATGTTCGCCCTTTCAGTTCGTTCGCAGTCGAAGAGATTGTCAATATTCTTCCTGAAAGTGTAGCCTCAATGTTGGAAGGATTCAGCGTAGCAAGATTGATTTGCACAATGTAATGGTTGCTATGCTCGCGCATGTCCATTGTGGGCGTTTTCGCCAGCAGATCCCAGCCTTCGTCAAAATGTGTGAATGGATCGCGCGCGGTCATGCTCGCGAAAGCGGGCGGCAACCGCGAATCCATCCCGTCGAATATCCTCTGAGCTTCTCTGCATGCCATATCCATTTGGGCAGGCCAGTCACCGGGAGCTATGCGCGGCTCCTCCCATGGCGTAGCCGTGGATCTTGTTGTATTTGGTGTGGGGATCGAAGCAAGCTGTTTCGATTCTGCCTGTGTCAGAGGAGGCTGATACATCGCGTGGCTGTTCGTCTGAACAAGTATGGCAACCTGCAAAACTATTATGACAAGTAGGAGGGCGCAGAAAAACACTATCCACTTGGTTAGAGGATTTTCCTGTTTTTCCATTAAACTCCTTTCTGTAAGATTGTCTTCCATCCGTCCGCGCCCTCCTGTTGCCCGGTTCAATATGCAGGAAACATGCCATGAAACGCAATTGGCAAAAAAAGGATGTGGAATCGGTGACAGGCACAGATTTGCATATGAGACTGAATGTCGGAGTGGAGCTCGGCCCGTGCCTTTCCTGCGCGGCGGCGTGACAAAAAGTCCTGTATATTGTCTTTAATCCTTGATTTCACATGCTGGTATGAACAATGCTTTGTTCAGATAATTGCTGGATATATGAAACGTAAAAGATTCAAGTCGCTGACCTTGATTACGGCCCTGCTTGTGCTGGCCATAGCCATTCTTTCCGGAACCAGTTTGTTCGTCTTGAGTAGTCTTCATAGCCAGTTTGCGCATTTGGAGGCAACTCGAAGGATGTTCGACGAAGGTCGGACGATAGCCACTTATCTGGCGCAACAGCCGGTTGTCAGGGATGGCGACGGAGAATCAGGCTGGGGGCAATTCTCGACACTCATTAGTTCGATTCATGCAGTTGAAAACGGTTTGCAATATGTTTCAGTGAAAAGGGACGGCGTCACCGTCTTTCATGAGCAAACTTCGGATGTCGAAACACAGATGACAAACGATCCGGATGTAAAGCTGGCAATGGATCGGAAACTGCTCACCGTCGGCAAAGAGAGTGTCGCCGTTGTTACGTTCACCGGGGACGTAAAAGGCGATGACGGAACGGATAGATCGGTCGAGATTGCGCTGAAGAAAGACACCGTTCGACGGAGCGAGGGTCTTATCAAGTCCATGTTCAGACTCTCGCTTCTCACGACGGTCGTTTCGTTCTCCATATGTTTGCTGCTTGTCGTGTTGATGATGCACAGGGAGGTCGTTCGCGAGAAACAACGCAGGGAAGAAGAGCACCTTGTGTTCGCAGGCGTGCTCGCCGACGGGATCGTGCACGATTTTAGAAACCCGATGTCTTCGATGCAGCTGGATGTGCAGTTGCTGCAGAAGGAACTCACGCAGAAAGGGGCTGTACAGAACACGCGGGTGGCAGGTGTGATGGATCGAATATTGAGAACAATGGGCAGGATGGACAAAGTTTTTCAGGAGTTTTTCTACTTGTCCAAACCCGGCACGGATACCGAGGAAAAATTCGATCTGGCTTACTGTATCCGCGAATGCGTCAACATCCTGGCGCCTGGTCTTGAGCAGGCCGGGATAAAAGCGGAACTGGCATTGCCGGATGCTCCTCTGGAAATCCGGGCTTCACAAACATTTCTGCGGCGCGCCATCGTAAACTTGATCACGAACGCCAAACAGTTCTCGAAGAGCGGAGATACCGTCCATATTCGTTTGTCCGCGTCTGGACGTCATGCCATAGTTGACGTGATTGACAACGGTCCCGGCGTGCCGGCTTCGGAGCGGAAAAGTATTTTTGACATGTTTGTCACGACGCGACCGGGTGGCATAGGGCTTGGCTTGTTCCTGGCGAAAACAGCGGTTGAAAATTCAGGCGGCACGATTAAAGTGGTGGACAGACCGGAAGGCGGCTCCTGTTTCAGGATAACATTGCCGCTGGCGGGGTGAGTGAGATGGTTTGGATTACAGCATGAGCAAAACAAAGATATTGATTATTGAGGATGATCCGGATGGGCTCCAGTCAACCGCCGAAGTTATAGCGGACGCCGGATTCGATGTGTTGACTGCATCAACCGGCAAGGATGGCTTGAAGCTTTTCGAGCAGCAGACGCCTGATGTCGTTGTGACCGATCTAGTGTTGCCGGATATTGACGGAATCGAGGTGCTTTCCGGGATCAGGAAGATTAACGAGGAAACGCCTGTCATCGTCGTGACAGCCTACGGTTCAATTCCATCCAGCGTCAAAGCCCTCAAGGCCGGTGCATATGATTACATAACCAAGCCGCTCAATCTCGATGACCTTCAGATGAAAGTTACCCGCGCTGCCGAGACCAGACGGCTCAAGGATCGGGTTGTGCAGCTTCAGGAGACCATAGGCGAACGCTTCTCGGTGACCTCGATCATCGCCAGATCTGAGGGCATGCGCGAGGTAATCCGCCAGATAAAAACACTGGCGGAAACCAATGCTACAGTTCTCGTTGAGGGTGAAAGCGGGACTGGCAAGGAACTGGTTGCGCGCGCCCTGCATGTCGAAAGCAAGCGATCGCGTGGGCCATTCGTGGCGGTGAACTGCGGTGGATTCACCGAGACTCTGCTTGAGTCGGAGCTGTTTGGGCATGAAAAGGGTTCATTTACCGGAGCGACGAACCAGCACAAAGGCGCATTTGAGAGGGCGGATGGCGGCACGCTGTTTCTTGACGAAGTAGGCGACGCGCCGTGCTCCGTGCAGGTGAAGCTCCTCCGCGTGCTGGAGGAAAAAGAGATACTCAGGGTCGGCGGGCACTCCACGTTCAATGTGGATATCAGACTTGTCTCGGCGACAAACAAGGATTTACAAGGGATGGTCAAGGTCGGCGAATTCAGGGAAGACCTCCTGTATCGTCTGAAAGTGGTGACGCTGCGGATTCCACCGCTGCGGGAACGGCGCGACGATATTCGACCGCTGGCGGACCGGTTCGTGGCTGAGGCCAGCCGTGAGCATGGAAGAATGATAGAATCTGTGGAGCAGGGCTTCTACGATGCGTTGATTGGCTACGACTGGCCGGGCAATGTCAGACAGCTTCAAAATGTGGTCGAATCGGCTGTCATCATGACGCGCGAACCGGTTCTGAAACATTCGAGTGTTCAGTTTGACGGCGCATCAGGGAAGAAATCTGACGGTGGGCTGGCAGTTCCTGACGGCATGACTTTCACGCAGATCGAGAAAGAGGTTCTATCGCAGACGTTGAGCAAATATCAGGGCAACAGAACTCTCGCCGCCGACAAGCTCGGCCTCTCCCGCCGCACTATCCAGCGCAAGATCAAAGAATACAACCTGCCGTATTAGAGCCGGTTCTGACGAAACATGGCAGACTTTCGCGGAGAAGATATTGGCCCGCAAAATACGCGAAAGAACGCGAAAGCAGGAAATTCTTTTCGCGCCTTTTCGCGTGTTTAGCGGGATATGAATATCTTTTCCTTTTCACCATATTGGCCGGATGACAGAAGAGCGCCATCGAAAGCAACGAGGGGTAAAGACTATGAAAAAATCCATCGCAAGTTGCATCGCCATATTTCTCCTTACAAACAACATCTTCTCTGCGCCGCCGGTTGCCTCAACCAGCAACGAACAGCTGACTGGGCAGAAAGCCGGCGAAGAGATGTCGGTGAATTTGGGCGGTGGCGTGGAACTTGAACTCGTGTGGATACCGCCGGGAGAGTTCCTGATGGGCAGCCCTATAACTGAGCAAGGCCGGCAGGAAAACGAGACTCAGCACAAGGTAAAACTGACCAGAGGTTTCTGGATGGGAAAATACGAGGTAATGCAGAAACAGTGGGAAAAGGTCACGGTAAACAATCCAAGTTGGCCTTCCAAGGGACCGGACCTGCCGGTTACCTGCGTCAGTTGGGATGATTGTCAGGAATGCATAAAGAAGATGAACAAGACCGTGCTCGCTTCGGCGGGCTTCGGCAGCGCTGATGTGTTTCGCCTTCCAACCGAGGCCGAATGGGAATATGCATGCCGGGCAGGGACGACGACACGGTTCAACACTGGGGATAGCCAGAAGGATATGGAGAGAGCAGGTTGGTATGATGGACAAGGGTCGCGGGTAGGTGATATTGGCAACAGCGGTGGAAAGCTGCATCCCGTCGGGCAGAAGGAGAAGAACGCTTGGGGCCTCTACGATATGCACGGCAATGTTGAGGAGTGGTGTGCGGATTCCTGTGACGGGGTTCCATTGCACGATGAGTTGACAACAGACACCTACAGAGATGGAGTTGTTGATCCTTTATGTATGCAAGGAGGGTTACGGGTGTTTCGCGGTGGAGGGTGGAATTTCTCACACCTGGGTTGTCGTTCGGCGTCTCGCTGTAGCGATGTGCGATCACACAAAGAAGGATGCTACTCGAGTCCCTACTCTGAAGAAGGATTTCGTCTGGTTGTTGCTCCGCGCAATCAGCAGGAAATATCCAGTCAGGAGGCAGGAACCTCGTCAGCAGGCTTGGTGAAGAAAGCTGAGGATGGAGCCAGCGGAGCGCAGTTCCAAATGGGGC
This sequence comes from uncultured Victivallales bacterium, assembly GCA_964487695.1. Classification (GTDB taxonomy): domain Bacteria; phylum Verrucomicrobiota; class Kiritimatiellia; order UBA8416; family CAZASC01; genus CAZASC01. The sequence goes on from CAZASC010000070.1 coordinate 16,702, forward strand.
AAATATTTTGTAATGGCACCAATAGCCCCGCTGGACTGTTCATCAAAGACAATGTCGAAGGTCTCTACTGGTATCTGAAGGCTGCCGAACAGAATCAGTCCAAAGCGAAACACATGCTGGAAACGATCCAATCGCAACATCTTGTTCCTGAAGAAGACCTCGAAAAAGCAAGGAAGTTGACGGGGATGAAGCCCGGATCGGCATTTCTGTTGAAGAATGGGAGCGTGTCGCAGACTTCGAAGCAAATCCAAGAAGCGGTAGTGATGCCTTTCCCGCCGTTCGACAACGGACAAGCGAAACTGAATGCTGGAGATATTCTGGTTATGCATCTCGGTGGTGGTGTGAGAATGGAACTCGCATGGATACCATCGGGAGAATTCATAATGGGCACGCCCGCAAATGAGAAGGACCGTGGAGAGAAAGAGGTTCCGCACAATGTGACGTTGACGAAAGGGTTCTGGATGGGGAAATACGAAGTGACGCAGGAGCAATGGCAACGGATAATGGATAATAATCCGAGCGATCACAAGGGAACGAAGCTGCCCGTCGAACGTGTGAGTTGGAATGATTGTCAAACCTTCGTTAAAAAGATGGATGAGGTCTTCGCCGGCGCATGGAACAACAATGAGGGCGGATACATGTTCCGGCTTCCGACCGAAGCGGAGTGGGAATACGCGTGTCGAGCTGGGACGACAACACGATTCAATACGGGTGATACCGAGGCTGATTTGGATAGAGCCGCGTGGTGTCGCCGCAACAGTGGAGGCAAAACGCATCCTGTCGGAGAGAAACAGGCGAACGCCTGGGGACTTTACGACATGCATGGGAATGTCTTCGAATGGTGTCAGGATTGGGGAGGTGACAACCCGACGGCAGAGGAGACTGATCCGATGGGAACATCAGGTCGTGTTTGTCAGCGCGGCGGCGATTGCGACATGTTTGAAATGGGTTGCCGTTCAGCAAGGCGTTGGTGGACCATGCAACCGGGCCAACTGAACGATACCGACTGTTTCGGTGGTCTTCGCGTGGTTATCGTGCCTCAAAAGGCACAGCCGGTGGCTTCAGCTTCTGGCGAGACCTCGGAAGTGGCGATGGACAAGCTGGAAAAAGCGGCTGATGCTGGAGATAGCGATTCCCAGTTCCAGATGGGTGAGGTCTATTTCAAGGGTACCAGCAAATTGATAGCCAAAGACAACGTTGAAGCAGTTTATTGGTATCTCAAGGCCGCCGCACAGAATCACGCGAAGGCGAAACAGATGCTGGAAACCATCCGGACGCAGAAGCTTGTTTCTGCGGAGGACATCGAGAAGGCCAGGAAGATTCTGCAATCCGAAGGCGGATCAACTAAAGCGGGCGCGAAAAAGACGGATTGAAATAGCCGTGCTTGTGGAAGGGAATCTGCGGAACTGGGGTCAGCCCTTGAAATAGCAAATAGCGCTTGCCTCGTGCCTATTG
>CAZASC010000071.1:0-3896 GCA_964487695.1 uncultured Victivallales bacterium
ATACAACGAACGTCGTCTCCATCGTTGACATCGCCCATCGGAACACCTTTGTATCGCAGGTTGGGTGAGGAAAACACGGCTGGTTGGACCAACTGATAATGAAAGCCATAACCGTCATCTTCATCAGCCAGAAGAGTGCGATAGTTCACACCGTTCGCTTGGAAATACCAAGCGGCCGCATACGGGAAAGTACCAGGCCCCGGCTCATTTAACTGGAACTTGCTTTTCCCGCAACCCATGTTGTATGCCAATCCCGAAACCAGAGCGTAGTTATCCTCGGTATGGGAAATGAGCGAGACCGAGAAAGCCGCTCCAGCGTTGCCATTTGTGCTTCCTGGGTAGAAACCTGTTGCGTCAAGATTGCTCTCCGCCACCGCTCCATTCACCAACACCGCCACAAGGTCGGCTCCGCAAGCCGATCGCCACGAATCGATCGTGTCTGCCAGCGGTGCTTCCGCCGGTCCTTCCGCCACTGCAAACAACATATTGGTGAGAACCCCGTCGTAATTCGTATCAATTAACCCGAAATGCACCAGCCGGTAATTGACGTCCACCGTAGAGTTAGACATGGTCTGGTTCACACTGGCGAGGGCCAAGTTGGCATTTGCCAGAAAACTGTTGCCATTGTGGGTTTTGAGCCATGTCTGGGCTGTTCTGTCATACAGAAGCATAACATCAATCCTGTTGTGAACCGGCGTGCCAGCCGGCGTATAGGCCCTCGTGCTCTGATTGTTTAATTCATTTTCTTCAGTCACGGTCGATTCACTGTCCACAAAAACCCTGAGCACCCTGCTCACCGTGGACGTGCCGGCGTCGAGATCCGTATCGATGAGTGTCAGGCTCTCTCCAATACCCAGACTCGGGATATCTATGCCGCCGTCTTCGCCTGTATCGTCTATGGGAACCGTCGGCTGGTTCGCCCATATCGAAACATGGAAATTGGTGGCCACAGCCACGCCTATGTTCGTGATCACAACCACAGCGGTGAAGACCGTTCCGGTCTGCGGCACGACAGGATCGAGTATCAACTCTGAGATTGTCAGGTCCGGCATCTTTATCACCATCCATGTTGTCGAAGCGAACGTGACATTGCCGGAATCGTCCAGCGCGGCAACGGTCAGGACATTTGTGCCGAGCCCCGGATTCGGTATGGAAATACTATACGGAGACGAACCGTTCGTCGTCCCAGCCAGCTGCCCATTAACGTAGAAAACCACCGAGGTGACCTGCCCGAAACCGGCTGTGGCGACGCAGGAAACCTGCAAAGGTGAAGCCCTGCTTGAGATCAGCGCGTTATTCGTCGGTGAGGTGATGACCACCGTCGGCGACGGAATTGAACTAGAAGTCACTATGACCGGCGTGGACGTGCCGGGCGTTCCGGCATCGTCAACGGCGACAGCCGTGAGAGTATAAGTGCCGGCGGCCGGACTCATCCAGGTGATCCAATATGGAAAGTTGGTCACCACGGCAACATTGGTTCCGTTTACAAGGAAATCCACATACTCCATATTGCCGTCAAGAGAGGATGCGAAAACGGTGATGGGGATTCCACTGCCAGGCAAGACCGCATTATTGGTCGGCGATGTAATTATCGCGATCGGCGGCTGGTCGGGGCCGATCGTATCCTGCACAGGCACTGACATACGGGTGTCGCCTTGATCGTCCCACACTTGGACGGTCAGGGTGTAGGTTGCTTGACCCAGCGCCGTCCACATGAACGAATCCACCTGCTGGGTATATACCGCGACAGGGTTGCCATCAACGAAGTACGTCATCTGTGTGATTATGCCGTCTATATCGTAGGAGTGCGAATCCGTGACTATGTTTATGGTGTTCGTCCATTGCAGGGTGCCATTGGTGGGCGAGACAATCTCAACAAACGGCGGTATATCGGGCGCGAGGACGACAACGTTGGTATTACACTGCGATGACCAGAAGGGTGGATTGTGGTTATCGAGCGCCATGGCGGTGATATAGTTGACCACAAATCCAGGGGCTGGCGGAGGGTTCGTGCAACGCCATTGTATCGTCGCTGTGAAAGCGCCGGGCGTTGCATTGGTGTTCACGGCTACGCCGAGTGGCTGGGGATCGCCGTCTCTAAAGAAGATCACATCGCTAATGGTCCAGCCGTCAGCGGGCGTGGCGATGGCTGTGAGATTCGTGACAGTCCAGCCGTGCTGGGACCAACCGGGTCCCACGTCCGTCGTGAACTGCATTGAATTTACCGGCGGGTTGTAAATCATCTGGACTACCGGCGCAAATCCGTTTGCCAGGACCACGTATGTATAGGCCGATATCCAGCTGTTCCCCTGGTCGTCCCACGCCACGCAGTACAGCCAGTTCGTTATATCCAGGGCAGGCACGTCGGTGCATACGAAAGAATTGGGATCGTTTGGCAGACTGTTCGTGACCGAGACGAAGTTTATCGGCGGGCCATATGGATTCTGTCCAAGGTTGTGAAATTCGACATTCGTGATCGTGCCGCCGGGATTTGGATCGAGGACCTCAGCTCTCACGGTGAAAGTGTCGCTGAGATTATTGATGGTCTGGCCGTAGGCCGGGTAGCAGATTTCGACGGATGGCGGAATATGCGCCGGAGGATTCTTGTACGCTGAAATAACGGGCGCCATGTTTATGATGCACCTGACATTGTCTCCATCGTTTGTGTCTCCGATCGGTATTCCCATGTATCGTTTATTCGGCGTGGAGAACATCTGGGGATTTGTCAACTGGTAGTGATATCCGGCGTCATCGGTATCGGTGGCGCAGACTGTACGATAGTTCTGGCCGTTGGTGCCCTGCAAATACCAGCCCGCCGCGTAGGAATAAACGCCCGGCCCGGGAAACCACGCCGGCGGCCAGCCATAAGTATATGGAATCCAGCCTCCTCCGATCCATTGGAACTTGCTGTTGCCGCAGCCCATGTTCTGCCCAATGCTGTGCGAGAACGTGTCGTCAAGTTCGGTGTAAGGCATCAGCGAGATGCTGGTCGCCATACCGGCATCGCCACTGGTCATTCCAGACGTAAGCAGATCGCTTATTCCAGGCTGACCGTTTACATCGGTTCCGTTCATCATGACGGCCATGAGGTCGGCACCAAACGTTACCCTCCATGAATTGATTTTTGCGCGTGTGGCAAGCTTCGCATCGTACGGCGGATCGGGGATTACAGGTGGCTCAAAGGTCGGAGTTGGATATTTCCAGTCATTAACAATGTTGGTGAGGTTGATGCCGATCGAAGCTGGAGCAACCGGGTCATCCGGCGAAAAAGGCAGACTTTCGAGGTCCGGTACGCCATCAACCAGCGCAAACGGCCTGGTATTAATAACGCCAAAATGGACGAGCCTGTAGTTCACATTCGTTATGCCGGAGTTGATCATCGCCAGGTTAAGCTCGGCAATCTTAAGATTGGCAAAAGCCAGGAAGGAGATGCCATTGCTCACGGCCAGATCCAGTGAAGGCGTTTGAAGGACGTTCGTGTTGGTTTGCCATCGCCCGCTATTGTCGGAAGTGGTGAGCCACGTACGGGCAGTACCGTCGAATAGAACCATCACGTCCACATTGGTCTGCGCGTGAGCCGCAACCACCGGTATCAATAAGCCCATCGCCCCCGCCATCCACGTCAAGGAACGTTTTAATTTCATGTGAAACCTCCTCGTTTCTTTCTTACTCTTACTGTTTCCTGGAAATCGCTTCGCTGCCAATATGTTTGGGAACCGGTGTTTTATCTATATCTATTTCAACAGCATACTCGGTCCGGTCCTGCCCGCTGCACTTGATCATAAAAAGCTTTTTAGCCTCTGGATCGGCCAGCCTCGCCAGCACAACGCCGCTGGCAGATGACAACAGAAAAGTGCCGTATTCCTCGCCATCCAGTTTGCCCCCGGCCGAAATGT
>CAZASC010000071.1:3996-18114 GCA_964487695.1 uncultured Victivallales bacterium
GACAACAGAAAAGTGCCGTATTCCTCGCCATCCAGTTTGCCCCCGGCCGAAATGTCGCCCTGAGGGCTGCGGTTGACAAACTGAAGAGTGACGGAGTACTTCGCATCTGGAAAGAGCGACAGACTGAGCCGGGAGCCAGCTGCCAGCTTGCCGGCTTTTTCCAGAAGCTGCGGATTAATCGCGATCGGCCTGCTGCGTTTGAAATCCGGCTCCGTCAGCATATTCTTTGGCGGCGTCACGTCGTCCCCGATCACTTCCACCGCGTCCGTGACAACGGAAGGACTGGTCTGATTTGCTGGAGATGCGACCACCTGTTGCTTCGGAGCATTTGAAACCGTTGACACGGCACGGGCTTCCTGGGCAACTGTGACTTGTGGCTTGGGATTGCGGGCTTCCTGCTTGTCACCCGATTTTGTCCTTGAGAGGACCACCCATATTGCGCCGACCAAAATAAGCGCAATAATTGCGGCAATTGCGATTTTTTTCATGGCAGTATTATACAATCGGTTGCCCCATTCCCGATCTCCGTAACAAAAGCACCAGTACTTTTGTAGTCTCTCATATTCTGCGTCTCGGGTCAATCACGCTTATTGCCCGCCTGAGACATTCGACGGTTCCATCCGCTGTTGCCCGCCACGAGAAAGATCGCGCCTGCACATGCGCCTTTTCGCACCAGTCGCGCCGCTGAGCAACGTCCATTGCCAACGCTTTCCTCATTGCCAGCGCAAGGTCATGACTGCCGTGACCATCCGTGTAATATATGCAATTGCCGCCCAGTTCAGGAATTGAAGCCGTCCGGTTTGCAACCACTGGAGTTCCCGCAATCATGGCCTCCAGCACAGGAAGACCAAATCCCTCGTAGAGCGATGGGAAGACGAATAAGTCGGCGGACTGGTAAATCGCCGCGAGATCATGAAATGGCAGATATTGGATCCTCAATACGCGGGAACTGTCCTTTAGGGATGCTATGGCGGCCCGAACTGCCGGTTCGCCGAATCGCGGCCTGCCGATCAGCACAAGACGATGCGGTATCTCATCGAGTACTTCGCCAAACGCTTCGACAAGCGCGTTAATATTCTTGTGAGGATATGTGTTGGAAATACACAGAATATAGGGCTTGCCGGCAATACCGGCGCTTTGCAGCGCCCTGCTTGCTTCCGCGTCAGCGCCACGTTTGCCGAAACCTGGATCTGCTGCCAGATGAATCACATCTATGGTTTCAATCCGCGCCGTTGTGAATCTTACGATTTCCTTCTTCGAGAATTCGGATATAGCGATAATCCGACGGGAGCGCTGGGCGGCGAGTTTGACTAGAAAATCTGTCGTGATTCTCGCGAGAAGCGTCATGTCCTGCGGATGGCTTTTGTATTGCATGTCGGGAATGGTCACAACCTGTGGACATGCGGAAAAGAACGGCGCGGTGTAACCTGGCGACCAAAGAACGTCCACCCCGGCTTTCTTGACAAGAGAAGGCAATTGGAATTGCTCACGGATGATTCTTGCATAGCGATTGGTCGCATTGAAGCCCAGGTTGACAAACTCTATTTGCGTGAAGCCGCCGAGTCGCTCCTTGAGAGGCGCATGATTCTCGTTGTTCGTGAATAGAACGAGACTGATATCGCCGTGATTCCGGGCAATTGCAGTCAGCGTTTCACATAGATAAGTCTCCGTGCCGCCAACCTCGCCTGGAATCAGAAATAATGCGTTAACTCCGACTCGCATTTGCCTTTGCCTTCCTGCGCAGCATGGCCATCGCAGAATATGACCACACAATTCCCCACCTGACGCCGACATGCAGCAGTGTCTGCAAACTGATTGCCCCGGCGTCGCGAACGGCCGAATCCAGTTCCTCTTTGAACTGCACACGAAAATGCTGTCCGCTGATTGAGGACTCGTGCCATCTGAAGGCTGCGAGGGGCGGATTGTTTACGCGCACGGCGCCGCCATGCCGCCACAATCGCAGTATCAGATCGTAATCGAATGCGGCTTTCATGTCTTCCCTGATCGGCCCGGCTTTTTCATACGCCGATCTCCTGAAGAAAACCGCCGGTTGGGAAATATAGTTGATGCACTGGATGGCGAAGCGACAGGAAACAGGAAAGAAACATTCCTTGAATCTTGTTATGCCGGTCCTGATTTCATTGCCCTGCTCGTCGATAATAGGACAGTGTCCAAAACATAAGGCTTTTGACGGATGCTCTGTCATCACCCTTGCGACGCGCTCGAGCGCGCCAGGATAATAGCGGTCATCCGCATTCAGCCAGCCGATTATATCCCCTGTGGCCAGACGGACACCCTTGTTTATGGCGTTTGTTGGACCACGATCCGGTTCCGAAATCGCGCGCGAAATGTCCGGCTTGAATTTGTTTATGATATCCTGCGAACTGTCCCTGCTGCCGCCATCCACAACAATGTATTCCAACTCGAACCCATCGCCCTTCTGCGAGACGATGCTCCTGATACATTCTTCCAGATACCGTCCCCCGTTGTAATTCGGAGTTATTATGCTGATTTTCATGCTCTGGCGTCAGATCATATGCGGAAGGGTGGAAGGTTCAAAAGGAGAAAATGCGGAAATACGTCCCCATGCCTAAAGAGAGCAGTTCAACTGCTTCGCAGTCGATCTGCTCTTTCTAGGATAAAAGATAAGGGTCAAGCTTCTGCTTGAGCGCGGCTTTGTTCATTGCGCCAACCATCTGCTCTTGAACGACCCCGCCCTTGAACACCAGCAGCGTTGGTATGGATCGGATGCCGAACTGCGCCGCCAACTGTTGATTTCCATCCACGTTCACTTTGACGATCTTCAGCTTGCCTGTCAATTCGACCGCCAATTCGTCCAGAAATGGAGCTATCACTTTGCATGGCCCACACCATTCCGCCCAGAAATCGACGACGACCGGTATGGTGGAGTCGAGAACTTCGGTCTTCCAGTTGTCTCCCTCGATATTAACGATGTTTTCACCGGCCATGTTGGCGACTCCTCACTGCATTACGATTATCTTGCCGGGCCATGAAAGATCCGCGCCCGGGAAAACCTGAACGGCAAACATGTAAATGGTCACAATGATGACCAGCACAGCGGCTATGGCAAGAATCAGGAAAACAAAGTGCGGCTCATCCTCTATTGAAAAAGGCATGGCCGCCATGTCTCCGGCTTCCGCTGCCCCTCCGGCACGCGCTATGACGACTGGCGAATCCTCTTGGACACCCTGCGCAGGGCGCTTGATCCGAATGGTTTTACGCCGTGTGGTGGACGACTCTTCCGCGTCCTCCGAAGAATCTTCAGCCTTCACGTCAGGCACGTCAAGCCTGGCAGTACGATTCATCGCTGGTGTACCCGCGGACTCCTCGGTTTTCATCAACTTGGGACGTGGCATGGCCTTGATCGTAGCCGAGTCGCCGGGTCTTTTCAGCCTTATTGTTTTCGGACCGGTGTCACCAGGTTTTCCAAGTGTGGTTTTATCTGTCGCCAGAGCAGCTTCAAGATTTATCCGTGAAGTCATTCGTTTCTCGTCCGACGACGTCTTGACATCCACCTCCGCAGCGCCTGGTTGAACGGACGATATCTTTGGCGCCATGCTGGCCGCACCTTGCGCCACAACAACGCCCATTGCCTTTTCGAGGGGAATTCTCGATGTCTCTGCCTTCGACATTGGAGTCACGGCTGCAGCGGCTGGCGGCACAACAGGAACCTCCTGCACCACCTTTTTCGGTTCTGCGGAAGGCGAGGCTTTTTCAAGAGGGATTTTAGAAGTCTCCTGATTAGAGACCGGCGTTGGTCCCGGCACAACGGCGGCTGGAACACGGGTCATTGGCGGAGCAGAAGAGGGTTTTTTAAGCGGCGAGGCGAGAATGGGGCCGCGGACAGGCTGCGCTTTACCGGCAGGTGTGGCCACGACTGGTTTCCTGACTTCCGGCTCCGCCGAAAAACCCAGTTTGATCACCGGAGTTGGAGATTTTGCGGGCCCGGCAACAATCCTTGGAGCAGCAGGAACGCCCACTGGAACGACTGGCACCGGCGGCGGAACTACTGGGGGCGTGGTGGCAACTGTTTTTCGTAAATCCAGTTTCGGAGGAGGACCGCTGACGAGTTTTTCTCCGGTTGTACCATCTGTTTCAGCCATGGCAATCCTCCACGTTATGATTCTTAAGCAGTCTGGAACTCTATATAGTGCAACTTGCCGGAGTCAATTCAATAATATCAGACGGACATAATCTCCCTGTCCTTGGCTTTCAGGGCGTCGTCAATCTTCTTGATGCAATCGTCGGTGTCTTTTTGGACCTGCTTCAAAGCTTCGTCCCTCGCATCCTCCGCAATCTTGCTGTCTTTTTGAAGCTTCTTGATCTGATCGTTTGTGTCGCGTCTCACATTCCTTACGGAAACACGGGTTTCTTCGGCCATCCTGTTCGCCACCTTCGTCAACTCCCTGCGTCTCTCCTCGTTGAGTTCGGGAATCGGAATCCGGATGACACGTCCGTCGTTCATTGGAGTGACACCGATATTTGCGGCGAGAACTGCCTTGGTAATCTCCGCCAGCGCCGTCGGATCATAAGCGTTGATGACTATCAGCCGTGGCTCCGGCGTGGATATATTGGCCAGCTCTCTAAGCCTTGTGGGTGCGCCATAGTAATTGACTTTGATGTTTTCGACCAGCGCAGGCGATGCTTTCCCGGTTCGAATGCCCGCGAATTGCTCCTGCAGGAAACCGAGACTCTTCTCCATCTTCTCTTCCGCATCCAAAAGAACGTCGTCAATAGAATCCACAGCCGTCCTCCTCTTTGTTGAATCACGCAAACCGATGCGCCGCCCTTCGCGGGCGCAATCAAGACAACACTCGTCAGCTCACCAACGTGCCTATCTTCTTGCCGATCACAACATCCCTCAAGCTTCCCTGCCTGAAGAAATCGAAAACTATGATCGGTATCTTATTCTCCATGCACAAGGCAAAAGCGGGAGCATCCATGACCTTTAATGATTTCGACAGCGCTTCGGAATACCGCAGCGTGGCATACCGTTTGGCGTTGGGAAACTTGAATGGATCGGCCGTGTAAATGCCATCTACTTTAGTCGCTTTCATCAGTATATCCGCGCCAATCTCGCTGGCCCTCAATGCAGCCGCCGTGTCCGTGCTGAAGTATGGATTGCCCGTGCCGCCGGCGAAGATCAGGACCCTGCCCTTGGCAATGTGACGCAACGCGCGCCTCAGGATGAACGGCTCCGCCACCTTCTGCATTTCGATCGCTGTTTGAACCCGCGTGTCCAGCCCAACCTTTTCCATCGCGTTCTGCAAAGCAAGCCCGTTGATCACCGTGGCGAGCATCCCCATGTAATCCGCGGAAGTCCTATCCATGCCCAGCGCTTCCCCTTTCATACCGCGGAAAATGTTACCGCCGCCGATGACGATGGCGATGTCAACACCCATGCTCGCCACCTCTTTGATGCGTTCGGCAATTTCCAGCGTAACCTCAGGATCAATGCTCTGACCCTTCTGTTTGTTCTGGAATACCTCGCCGCTGAGCTTGAGAAGAATTCTCTTGTATTTGGCTTTTGCCTGCTTTGCCATCTTGTGCACCGAAATGACCTTGCCCCAACACTCAATCCGCAAACTACAGAAAACACCGGCGAACGTAAACAGCTATTTGTCGCCGCCGACAAACACAACCGCACCATAACCGACAACCCAGTTTCCCCGGCTCTCCGGATAGTCGTCTCCAGTATTGCGGTATTTCAGGACGGTTCCCTTCTTGCATCCTTGCGATTCGGAGAACTGCATGACTGTCTCTACCGGCCCGATCCCGCAAAAAACCTGCTTCGAATAACCCCATGACTTCATTATGCCGGCATGGTCCATAGCCGCCACTCTGTCGAGCGTCACCTTGTCGGTCTTCGTCACAAGCTCGTAATCCGGGTCGTGCAGCATGTCCGTACTGCCGACCACAAGTATTCGTTTCTTTTTAGCCAGTTCATTCAAGGCGGTCACAAGCTCCTTGACGATTGCTGGATCGTGATCGCCCATAAGCGCAACCACGATTTTCGTTTCGGGCAGCGCCATCTGGACGAAGGGAATTTCGTTTTCCGCCGAATGCTCGGAACCGAAAAGCCGGTAGTTGAAAATTATCCTCGAACTGCTGTTCGTGAGAATTTCGCCGGCCTCTTTGTCCAGCTCCGCCTCGCCAAGCGGCGTCTCTATCGCATCGCCATCCATCAACGCCACGCCCTGAAATGTCTCTTGGTGCCCAAAACCGAGTATCACAACAGTCTCCGGTCTATTGTCGCCCTTGGCATTGTCCTTTATAGCGCGGAAAGTGCAGCCTGCCACCGGTCCTGAATAGATGAATCCGGCATGCGGCGCTATAGCGCCGACGATCCTGCCATCAATTTTCTGCATGGAAGCTTTCGCAATGAAATTGCTCACCATTGATTCAAGCTCCGCCTTGTCATCCGGATACCACCGCCCTGCTCCAACCGCTTTGCGCACCACCCGGCCCGTTTCTTTCTTCATATCACCCTCCCCTTCGCCGCGACTGCACGACGCGGCAAGAAACAAAACTCCTGTTAACACCGTCACGATCAATACTTCTCGCACCATGGCCATAAAACATCCTTATTTCGTTTCGACTTTGACGACAAAATACTACCACAAAGCCGCGGACCTGCAAATCCACATGTTTGGTATCCCCTCAGTTACTGGATGGCCGCAACGTAGCCGCGTCTGATAAGACGCGGTCCGCGCCGTATCCGGCGCGGCTACGGCAAGGAGGCCACTTTGAAACTGAGGCGATATCATGTTTGATCATCATGCCGGTGCGAGGTCGGGAATGGGAAGATGCCGATTGTTTTTTTCAGGGTTTGACGATCAGGCCTTTGTCCCGGCAGAGTCTTCGCGTTTGAGAAGCATCAGGTTGCGCAAATATATGAATGCGTTGAAAGCGTAGGCGAGGATGAAAACCGGCTCGCGGGTGTGGACGGCATAAGCGAGCGTGAGCAAGCCTCCTATTATGCTGTAGTACCAAAATGATCGAGGCACCGTGCTGCGTCCGGCTTTTTCACTCGCAAGCCATTGGACCAAAAACCGCAACGAGAAAAATATCTGGCCACCGAAACCCAGCAACAACCATAGAAACTTGCTTGGCGACACAGCCGGGGCGAAGGCAAGGAGTACAACCCGATCAGATTTTTGCCATGCAGCCCCAGTGAGATCGGCTTTCACCCGGTATTCGCCCGGAGTTAGCGCGTCGAACGTTCCAAGCGTATACCCCTGCTGCTTGGCTAGAAATTTGAAGACCCATCCCTTGATACTGGCAGGAGACAACAATAAGGGCGTCCCGGCCGGATCGCTCAACGTTATTTTGATTCCTGGCAGTTCCTCTTCGGCAAGACTTGAAGGCTGCGGAGCGATTACCTGCTCGGCGAGAATAACGTATCGCCCGGCGCTTTCGAGTCGCACAGTCCGGTCGGCCGGCGCCACGATACGGGCCGGGGCGCACGGTGATCCGGCGTCTTGAAAAATGAGCCGACCGACAACTAGCATGCCAGCGGCCAGAAGAACCATGTAAAGGATGCTTTTTATGCTTGGACTGCGAAGACTCATATCTCCTCAACTTTGAAGGCGCGATAGCGTTTCTGCATCCATCGCACAGCCCACAGATCCCACACGGTTTCACGAAGCCGGCCCAGATTGGTGTACTTGCTTGTGCCGGCCGCGCGCGCACGATGATTCACCGGGAGTTGACGGATCACGGCGCCTTTCATTCGAGTAAGAGCAGGAAGGAACCTGTGCATTCCACGCCACATTGGCAGATCGCGTACCATATCCGCCTTGAACGCCTTGAGCGTGCAACCCGTGTCAATGATGTCTTCCCGAAGGATCCAATTCCGCACACGGTTGGCCAGGCGGCTCCCGATCCGTTTGCCGGCTGTGTCCTGCCGGCTGGCGCGGTAACCACAGCAGACATCGCAATTGGCAATTTCATCGAGAAGTTTTGGAATATCTGCCGGATCGTTCTGCCCATCGGCGTCCATCAGCACGATGACATTGCCGGCGGCGAATCGGAATCCCGCGCCCATGGCTGCGCTCTGGCCGGAGTTGGGAACCAACCGGAGCACCCTGATGCCGGCCAGTTCGGCGGCGAGCTTTCTCAGGAGGCGGAGCGTATTGTCGGTTGAACCGTCGTCAACGGCAAGAATCTCAAAGGTTCCAGGTAATTTCTTCAGAATCGAATGAGCTTCCTTAATCGTCTGCTCAATGCATTCCTCCTCGTTATACACCGGTATAATGAGAGACAAATCAACTGGTTTTCGTTCTTCTGTCATGGCACTTAAGAATCACTTTTGCCCGGACTTTACCGGAAAATATGCGTGAATCAACGAGTTAATCTATCGCGAGTCGTCTTCCGCAGGCACAGCCAGGAACTTTACATTCAACAACCAGAGACTGGCACCGCCTCCATAAACACGAGGCTCCACTTCAGTCTCCTTGTGAACCTCAAACGCGACATCTTGTTCCGTAAGCTTGTCCGGGGCGCGCATGCCGATGGGCGCTTCTGCGAGTCTTGTTTCCGTATTCTTAAGGAAGAGTAGAAACGCTCCTATGTCTCTTTGATCGGTTCCGCCTTTTTTGCCGGCCTGCGCCTTGTATGCAAACCGGGCAACGTAGCGCCCCGCCGCAAGTTTTACGGACTCTCCATACGCGACAACGGCTGGCCATTTCATGGCCGAACCCTTCCAACAGCGAAAGGTGCCGGCATTCTCAACATATTCCTCATTCACGGAGGCGTGATGCAAAGTGGATGTGAATCTCACGATTGGCAGACGCATGTCGGTGAGATACCCGCGCGTCAAGTCAGACTTGCAGCCACGTTGCAGCACCACGTAGCCATCGTCAAAATACCTGACGCCCCATTCTCCATTCTCAAGTCCCCTGGTGCAGATATCAGGAATCATCTTCTTGCGGCAAAAAACAGTGGCATCAGGATAGTGTGAATCGGACGGTATTTCGGACAACATGCCCATTAGCGCGCGATTGCCCACAAATCCGGCAAGCTGCCCTTCCGTGAACAGGGCGCCTTCTTTCGGCACATGGTGGCGAGCCACAGACAGCGCCTGAAGACCATCGGTAACGATCTGACGATAAACAACAGTAACATTGTTTTCGCGACAACCCCACAAGAACCCTAAATAATAGAATGACAATACCGACAATGCCACGAGGTAAATCGGAATCGCTTTCCGGATCAGGAACGCGCCGATGCGTTGGTCGGCGGCGGTCATTTCTCTCGCCGCCTCGATCATGGCCACTGCCAATGAAGCCATTATCACTGCCGGGTAATGAATGCGCAGGTTTACCTGCCAGCTGTAGGAACTTGCCAGCGTTACCAGCACAGGTATCGATGGAATGACCACCAGCGGCTTCCAGCCCCGCCATAAGAAGGGAAGCGCAGGCAAGCTGATGACGATGAAGGAGAACAGCCTGGACATCCACAGCGACTGGCTTCCCTGGGTGCCGAAGGCTGGTGGAGTGATTTCATGCGACCGCGCGACCAACAAGCTGTTTCCATTAATGAGTGGATACAGGACAAAACATGCCGCAAGCGCGTAAACCACAGCCGCGCCTGCGTATACGTATCCCGCCCGCCAACGTTCTTTGACCGCAAAATAGAGCAGCAGAGGCAGTATCATCAGTCCTGCCTCTTCCCGCAGGCCAAGGATCAGGCAAAAAGGAATCCAGACCCAGTTCTTTTTCCAGACAAGGCAGTAATAGAGAAAAGGTATCAGGACAAAATATGTGCACACTCCATGAAATTCGCACAGCACCACAGATTGGGAAAAGTGATAGGACACCCAGAAAAAGACCACTGCGAGGATGAAATGCCATGGCATTTTGAACCTTCTTGCCGTCAAGATGAGTATTCCGCCGCCCATCACGAGCAGAGCCCATTGCAGAAAGGCAAGAGCAAAGGGGTTGTCAACGATCCAGAAGAGCGGTGCCAACAAGGCCAATGTGAACGAGAGATGCACGGCAAGGTAGGATTGATCCATCCTGTACAGGAACGGTTTTCCGTGCCCGCAATTCCAGATCATGTTCGTGTACCTGGCGTAATCGCCGGACGTTCCATCCTTGAAATTTGCGAATGCGCAGAACCGGGCGGCCAGTAATTCCAGCGTCACCACCACACAGGCCACAGCAAGGAAAACCACCCACAATTTGAACGCCAGATCACGTTTCGATAGATATTTCCAGATCATGATTTCGTAAAGGGGTACAGGATCAATTGCCCGGACAAGCCTGTGCTTTCCGTTTTGCCGATTCGCAATTTCACCGGGCGCAGAATGCGACAGAATGCAATCTCTGGCAACCTCTTTTCGCCGGACAATCACAAACCTTAAGCAATCTTAAGGATTATTGAATGGTCGCTGGCGAGTTGTCGGGGCACCATGTACGCCGAATGAAAACGGCGCTGGGTCAATCCTATAATAAAGGAATAAGATAAAAATGAAGATGTTGCTACGTGTTGGTTTGATCGCAAGTTTGGTGGCATTGCTCAGCGCGGGCGGGGCACAGGCACAATATGCCAATCTGCACAGTTTCGCTGGCAACCCAGACGGAGCGACTCCTTACGGCTCGCTGACGGTGTCCGGCACAAACCTGTATGGCATAACGTATGCCGGCGGCAGCGGGGACGGTATGATCTTCGAGATGAATGCCGACGGCTCGGGTTATACCAATCTGCACACCTTTGTCGGTGCCGGGGGCGATGGCTCGACTCCCTACGGTTCGCTGACTCTGTCCGGTACGAACTTGTATGGCATGACGTATTATGGTGGCGTCAACCAACAGGGCGTGGTGTTCACGATCAATACGGACGGCTCGGGCTATACCAATCTATATGAGTTCGGCAACATCGCGAGCGATGGCCATGGCACGAGTCCCTTGGGCGGTTCGCTGAAGCTATCCGGTACAAATCTGTATGGCATGACGCTCACCGGCGGCCTCGGCCTCGGCGTGGTGTTCAGACTGAATACGGACGGCTCGGGCTATACCAATCTGCATGAGTTCGGCAGCATCTCGAACGATGGCGGGTATCCCCGCGGCTCGCTGACGCTGTCCGGCACAAACCTGTATGGCATGACGTATTGGGGCGGCAATGTCGGCAACGGCGTGGTGTTCGCGCTGAATACGGACGGCTCGGGCTATACCAATCTGTATAACTTCGGCAGCAACCCGGGCGATGGCTTGAACCCCATGTATGGCGACCTGATGCTGTCCGGCACGAACCTGTATGGCATGACGCCCAGCGGCGGCGGCGGCAGCGCCGGCGGCGTGGTGTTCACGATCAATACGGACGGCTCGGGTTATACCAATCTGTATGAGTTCGGCAGCAACCCGGGCGATGGCGCGAATCCCTTCGGCTCGCTGACGTTGTCCAACTCGACGCTGTATGGCATGGCGTATGGCGGTGGCGGCAGCAGCAAGGGCGTAGTGTTCACGATCAATACGGACGGCTTGGGCTATACCAATCTGTATAACTTCGGCAGCAACCCGGGCGATGGCGCGAATCCCTTCGGCTCGCTGACGTTGTCCGGCACAAACCTGTATGGCATGACGTCTGCTGGCGGCACCAGCAACAAGGGCGTGGTGTTTGTTATGGCTCTGGGCGTGACGCCGCAGCCGACGTTGACGATCACGACGCCATACGGGGTCGCGACGCCGTTGCCGGGCACCTACACCAACATCTACGGAACGGTGCTCACGAATGCCGTCACAAGCCCTGACGATCAGGGGACGACCCAGTATGTGTGTACCGGAGGCGCCATCGTGGGGTTGGATCCCGCTTCCTACACTCAGGTGTCGGCCACGAACATCACGCTGACCCTGACGAACGATGCGACCTTGACGTGGCTATGGGCGACGAACTACTGGCTGGCGCCGACCTCGACATCGGTGAACGGCAGTGTGAACGTGGTACCGGGCTGGTGGCCGGTGAACAGCAACGTGACGATCACGGCCACGGCGAGCAACGGCTACCATTTTGTAAACTGGACCGGCAGCCTGACCTCGACCAACAATCCGATAGCAGTGACGATGACTCAGCCGTACGCGCTTCAAGCGAACTTTGCGATCAATACGAACGACATTACCTCCAGCGCGGGGGCCAACGGTACGATTTCGCCACTAGGTACGATATGGGTGCCATATAACGGATCCACGAACTTCATAATCACGCCGAACACGAATTACCACATCACCAACGTTGTGGTGGATGGCAGTTCGATAGGGGTAACGAACAGCTACACCTTCCTTAACGTGACCAATGGCGGGCAGACGGTCGCCGCCTTCTTCGGCATCAATCAATATACCTTGAACGTGACTAGTCCGTGGGGCAATCCCACCTTGGCGGGGACAACGACAAACAACTGGAATGCGCTGATCATCGCATCGGTCAACTCTCCGATTACGAACGGGTCGACCCAGTATGTCTGCGTGGGGTGGACCGGTTCCGGCAGCGTGACGAGCGGTTCGGGGACTAACACCAGCTTCAATCTGACAAACAACTCCACACTGACGTGGCAGTGGGTGATTAATAGCCCTGGCAGCAGTGTGACCAATCTCGCTCTCGCCTCGCTGGGCAGCACGATCACGGGGAGCAACGGGAAGAACTGGGGCAAGCTCATTGACGGAATCACCAACGGGTATACGACTGCTGCTGGATTCGGTTACACGATCTGGAAAGGGGTAAGCGGCGCACCCGGCTCGATGACCCTCGACCTCAAGAGGACCTGCACGATCAACAGCATGAAGCTGCTGTTATGGGACGGCGACAGCCGGTACAACCGGTACAAGATAGAGGCTTCGCAGAACGGCAGCACGTGGATCTCGGTTGTTGATCATACAGGGGCCCAGTATCAGGATAGGAGTTGGACTAACCTGAGCTTGAATGCGCCTGTTGGAGCAAGGTATCTGAGGCTGACCGGCACTTACAGCAGCACGAACCAGTACTTCTGTGTCGTGGAATGGCAGGTGTTCGGAAGCGTGGGATATCCAGCCGGAAGCGACATCGCTTTGGCTTCGCTGGGCAGCACGATCACGGGGAGCAACGGGAAGAACTGGGGCAAGCTCATTGACGGAATCACCAACGGCTATACGACCACTGCGGGATTCGGTTACACGATCTGGAAAGGGGTGAGCGGCGCGCCAGGCTCGATAACTCTCGATCTTAAGAGGGTTTGCACGATCAACGACATGAGGCTGCTGCTGTGGGACGGCGACAACCGGTACAACCGGTACAAGATACAGGCTTCCCAGAACGGGACCACCTGGACATCGATTGTAGATCACACCGGGGGACAGTATTACGATAGAAGCTGGACAAACCTGAACTTGAGTACGCCTGTTGGCGCAAGGTATCTGAGGTTGACCGGCACGTTGAGCAGCACGAACCAGTATTTCTGTGTAGTGGAGTGGCAGGTGTATGAAAGCTCCGTGAATCAGATCAACGCCGGTCCAAACTTTGTTACGCCGAAGAACTCCGGTAGTGGGGTCGGTGAATCGGAGTTGCCTCCCGCGCCGTCGGCGTCCTTGTTAACCGGCAATCCGCCGGCCAAGCCCGCAGGAAAGATCGGCGTGCTACCCGTGGACGTGCTGACCAGCGGTGGAAGCGCGGATTACTCCAACGGCTGGAACGTGGTGGATGGTGATACGAACACGATATGGCAGGGACATGCCGGAGCCGGGGGTTGGTGGATAGCCCTGGTTTACGATCCCGTGTTGTCGGTGAGTAATGTTGGCATCGACTGGGCGGAGGGTTCATTGACAAATCTTCATTCGCTCTACAGCACGGATGCCACGAACTGGTCTTATCTGTATCCGCCGTTTACGAATGGACCGGTGAAAGCGAATTACCTCTGGCTGGTCTTCCCGGCGGACAAGACCGACACGAACCGCGTGCCCCTGATCCGTGAAATCTGGCCGGAATAGCCGGCAGTGCGTTTCCGCAACAGTTTAGCCCCTTTTTAGGGGCTCATGCGGAGTCTACTGAAAAACACCCGGAATCCGCCCCGAACTTTCGCATGCGCGTCAACCTAATGGCCGGGCTTCTTTCTGAATGTGCGGAGAGCCC
>CAZASC010000072.1:0-16842 GCA_964487695.1 uncultured Victivallales bacterium
CACCTTGCAGTCCTACTTCTATCGAAATCTGCCCTTCAACTTAGGTTTTCGGGCTCAATATTCAATGTTCAACAAGATCGATTTATGTTGGCCCAGTGACCACACCGGGCGTTTTCCTTTTTCGTCTGCGTTAATCGGCGTTCGTCGGCGGTTGCGCTTTTCTTTTCTTCGCTTCGTTTGCTTCCTTTGTGTTCATAGATTTTTAAACACGGAGAAAGCGAAAGTAGCAAAGAAAGCTCTGACAGGCTGCCTACGGGTTCCATAATTTGGTCTGACGGCCGCAAAACGTGCTTTCCCAGCCTGTGGTCTTGGGCAGGTAGTAGATCGTTGTATTCTCGTCGTCATAAAACACATACCAACCGGTGCTTGGGGAATTGCCTTTGAAATAGACGCCGGCAAGGTTGATGCATTTGCAGAAAGCTCCTGTGTCAATACTGGTGACGCTTGCAGCAACTGTGATGCTGGTCAAGTTGTTGCAGCCAGCGAACGCCTGGTCCCCGATGCTGGTGATGCTGTCGGAAATCGTAGCGCTGGTCAGATTTGTACAGCCGGCAAATGCTTTTGAGCCGATGCTGGTGACCTTCATGCCATTGATTGTGCCGGGGATTGTCACCGCGCCACCTGACCCGCTATACCCGGTGATGGTTATTGTATTAGTAGCGTCGGAGTTTGTTGTGTAGGTAAAATCCGCCGCTTTGAGCACCGCTGTGGTAGCCAGCAAGATGAGTGCAAGCAGCCATTCCGCTTTGTGGATTCGCGTTGGTCTCGAGCGCAATTTCGAGGTTATTTTCATTTGTGCCATTCCGAGTTGTGTGCCATTGATATTATCCGCCCGTTGCGATGGAATCAACGTGAATCTGGAGCGGTTCGGGGAGATCATGTTGATCTTTGTCCTGATTCTCTCCACATGAAGATCACACGAAGGCAGCCAGAAGAAGTGTTTCCCAGCCTCAAGCTGGAGGCGGCTCTTGCCTGAGATTTCCAGATTCTATCGATCCACTGTAGAAGCCCAGTTCCCTGAGGCAGATGTTATTTTCTCACGGTGCGGGTTTGCAGCCTGCTTCTTTAAACTGGCGCCGAAACTGAGACACACGAGATTGGCGTACTGATCGAAGTTGACATAATTGACTTGCGTGTACGAGCCGTAGTCGCGGCAATAAAGCAATCCATTTGCCAGCGCCGGGCAGGCGCGGCAACCTGAAGGGCTCGAGCCCAGATACGGTTCAAACTTTATCTGGTACGGAGTGCGACCTTCAGTGTTGTAAGCCGCGGGATCAGCTTTGCAAACGATCAACTGACCATTGTCGCTCAGGCAGACGAGCTTGCCGTCCGATTCCATAAGCGCGCCTTCCTTGATGCCGCTCTGCGACCACTTGATGGAACCGTCAGAAAGGGATTGGCAATTCAGCGCGCCGCCGTTGTTACCATAACCGTAGGCATAGTCTCCGACAACGACGCAGGCGGCATAAGCTGTGCCCATGTTGTCGTTTCCCCATACTTTCGTCAAGCCGTCTGTGCCGATCTTGTAGAGAGTGGAGCCGCAGTAGAACTTGTCTGCACCGTAGAACTGGGGATCCTCGCCGTAGTGGCCACCGAAGTCCCAGCCAGGCAGAAAAGCGCCTGTCGCTGCGTCAACCCCGCAACTGCTCGAATCGTATTTTCCACCGTGCGGAAAGGAAATCGTGATCATCAGGATTATGCGCTTGGAATTGAAGGTCAACGCCTTCGGCGAACCGAACCCGCCTGTGCCCGCGTTGCGCCATATGTTGGATCCTGAATTCTTGTCCACCGCAGCGCCGCCGCCGGCATTCAGTATGATCATGTTGCCCTCAACGAGCGGTGATCCCGCATAGCCCCATTCGCTGTGTCGTCCGGCATCCACCACTTTGTTCCATAAGACAGCGCCAGTCGCTTTATTGAAGCAATACAGATCGCCGCTATGGCTGTAGGTATACACCTTGTTACCGTCAACGGTTGGCGTCGCATTCGGCCCCCACCCTTTCATCGGGCCGTTCCGGTATGAGTATGACCAGAGTCTGGTTCCATCGTAAGCGTCGAAACAGTAAACGAAATCCGTATTTGTTGTCCAACCCATGGTATAGACCCGGCCTTCACTGACGACCACGGAGCTGTACGCCATGCCGACAGTCTGCCGCCAGACCTCTGTCGGCGGCCAAGTTTTCAGCCAGCCGGTCTCAGCCGATACGCCGTCCCTGTTGTCTCCCCGATATTGCGGCCAGTCGGCGGCAAGCGCCGAACCGGTGATGAAGAGGAGAAGCGTGAGGCAGTATTTCCAACAACTTTTCAAGAACCAGAAAACACCCCGCTTGCGACGAAATTGGTTATGATGGCGCACCGTTCCACCTCTGGTGCCAACGGCGCGCTCGGGGTGAACGGTCCTGCATTGTATTTCTCTATGGTAATTCCTCATGGAGAGGATTGCAGCCAGTTAGTCTTCGCTTACCGTCAAGTTGTGCCATATAATGATGATCATCCAAGGCTGGGGCTTGCCAGCCGGAGTCTCGCAGCGCTGCTTTACTGCCCGTGTGCGTCGCCCTCTGACCCGATGCAACTTCGCCGCGGCAGGCTTCGTCCTGCGCTGCGCTCCGGCGAAGTCTGGTGGAGGATAACGGGATCGAACCGTCGACCTCTTGAATGCCATTCAAGCGCTCTACCAAACTGAGCTAATCCCCCACACTGCAAATCAGGGAACTGGACCGATCCAGTTCCGTAATGAAACGTTTGTCAGGTACCACGCAATGGAATCGTTGTCAATACCGCGATTAATGATTGCGATTAATGATCAGAGCCAAACAAACCGCCCACAATACGACAACTCGTCAACTTTCCGCCCTGATCACATCACATCCAGCGCCGCCTGAGCGACGCGAGCGGCACCTATAGTGCGTAGCGCCCCGGCCGCGTCGGACGAAGTCCTGGCTATGTCGCGGGATTTGGAAACACCTTCGGCACAGATTACGCGATGTCCCTTGCCCATGGGGCCTGTTGTGGCCGGATCGGTCAGGCCGAAAATCGCCACGACTTTGGTCCCCACAGCGGAAGCCAGATGCATTCCACCGCTATCGTTGCAGATCACAACGCGGCACAGACCCAGCAGCGCCGCCAACTCGGAAAGCGTTGTGTTTCCCGCCAGGTTATGCGCCCACCTGCCAATGCCGTTGGCAACTTCCGCACAGAGCTCCCGCTCGGAATCAGATCCGAAGACAAGCGTGTGACATTTTGCCCTCTCCGAAACTTTGTATCCGACCTCGACAAAACGTTCCGGCGGCCACCGCTTCGATGGGCCGCGCGCAGCGCCGGGAATAAGGCCGATCAGTTCACCGGCAGTATCAATGCCAAACTTTTTACCAACTTCCGTCCGGACTTCCCATGGAATGACAAGACGAGGCAGTTCTGACGCGCCCCTCTCAGCAGATTCTCCGGCAATTTCGATGTATTCCCAGGACTGATGATTTCGATCCGGGGTTGACGGAGGCGCAACCGTGCGTGTCAGCATCCACGAGCGTTGGTGCCCGCGCATTCCGACACGTTCCCGCACCCCGGCGAGAAACGGCAGCAGAGCCGACCGGAAAGAGTTTGGAAAAATGAATGCCCGCGAAACGCCGGCTTTTTTGACATCGCTGACCCCGCGTAACGCGCCGGCGAATCCGTCCTCCAGCGGAATCATTTCATCAACGGCCTGATGCATTTTCCACAATGCGGCCAGCTTCGGCTTGACAAGCATAGTTATTTTTGAAGACGGCTGCCGCTGCTTGAGCAACTGGATGGCGGGCATGCTCATGATGCTGTCGCCAAGCCAGTTTGTACCGCAAATTAGAATGTTGTCTATCATCTGAAGCATATACGCGAAATACAATGACGAAAATCCTCTTGCCCGCTGAGTATCTCGATATCCACGCGCAGGAAATACACGGGAACGTCCCAGCGGCGCAAATCGGGAAAGCGCACGGCGTCCTTCTCAGTGGTAACAATGGCATCGGCTTCCATTTGCCTGCTCGCGTTTATGATGTCAATGATCTCCTGCTGATCATACCGGTGATGATCCTCAAATCTGCTTCTTTCGACTATCGTGGCTCCTCTGCGTTCAAGTTCGCCTTCGAAGCCGGCCGGCGCCGCAATTCCGGAAAGTGCAACCACCTTCAATCCCTTGAGAAACTCGAGTTCCTTCCGCTCGGCTGTGAACACGTTCCGCAGATATCTTGGACAGTGCCTGCACTCGATTATTTCAGCCGTCTTGTTCAGCTCCCTCAGTCTAGCCTTTAGTTCAGTCGCACCGGTTTCATCCGACTTGGTGATAAAAATGAAGTGAGCCTTTCTGACACTTTTCACCGGTTCCCGTAGAACTCCCCTGGGCAGCATGTACTCGTTACCGAACGGATTGGTCC
Organism: uncultured Victivallales bacterium; assembly: GCA_964487695.1. Taxonomy (GTDB): domain Bacteria; phylum Verrucomicrobiota; class Kiritimatiellia; order UBA8416; family CAZASC01; genus CAZASC01. Next base: position 4,407 of record CAZASC010000072.1, read on the forward strand.
GATCTACCAGCAGGATATCCACACGATGCTTGAGGGCCAGATACTGGAAGCCGTCGTCAAGTATGAGCGTGTCGCAGCCCAGTTTATTTATAGCATATCGGCCGCTCTTTACACGATCCTTGTCCACGAGGACGACTACATCGCGAAGATTCGATGCCAGCATGTATGGTTCGTCTCCGCTCATTGCGGAGTCGAGCAGAAGCTGATTTCCATCCGAAACAACGCGCGGCGGCGTGAAACGCTCCCTGAACAGCAGCTTATCAACGAACCTGCGGGGAAAGTCCGCCTCGGATTTCTTGTAGCCTCTGCTTAAAATGGCGACCTTCCTGCCTTGGGATTGCAGTTCCCTTGCAAAGATCTCCACGACGGGCGTTTTGCCTGTTCCTCCAACAGTCAGATTGCCGACACTGATGACCTGGCAACCAAGAGTATGGGGCCGGATGATTCCATTCTCGTAGAGAAAAAGGCGTATTCGGATGACAAATCCATATAGTCGCGAAAGCTGCTTGAGCAGCCAGACAAGCATCCTTGTGGGCCGGCTCCAGATCTTCTCCGAGCCGCGCCACTGAATCACAACGCTTAAGAATCGCTCAAGTCTTTCAGCCCTGTTCGGTTTCATATAGCGAGGCAAATACTAGGCAGTCCATTCCCCGATGTCTAGCACAGCTTCCCGATCGGAAAATGATTGAAAGAGTCGCTCCATAATTATAGAAGAAGGAAAATGAATGACGGGTACCGGCAATCACGGACATGCGCCAATGGAGCGCATTGCGATCGAACGAGGTATTGGTGAGCAATATAACTGTCACACTCGAAGACGGGAAATCCATACAATGCGCCGCCGGCCTGCACATCGGCTCTCTCCTGACCAAGCCGGTTTCCGATTCCGGAATGCCGTTCATTGCCGCTCTTGTCAACAACGATGTCTCCTCGTTGTCCTATCCGCTCACGGTCAACTGCGAGGTCAAATTCCTCACAATAGCCGATCCCCACGGCTGGCGCATATACGGACGCTCGCTCACGTTCCTGCTGGCTAAAGCAGCCAGGGATGCCTATCCGGAGGCGCAGCTATGGGTTGAGCATTCGTTTGGCTCGGGACTTTACTGCAGCTTCCACAAAACTGCCGGAGCCGAGGAAGGAATCACTTCAAAGGAACTTGCCAGGATAGAATCGCGCATGCGCCTGCTGGTCGAGCGGGACATTCCGATCACGAGGCGCAAAATATCCTATACGGATGCCGTTAAGGAATTCGAGCAGTCGGGGCAAAGGAATAAATTGAACCTTCTCAAATACCGCAATCCGCCCCGCGTCGTCATACACGACTGCGAAGGTTTCTCCGACCTCGCGCACGGCCCTCTTGCGCCATCCGCCGGCGTGCTTACGAAATTCAAACTAATCCCATACAAACCCGGCTTCGTTCTTCACCTTCCGGAGCGGGAGACACCCAAAACTCTTTCCGCTTTCAAGGACCAGCCACACCTGTTTCACATTTTCCGCGAACACAAGGAATGGGGCAGGATTCTCGGCGTCAACACCGTCGGGCGGCTCAACGAAACCATTGCAACGCGCGAAATTGAAGGGTTCATCATGACGGCGGAGGCCCTCCACGAGAAGAAGCTCGCGCTTATCGCCGATCAGATTGCCGCAGCCGGCAGGAAGTGCCGCATCGTCCTGATAGCCGGACCGTCCGCAGCCGGCAAGACAACTTTCGCAAAGCGACTGGCGACGCATCTCAAAGTGGACGGTTTCCGGCCAGTGACCATCTCCACTGACGATTACTTCGTTGGCGAAGACAAGAATCCGGTTGATGAAGATGGAAAACCCGATTACGAACACATAGACGCCGTGGACTTGAACCTTTTCAACAGCGATCTGCTCAAGCTGATCCACGGGGAGGAAGTTTCACTGCCAACCTTCAACTTCGCGGGCAAGAAGAGAGAATACAAAGGAATCAAGCTCAAGATTAATGACGATCAGATCATCATCATTGAAGGCTTGCACGGCCTGAACCCAAGATTGACAAACCGGATTCCGCGAGAACGCAAGTTCAAGATATACGTCAGTGCGTTGACCCAACTGAGTGTTGATTTGAACAATAGAATATCCACTACGGACAACAGACTCATGCGCCGCATGGTTCGCGACTTCCAATACCGCGGACACTCTGCCCTTGAGACACTTCAACTCTGGCCATCCGTTCGCCGGGGAGAAAAAAGATGGATATTCCCCTATCAGGGCGAGGCTGACGCCACATTCAATTCGGCCCTCGATTACGAACTTGCCGTCCTGAAGCCGCTTGTGGAGCCACTCCTGATGGAAGTGAAACCTTCAAATCCCGAATATGCCGAAGCAAGACGCCTGTCTGAATTCCTGCTCAGCTTCATTGGGATATCGGACGAGTGCGTGCCACACACCTCCATCCTCCGTGAATCCATCGGCGGCAGCTGTTTCCATTATTAGCCCGGCATAAGACGCGGGGTGCGTTGGCCGAATTTCATGGCTTGAATATACTCGTATTCAAATCCTTGATCGGATTGAAGTGTTTCGCACTACCTGTGCACAAGATCAGGCCGCTCTCTGCTGCCGTGGCAGCGACGATGGCGTCGCCGGCACGCAACCCGTGCGAGAGCCCGTATTCTTCAACGTATACAGCCGCCCTGTGACCGATGTTTTCGCTGAGTGGAAGCGTTATGAAACCGAATGCCTTCAGGAACGACTTCGTTTCTTCGTTCTGTCGCCGGTTCTCCGCACACTGAAGCAGTTCCATGTATGTTTGCACGGATAACAATCGTTCCTCTTCACGTTCAATCAGACGGGCAGCTTTAGCGTTACCCCTCTGAACCCAGATAAAGATGTCCGTATCAAAGATCACTATAACGGCCTCCACGAAGGTGCCTCATAACCTGGTCTACAGGCTGTCCCGACGCCCTGGAACCGAAGAATGCGTGATCGCGCACCTTGACCTTGGACGATACAGATCGTCCCTCCGCACGAATGACTCCCTTCACCTTACCACGGTACAGTACAGTGACATTCTCATTTCTCTCCAGAGCCTTCAGCACATTGTTCATGTGATACCGCAAATCAACAATAGTCGCTTCCATAAGTCCTCCCATATGTATAATGCAACTATACATCACAACACATGCTGCCGTCAATATGGAGCGAACTATTGCATTCAGGGCTGAGTGAGGCCAGAGTTCGCATTCGTGGACGGCTTGCCGATCGTTACAGTATAGCTGTGCCCATCCTCTGGCGGCGCATCAGGCAATTTGAATATACGCATAAGGGTGACTGCGCATGCGATCACGATCACCGCCACGATTAGCGAAACGACCACGTTATTCTCGATCCAATCCAGCGCCGGATGCATTGATGCACGCATGATCCTGGCACGATGTCTGGGCGAGAGATGAGCTGGCATGCCGGTCTCCGATCTTGTCTTGCCCAGCACATCGAGCGTGGATTGGATCTCAGCCGAGGCAGCCTGGCAATCGGAACATTTTCTGAGATGTTCCCGCACCAGCGCGGAACGCGCCTGCCCAAGCTCGCGGCACATGTAATCGAACAGCAGATCCCGGATTTCATCGCACTTCATGATCTTCTTCCAGGCTTCGGGTGCGGCATCTTCCGCCCCGCGCGCAGCCCCCTGCCCGTCGCTTCGTGCTTTCCCGGGATTTTCAGGATCTTTTATCATGCTTTTTCCGTTTGTTTCAGTTCCGCCGCCAGTTTTTTCATGGCGTGATGCAGTATGTATCCGATATTGCTGGTGGTCAGCCCGGTGATCTCCCCGATTTCCTGGTAAGACCGTTCTTCGTAGACTTTTAGAATAATCAGCTCCTGCTCGCGCACGCTCAGCGTCTTCAGCGCGGACGCCGCCCTTTCGGCTTCATCGCTGATTGCGAAGCCTTCGCCGAGGTCAGGCGGAATAAAGTCATCGCACTCCTTCGCATGATGCAAGTGGAGCAGGTGCAGTCGTTCCTCTTTTCGCATGTGATCCACCGCGCAGTTATGCACGACGCGATAGAGCCAGTTTAGCATCTTTGGAGATGGCTTGAGCTCTTCGTCCCAATGCTTGAAGAGCTTGATGAATGCATCCTGGACCACGTTCTGTGCGGCGTCATGTTGACGAAGCAGCCGTGCAACGTATCGCAAAAGAGCGCCTTCATACTCCGAAACAATGGCGTCGAACTGCGCCAGTTTCCGGCTTTTTTGCTCGTTGCCTGCCTTGCCGATCACGCTGCTACTTCGTCACTTCCACCTTGATGTCGTCGCTGCTCGTCGCGGATTCGGTCTTTTGCACATCCGGCGGCCTGTACGTCGGCAGGTAGCGGTAATACACCTCTAGCATCAGCGTGCAGAGGGTTGTGTTATACATATACGACTTGCACACGTCCAAACCTTCCCAGTAGCCTATATCCTTCCCGTCAATGCCGGCGCCTGTCAGAACTTTCTGGCTTGCGGTGATCTGGATGGAAAACTGGCTGTTCCATTGCTTCCACTCGTCTCCACCAGCGTGGAATTTGGCCTGCGTAGTGTAATACCAATCATAGATCGGATTCTGGCCCCATGGAGCCGTCCAGTCGCAAGTGGCGTTCTGATCAAGCCAGTTCATGCCTGTTTTTGCCTCAGTATCTTTTCCGGCTCCAAGCAACTGCAGGCATAGCACGCCGACACAGGTGAGACGCCCGAGCTTGTCGCCCTCTTCCTTCGGGTCGCCGGTGTACATGAAGGTACCCTTCTGGAAATTGCCCTTAAGTCCGACAATGGCCTTCTTTGTCGCATCATTTAGGCCGTCATTGTCCATCCCGGCCATTTGCGCGGATTTTAGAGCCTGAATGCACCAGCCGGAATAAGAGATATCATTTCTACTGGCAATCGTATTGGCCCAATCGTAATCCCACAGGCCGCTTGTGTGCTGATTCTTTATGAGCACTGCAATGGCCTTCTTCGCCGCATCCTTCACCATAGGCACCTGTGTCATGCCAAACGCTTCGCAAAGCGAGTAAGCTGCGATCGGCTGCGAATAGTTATGATCGTCCTTGCCTGTATTCTTAAAATGCCCGTCCGGCAACTGGTTCTCCACCATCCACTTGATTGCCTTCTCCACGGTCGGACCGAACTCCTGGGATGTCGGCGTTTCGCCATGCGCAAGGTAGGTAAGAAGCGCAAGCCCTGTAAATGCCGGAGCGCCCGGGTAATAATCTCCCGGACCGCCGCCCGACTTGGCGTCCCATGATCCGTCTTCCGACTGGTTCTTCTTCAGCCATCTCAGAGCCCTGAGCACGGCGTCTTCCGTGGTATGCCCAGAGCCATCGGCCTTTCCGCTGCCACCGCCGCCGCCATAAGCACGCAAAGCACTTTCGCGTCCGCCCTTGGTCCGGTTGCCGTACAGGCCTTTCAACACCATCGGGCTCTTGGTCATCGTCGCCTGCAACGGGACGAGCGCCGTATCCGAGTCTCCGCCGACGCCGACAGTTGTATCATTTGGGTTCGCATCGGGATTGCTGGAGTAATCCTGTTGCACAGGGCCGGGCGTGCTGATCTCCGGATTCTCCGGGCCTGGCGCCTTAGTGGGATCATCCTGGACAACGTCCGGAGTCACTTCAGGCTTCACTTCATCAATCTTCAGGTTCTCATCTGCGGTCTTGATATCCTGGATCGTCACTTCGTATCCCTGCGACACAGGACCTGACCCGCCAGTGGAAATGAAAAGCGACGCCAGAATGACCAGACCACAGCAGCCTGCGGAAATCGCGTAGGGACCATAAATGCACATGAGCGCGTACTTCGCGTATTCATGCTCCGGTGAACCTTTTGGGTATTTCAGGCCCCTGAAAATTCTCTTCATCCTCATGCTCAGAGGTTCATCCTGAAGAAGATCAAGCAAGCTAGAACTCATTATTTTCTCCAACTATTGTACCGTTTCTTTATGCGCTAAGCGCCGATCCAACCGACGCCCGCAAAATCCACATATACTGAATACGCCTGTCACTGCATGTTTCTTAGGGCAAAACGCTTATTTATTGTGTGCCTGATTGACTGTATACCAGTTACGGCTTGAAACTGCACTATTATTGAGTCTGCTAACCCGGATTTCTCACAACTTTCTGAAGCGGCATGCGCAATCCACCTGTTACGAAACGAGTTGCGATGCGAGTGATGCCGGCACCGTTCTCCCTCACTGCGTTCGTGGTGAACGGTCCTACATTGCGTTTCTCTGTTGTAGCCGCTTATACCACTTGCAGTGTGAAGCTGTTGTCTCCGGTGGAGCGGGCGCTCCGCGCACGGTTCTTAGCGCCCAATTGCACATACGCCGCGACGGAGCGCGGCTTCCACCTAAGAGTGCAAAAGCAAACTGAAGACGGTATTACTCACCGCGAAGAGGGGAGAAGCGGTGTGAGAAATCCGGGTTAGGCACCTTTTGGTCACTCGTTGTTGCATGGAGCCGGCGCGCCCTCGCGCCGGTGGTCACCGGGCCTGCAAAGCAACTACATGCTCATGACCGAGATATTGCTCAAGCCGTACTCGGTGCACATATCCAGCACCTTGATAAGCTCTTCGTGGCGGGAATCCCAGGTACATTTGATTACAACTGTCTGGGTCTTGTCGTAATCGGACATCTGTTTCAGCACTTTGCCAAGGCCATCCGCATCCACACGCTTGGTGTTGATGACATATGCATCCGAGAAAACCATTATATCCACCAGGCCCGTAATCTTCGTCGCCTCTGTCACGGTGGCATCCGGAGCGGGCCGGTTCACGTCAAGATTCGCGAGCACGATCATTGGCTTTGCGGTAAGGATCAGGTAAATCAGGAGCTGGAATATGACATCGCACATGGCGGTCATGTTCAACTCCAACATGTCCGGACCTCTTCTTTTTTTCTTCTTGCGGGCCATAAGCAACTCCTTGACTGGCTAGAACACCTCTTCGTCCGTCATCCCCGGACATCGGTAATAAAACTCAGCCGCCTTCTCGCAATGCCATGAATTTCAATTTCCAGATTCCACATTCCGTACAGGCATCCATGACCTTCCTGATATATTTATGCTGGGCCTTGACGTCGCCAACGATGACAATCGGAGTCTCGGCACCGTACTCGGCCACCGCCTTGGCGATGATGCTCTTGAACAAGTCGGCTGGAAGGATCTGACGATTAATGGATATTTCCCCCTTCGCATCGACATTCACGTAGACTGTCCGCGGATCCTTGTGCTCTACGATCTTGCCGTGCGGGGCCATGGCCATCTTGATGCTGGCGTCGAGAGTCGTCTCTTCCATCTTGACGGTCACGATGAAGAAGATGATGAGCTGAAAGACGATGTCTATCAGCGCCGTCATGTTGACGCCGGGGTTTTCTTCCGATGCTCTCCTCATGCAGGCCTCCTCCCGGATAATTTAATCCGCCGTTTCGCGAACCCGTTATTCCGAGACAACCTCGATGTTACGCAACGACTTGATCAGGTCCAAAGTCATCGCTTCCATTCCAAGGATGATCCTCGTGGCAAGGTTCTTGAAGTAGTAATATGCTGCAAGCGCCGGAATGGCCGTTATCAAACCGGCCGCGGTACAGTACAGCGACTCGGCGATGTTAATGGCCAGCAAGGCTTGCTGGGCCGCACCCGCCTGCGTTGTGGCGAGAGTGGCGAAAGCGTAAATCATGCCGTGCACCGTACCGAGCAATCCGAGCAACGGTCCCATGTTGGAAACAACGTTGAGGTATGTCACGCGCTGGAGAAGCTTCTCGCTCTCCATCTCAGCCGCCGCGCCGACCATGTCCTGGATGGTCTCGAATCCCTCTTCAACGTTGGCGAAACCGGCTGTCAGCACGTTGGACAGCGGCCCCGGTTCAACCTCGCAATGTTTGAGAGCTTTGAGCACGTCGCCTTCCGACATTGCCTGCGTCACATTCTGGACCAGCGAGGGCGGCATGATTTTGACGGCGCGGATCTTCATTCCGCAATCGGCTATGAAATAAAACATGGTCGCTAGATTCCCAAAGAGCACGAGCCATATCATGATACCAACGGCGCCGCTGGCCTGGATGACCGTCACAATGCCAAGGCTGCTGCCCGCCTGATGGCCGGCCGCCGGCGCTATGGGCATAGCTGCCGGATTCGCCGCCGTTGCCGGCTGCAAAGATCCAGCCTGCTGCGCCGAACATACGCTTACGCCAAGAAACGCCATGGATGCAACGAACGTCAGTACCAAGAGGGATTTACGAATAGACATGCTCGCTCCTTTGCTTAATTGGTGATATGTATTACGACAAAACTCAGACAGCACTTCAACCCGCTCAACGTAATCCGCGCAATGTATTATCAGGCGCGGCAATCCACAAGCGTTTTTTTCGCAGCTACTTGAGTTGAGCCGCCCAAGTGCTCTGCGGATAATCCTGCGCAAGCTTCTTCTTGAAAATATCGGCGCGAGGATCGCGCAATTCCTCCAGGCACTGGGCCGCTTTGTATAGGGCTTCCGGTTGCGCTTCTTCGACATTCTTGAACAGTATCACCGTCCGGAGATAGTCCATGAGTGCATCGAAAGTCTTGCCCTGCTTCTTTGATATGTCGCCCCGTGTAATCTGCGCCATAGCCGCATTGTCCCGGCTGCCAGTGGCTATTGTGTCGTCAATCATCTTCTTCAGTTTGTCGTATTCGCCGGTCGCGAGAAGAGCGTCCTGATACCGCTTCAGCGTCGCGGGTGTTATTTCCGACGGCAACGCCGCTGCGAACAATGCGTTGTAGACAGTGACTGCATTCTTGTAGTCCTTCTTCTTCATGTAGGCCTGCCCCATGTAGTCACGGGCCTTGTTGTCCCAGCCCAGCATCAGATAGCCGCTGACTATGCTTTGGAAAAGCGGTATCGCTTCGTTGAAATTACCACTGTTGAACAATTGAACGGCTTTATCGTAACTGGCAGGCTTAGCGACCTCGACGCGGGCCACCTTGGCCTTGTCGAAGGACATTGTGATTTTGTCGGTGTCGACAACGTATTGACCAGTTGTCGCCTCAAACCTGATTGACTGCGCCGGCTTCGATGTTCCGTCAGTAAAAAATATCTTGTCGGCGTTTGCCTGCGCGGTCAGGAGAATGCAGACCGCGAACGACATTATTGGAATCAATTGTTTCTTCATTATGCCCTCTCTAATCTTAATTCGGATTTTCCGCTCGAATACATTTATCATCGAACATTTGTGCGCTATTTCTGCTTGTCTTCCGCTTTGGCCGGCGGTGCGGTCTGCTGATCGCCGGACGGCGGCGCTGTCACGCTGTCCGAAACCGGGGCCACGGCTCCGCCCGACTCTTTCGCGCCTCCGGAGGCGGCGAGTTTCGCCTGCGCACTGCCTTTCCATTTCCGGGCATCGTTCACCCAGCGACCATTTGGAAACGTTTTCAGATATGAATCGCAGAGGCTGACCGCGTCCTCGTTCCTGTCCTTTTCCAGGATCAGAGGAAGGCCATTCCCGAATGCCTGCTCTATATAAGGTTTGAGCTTCACATTGCTCCAGTCGCCGAACATCAGCATCCTGACGTATGTCGCGAGAGCAGCGTCCTTATTGCCCATCAGCAGATACACTTGAGCGAGCTGGATATCGGCCTGCGCCATCCGCTCGGCGTCCCGCGCCAGAAGCCCGCGGACCTTGTTCATGGCATCGATGGCCTTGTTGAACATCAGCAGCTTGGCCTTTGGATCTGTTTCCTTCGATCCGACGTCCGCATAGGCCTTGGCGGCGGCAAAGTATGCCTCGACGCTGTATCCGCTCTTGGGATATTTTGCAAATAACTCTTCAATCGCCTTTACCGTGTCCGGCGCATTACCGACCTCGAGACTGCACTGGGCCACGCCGAGCGTTGCGGGCTCCCACACCTCGCGCGCCTGCGAATTGGCTTTCGCCTTCTGGTAGCACTTGAGCGCGATATCATAGTCCTTCGCATCGTACAGGTATTTTGCGGCGCGAAGGAACTGCGGTGCACTGAAAGACTGGTCGTTGTCCAGCATCCGTTTGAAAACCTTCAAAGCCTCGTCCCGCTGGCCGAGTTCAAGCAGACTTGTCGCCTGTACGAAAACTACTTCCTTCGCCTCCATCGATTCCGAGTATTCCTTCGCCAGCCTGTCGAAGGCCCTGTTGGCCATGTCCGGTTTGCCGTTGATTTGCAACAGTGTACCGAGCCGGCTCAACACCTTGGGAGCCAGAGACGATTTCGGGAAATCGACGAGGAATTTGTTGTAGGCCGCAATGGCGCCTTCCTGGTAGGACTTGACCTTGTCCGCCGGCTCTTTCAGCCTTGCGAGGCAGAGCGCCTTCCAGAAAAGTGTCCGTTCAGCGATGTCCCTTACCTTTGCCTCGGCCTCTGCGCCGTTCATATAGCTGGCCTTCGCGGGCGAACCGAGGATCTTCTCTATTTGAACGTAATCGTTTATCGCCTGAACGAGCTTGTCCTGCCGCCTGTAAGTATCGGCCACGCGGAATCTTGCCTCCAGCACGCCCGGACTGGGCGGTGATTCGGCGATGTATTTCGACATGATTTGCAGCGAGTTCGTGTAGTCGTTCAGCATCGAATAGCAATACGCCATGTTGTTCAGCGAAGGCAGATACAACTGCGCCTTCGGATAATTCGTGATCTGCTGAAAATAACTCAACGCCTGATCGTAGCTCTTCTCGCGCAACTTCGTTTCACCGAAGTTGTAGAGCACGACAGGCAGACGCGCGTGCTTCGTGAAGCGGCTGAAATAGAGGTTGTAAACGCGGTCGCCCAATTCCTTGTCGTTTCTCGCTTCAGCAGCCTCCGCCGTTTTGATCATCAAATTGCCCGCGGCATCCTGCAAGTGTTCATTCCTGGAAAAACGCTCGGAAAGGTAGTCAATGACGGTATACAGATAATTGGTGTCTTTCAGCTCTGTGTAGCATTTGATGAGGTCACCGAGCGCTCCGACGGAAAGCTCCTGTTCTGGTGTGACGTTCAAAACTGCGAGATATTTCGGCGCCGCTTCCTCAAACTGATTCTGCGATAGCAGCGTCTGTGCATCACTGAGCTGCCCCATGATGATTGGCTTCATGTCGAATTCCGGAATAGTGACGCTCAACCCCCTGCCCTTGAGGTCGTCCTTGATCTTGTTCGCACGTTGACCAGCCTCGATTGCCCATGGACTGGAGGGGTACTTGCCGTACACGTTTACAAAATGCCCCAACGCGGAAACCAGCATCTTGTTGCCTTCATCCTTCTTGCCGGCCGTGAACATCGCGTTGCCTTGCTCCTGGCTTAGAGTTCCCAGAAGATAACGGCATTCGGGCATGGGACTGTAAGACAACGAAACCTTGTTCTGCTTCAGCACATCCTCGAGCCCCTTGAGCATCGGGAGATAGTCGTTGATCAGCTTTATGGCCGCCTGCGTATCGCCTTGTATGGTTTCTATGTGCGCCCTCACTACCAGCGCCTTCCCGAACACGGAAATCCGCCACACTTCCTCGCTCACGCCCTTCCATAATATCTTGTCGCAGATGTCCTTTGCCTTCTTGAGATACGTATCCCTGTCAGCGGGACGATTCTCGGCGACTTTGATGCAGAGTTCCGCCAGGTCCATCTGGACTTTCGCCTCGATATCGGGTTCAGGCTTGGCGAGCAGGATATATTCGTAGGCCCTGACAGCGCCCTCGTCTTCCTTTTTCAGAAGCAGCATCTGCCCGTACTTGTAGGCAGCTTCCATGTAAAACTCCCTCAATTCGGGCGGCGGCCCGCTATTATATGCCTTGAAGAAATCGTCATATATTACGCGCGCATCGTTAAGCTTGTTCCAGTCGTAAAGTTTATCTGCCAGTGCCAGCTTCATCTTCCAGGCTTCAACGCCGCTTCCAGGAAGCTCGGCTATCATCTTCTGGGCTTCGTCAAACTTGCCTGCGCCGGCGAGAATTTCCACTCGAATCGCACTGGCGCGGGACTTCATCTCCGGATGTTCGGCAAGATAGAGATCAAGATATTTCGCGGCATAGTCCGGCAACCTCCAGTCAACCAGTCCAGAAACAAAACGGAGCTCCTTGTCGAACGGATCTTCAGCTTTTACCTCCGGTTTCACTTCGGCTTTTGCGGGCGCGGCGTTGGTCGCGGCCGCGGGAACGGGTGTAGCTTTAGGTGGCGTTGCGGCGGCTTTCGGCTGGACGGCCCTGGATTCGACCGGCACGGCGATCAAGAAAAACAGTGAAACAACGAAAAGCGGAATCGCGAGATATTTCTTTGCGGAGTTGTCCATGTGCATCATCATTATATCAGCCCGATGTGCGCGTGCATCAGTTGACTACCGGAAATTACTGACGCCACTTAAAAACGCTTTGTATAATGCCGCTTCTTGCCACCGTTTGTCAAGCAGGCCGATTATCACGCATCGTTGCAGCGTACGGACTTTCCATTTGTCTGCACACAGCAGAGGGGTCAGCCCT
>CAZASC010000072.1:16942-18080 GCA_964487695.1 uncultured Victivallales bacterium
CACAGCAGAGGGGTCAGCCCTTGACTTAGGACTTAGTTGCCTTTCCTTGTCGCTTTTGCTTTTCTTCCTCCAGCTGGCTCTCAATCTTGGACAGCATGCCAGCCATCCCTCTTTCTTCCAATGCATCTCTGTGCCTTGCCAGTTGCTTGCTGATTGCCGAACCGCTGCCAGCTTTCAGCAGCCTGCCTATATCGCGCTGCGATTGCCCTGCGTAGCGCATCAGATATCGAGCCGCCACCGATCGCAATGTCGAATCCCGATGACGCCGGGAAAGTTCCCCCACCTCGACGCCCATGCCCGCCGCCACTATCTCCAGGACCTTTGCAGAGTCCATTGGCTCGGTAACATGCCGAAATGCGATGTCCTCAACCGCCCCACGGCCTTTCACCAGCTTCCCGTAAAGCTCATCCACCCACGCACGAAAACCTTCGCCCCCTATGCTCCGCGGCGAAGCTTTCAACGCCGCATGAAACTCCTCATCAGTCTCTGCCAGCCCACTCTCAACGAACTCTCTGTACCGCGCAGGCCGCTTTCTCGCCTTCCCGCTCATCTCCGCCAGAACCGGTCCATACGTTACAAAATCATATCTTTCGCGCTTCCCTATGTAGCTCGGATACGAGCTCCACCGGTATCCTCGCAGCAATTCCATCCTCTTATCGAGCGGCAGATCCTTTGTCCCGCCCACCATCACTGGATTCAGGTGCACATACCGCGTCAAGGCCAGGAGATAATCGTCACCATCTACCACCTTCGCCTTGAACCGTCCGTCCAACAGATGCCCATGCCGACCATGCCGGAGATTGTAGTAGACCGTGTAGGACGTAAGCAATGACTGCATGTACCGCGAACAGTTGCCTTCAGGGGTTTCAAACACCAGGTGAAAGTGATTCGTCATCAGGACAAACAGATACAGGCGGATGTTGTACTGCTCGACTCGCTCGCCCAACCGTTCCAGAAAGCGTTCCCGCTCTTCATCCGCAGTGAACAGCCGACTTTGATCCAGACGACTGTCTCCAATCATCCTGCACGTGACGTGATAGATCGCTCCTGGATACTCAACTCTAAGATGCCTTGCCATTTCCCGAGCATCGCACAGACCATCCACCCTTGTAAAGTCCTAAGTCAAGGGCTGACCCCA
>CAZASC010000073.1:0-17965 GCA_964487695.1 uncultured Victivallales bacterium
TCTCTTTGCACAGTGCTCGTTTCAGGTGCCGATGGCCGGGGGCCGGTGCGCATCGCCCGTAATATGGATTTCTTTCCGGCTGGCCTGCTTGGGCCTGCGACAACCGTTATAGTGCGGACGCCTCCGGGCCGGCACACATTCTCCACAGTGAGCTGGCCGGGGTACTCAGGTGCGATCACAGGAATGAACGATGTTGGAGTGACAGTAGCAATTCTCAAGAATAATTCCGGGTCGCGGCAATCTGCAAACGGCACGCCAATCGCGTTTCGCGCAAGAGAAATACTCGAAAACGCAAGCAACGTTGACGAAGCGGCAAAATTGTTTGCAGACAGGCCGGTTGCGTCAAATCACTTTCTTCTGCTGGCTGATCCGGGGCATGCATGCATAGTGTGGCAGGATGCCGATGGCAAAGTGCACCGGCGCGATCCGTCCAATGGCTGGCTCGCCTGGTCAAACGGGGAACCGGACAGTGCCGGCATCCAGCACGAGAAACGAGCTCTGCGCCTTGCGACTGCAATTTCAGCAGTTCCTGAAAATGTTACCGACAACTGGTTGAAAAAGAACATCGTTGATGTGCGGTTGCGGATGATAAATGCGCAGGTGATGTTGCTCAAACCAGCTGAACGCTCGCTGGAACTTGCAACAGCCAAGCCTTGGCGCGCGGCCGGAACGCAACCTTGGATACGCATACCGTGGCAAGCTTGCGGAATGGCAGTGACTTTGACTGACAACGCTGGCCGAGAACAACGGTAAAACGTTGTGGCATTGGAGAATGGAAATATGATAGTGCATAACGCAGACGGGATCGCACGTAGCTGATCGTTATAAATGGCGAAATTGTCCTGTTTCTCGGTCGTTCCAAGGCATGTGCGTGAGATGCGAAATAAGCTGATTCTATTCATACTCGTCGCGTTGTTCCTTGTTGGCCCAACGCTTGTCCTGGCTGGATGGGATTCAGCGACAGGCGATTCCCGGTATCGAATAGAACGCACCTCTGACTCCAACGAAGAAGCCGACGCAGGATTTTTTCTTTTATGGCCCAACGATCTGGCTGCCAGCAATGTTTGCCTGCAAGTCTTCTCCACTAATGGGTCGCCTGTTGGCTACGAAGTGCTCTGGGCGGCTGAAGGTGAGCCGTTGAAAGTGTTCTTTAATTCGTCCGCCCACGATTCGGCATACTATGTATACACAGGCAAGTCTCCTCCGCTCAATACGCCGGCCTGGAATCCGACATCGGGACTGATTCTCGAGACAAGGGAACGCGAGGAAGGGGACCCGAGAAACGCAACTGAAATCCGGCGCATATGCAACGCATCGAGCACCGTTCTGGGCAGAAGCCTGCTTCCCAATATATTTCACGGAATCAATCCGCATGGTCCGACGGATGATTTCGTTTCGATCATCACCGGCTTTTTCTCAGTCGAGACGGCTGGAAGTTATGATTTTGCCACCGTTTCTGAAGATGCATCCTGTCTGCTTGTTGACAGGAAAGTCGTTGCTGAATGGCCTGGCTGGCACGACTGCAATGGCGGAAGAAAAGGACAGCACCATGGCGCCATCAAGCTCAACACCGGGCGGCACAGAATAGAGTATCTGAATGTGAAAAAAGGGTTCGGCTATACGGTGGAAGCTGCCTGGAGACAGCCCGGACAGGATCGTTTTGAAATAATGCCGGCCAGCGCATTCGCGCCGGTGGGCACGTTTGAGGTTTCAAGTTATGAGCCAGCGCCATCCAAGCCTATCGGAGCTCGTTTTACGTGGGATATTACAGCTCATTTCACCATTGATGTGGCGACGTTTGTCCATGTCCGATTCAAAGCATTGAACGAGGGGCAGAGTTATACATGGAACTTCGATGACGGAACAAGTGCGGATGGGCCAGTGGCCGAACACGTTTTTCTGTCCACAGGAATGCGCACGGTGAAGCTGGAAGTGCAGAGCAACGGAGTTTCGTCGTCGGTATCGCAAAAGGTGCTCGTTCATCCAATGTGGACCCAGCAGAAAGAGCATCCGAGGCATCTTTTCAAAGAGGAAAGGCGGAAACTCGCTGAAGAAGATTTCCATTCGGCGCCAGTCGCCGATCTTGTGAACGTGTACCGCATCGCTGTCGGGGAAGAAGATTTGCATGTGGCAAAAAAGTTTGCCGCCTTATGCCTCCAGCGAAAGGCTGATTTTGACGCGGAATATTCAGGCGTTTTCAGCGAGATAGCGTTGTTCGTGCAGCGCCCCGATATCCGGGAATATGGCATGGCCGAGGAGGCATTCAGGATCGTCATGGAATCGCCTCTGTTCAAGCCGGATCGGAAAGCCTGGGCCGCGCTGCATCTTTCAGGGATGTTGATTCACTATGTGGGCCGTGTGGAAGATGCGCAGAACCTGCTTGCTGCCATCGAGAGCGAGAAACTTTCGGATTCAGACCGGCGATTGAAGAAGATTTATGAGGCCGATGTGCTCTTTGCATTAGGGCATCTGGATTCGGCGCGGCAAATGTTTGCTTCCATAGATACATCTCACGCTTCAGGCGACACCGGGCAGATACTTAAAAGGCAGGCACGCATTGAGACGGCGCGGGACTGCCTCAAGCGTGGCGATTTCGACGATTCCGAGCAAATGGTGCGTTCCATCGAATGGGATGCGCCGGAACAGCGAATGGCCACGGAGACAGGCCTGATCATGATCCGGGTTTGCATCGGTAGAAACGAATTGCAAAGAGCGGTCCTGCTTTCCCGCAAGCTCCTGACAGTGGCGGAGACCGATTTTCACAAATCCGAGATTCTTTCAGCCATCGTCGAGATCAGCGTTGCCATGAAACGTGACTCCGAAGCTGCGAGCGCTTACCGTCAACTGCTCAAAGATTACCCATACAGCGAAGCCGCCGCCCGTGCCAAAGAAGAATGGGGCGGCAGGATTGCAGCGGACAAAAAGTGAATTGCTGTATCACCGCGCTCTGCCGTCACTTGCCAAAGGCAAATAATGATACGGCGAGGAGGACCGCGGGCATGACCGTCCTGGATACGGATGTTTTGGTCCGCTATCTCATGCACGACGAGCCGGATCAGGCGAAGAAGGCATCTACAATCATTGAGGGCGCTGCACCCAAGGGCGAGATACGTCCCTTTTAGTTCTTGACGGTGTGATAGGGAATGACGCAAAGTGTCCCCGAAAATTTGTTCTGGCGGGTCCAAAACAAGGAAAACCCATGTGGAGTAATATCTTAGGGCTTTTTTCGAACGATATAGGCATTGATCTGGGCACGGCGAATACGCTGGTCTATGTAAAAGACCGCGGAATTGTGCTCAGGGAACCCTCTGTAGTGGCTGTCCAGGCGGGAACGAAACGCATTCTGGCAGTCGGCGAAGAAGCAAAGCGAATGCTCGGGCGTACGCCGGGCAACATCGTGGCGATCAGGCCTATGAAGGCCGGCGTCATTGCTGATTTCGAGATTACCGAGGCAATGCTAAGGTATTTCATCCGGAAGACCCAGGGGCGCCGAAAGATGGTGCGTCCTCGCGTCATCATTGCCGTTCCCAGCGACATTACCGAAGTTGAGAAGCGGGCGGTGAAGGATTCGGCCACTCATGCCGGAGCGCGAGAGGTATTCCTGATTGAAGAGCCAATGGCGGCGGCCATAGGCGTGGGGCTTCCGGTTCAGGAACCTGCGGGAAATATGATAGTGGACATAGGAGGTGGAACCACTGAGGTCGCGCTGATTTCGCTGGCCGGTGTTGTTTTCAGCCGGTCCGTGCGTGTGGGCGGCGACGAAATGGATGAGTGTATAGCTCAATACATGAAGCGGGTGTACAATTTGATGATAGGAGAAAGAACGGCTGAGGAAATCAAGATCACCATGGGATCGGCTTATCCGATTGAAGAGGAAACGACCATGGAAGTGAAGGGCAGAGACCTCGTTGCAGGTCTCCCAAAGACGCTGACTGTAAGTTCGGGCGAGATTCGCGAGGCTTTGCAAGAACCAATATCCTCCATCGTTGATGCGATCAGGATTACCTTGGAACGTTGTCCTCCCGAGCTTGCCGCAGACTTGGTTGATCGCGGTATGGTCCTCGCCGGTGGCGGAGCTTTGCTTAAGGGAATCGACAAACTTATAGCTGAACAGACCGGTTTGCCTGTTCACATTGCCGACGACCCTTTGAGCGCCGTTGCGGAAGGAACAGGCGTTGTGCTTAACGAGCTTAATTTCCTTCGCAAGGCAAACGTGGCGCGTTCCTAAAGCTTCCTCTCAGTCCCATCAAATTATCCCACCCAGGGAAACAAAAGCCTGCGCTTGTGAACTGTGCAGAGCTTGTGGCGTCAGAGGGAGATTGTGCGAGTCAGAACATATCTAATTTGTGTCATACTACTGGCGGTTTTGATTCTGTTGAATCTGCCGATGCCAACCTCCATGTATATCAAGACAGGTTCACGTGGAAACCTTGCTCCTTTTCAGAATCTCATGTCATTCTTTCTGATGAAAATACCTCGGACCATGGCTTCCTTCGTCGACAGCGGGAAAGCGCTGGGCGAGCAGCAGAAGATGATGGAGGAAATTGCCAACCTCAGGCAGGAGATCCAGGGCATGAAGGCGCTTGAGGCGGACAACAAGGATCTTAGGGAGCAGCTTGGTTTCAGGAGCATATCGAAACGTAAACTTGTTCTATGCGAGGTTGTCGCGCGCGGCGACGCAAGCGGATGGTGGCAGACGATCACACTGAATAGAGGAAGCGAAGATGGCATACGTCCGGGGATGGCTGCTGTCACGACCGACGGACTGATCGGCAGGACCACGGAAACCGCGCGGCGCACATGCGATGTCCTTCTCATCACAGATCCCAACTGCAAGGTTGGGTGCAAACTCGTGAGGACTGGAGCTTACGGCATCGTGCGGGGCGGGGGCGTTGCGGCAATAGGGGCCACAAAATTGGAAATGTTTTGCGCAGCGGCGCAGCCGTGCAGCATGGACTACATTTCAAAGGAACATCCGGCGCTTCAGGGCGACGAAGTGGTCACGTCAGGACTTGGCGGCACATATCCGGCAGGGCTGCTGCTCGGACGCGTAGAGGGGGCGAGGATCGATCCGTCGAAGCTCTTTCAGCAGGCCGACATAGTTCCGGCGGCGCAATTGAGTTCGTTGAAATATGTTTTTGTGGCGGTGGAGTAGGAAACATGAAAAGGTGCATCTCGACATGAAGTGGCTGGTAATGGCGTTCGTCATGATATGCGGAGTTGTCCTCCAGACATTCATACCGGCTTACGCAATTCTCGGACAGGCGAAGCTTCCACTTCTCCTGGCTCTTGTGCTTTACTATGCGCTTAGGCATGACTCCAATTGCATGCTGCTTGCGGCCTTTTTCGCTGGCTTCCTGCAGGATGTTTTAAGCCCAATTCCTCTCGGCTATTCCTCCTTTTGTTTCTGCATCGTGGGGCTGATTGCCGGGCGTTTCCGCAATGTCGTAATGATCGAGTCCGCCCTGCCGCCGCTCGTGTTCGGCGGCGCGGCCGGCGCGGCCACAACGGTGGCGTTTTATCTGCTTCTTGCGAAGGAACAATTGATAGCGTGTCCGCTCTGGTATCTGCTGTTGAAAATAATCGGCACAGGTGTTCTGGGGGCGCTGTGCACACCGCTGATTTTTCTGGTTGCCGGGAAATTTGACCGGATGATGGGCAATGTGACCATGAAAGAGGAGACTGTAGTTCTTGACATCGAGTGATCAATTGAGCGTTGAACTGATGCGCATGCGTATCGCGCTTGTGGCCATGCTGGCGGGACTGCTGTTTCTCGTCGGATCGCTGTGGCGGATACAGGTGCGCGACGTGTCAAAATACAGGAGCAAGGTGGACCGTCAGAGCGTCCGACGGGTCAGGCTTCCTGGCACTCGCGGGCTGATCTATGACAGGAACGGTTTGTGTCTTGCCGATAACAGGCCCAGCTATTGCGTGGGAATATATATCGAAGAATTAAGGCAGCCCGGAAGCTGGAGCAATACGATAAACAGGGTGGAAGAAACCATCGCCAAACTATCCGGCGTTCTGCATTTGAAGTCGGATGTGACGCGCGAAGAAATAAGGAAGCATATTAACAGGCGACTGCCGCTTCCATTCCCAGCATGGCGGGATGTTGACGAGACGACAGTGGCCAGGCTGGAGGAGCTGGAGCCGCGGCTTCCCGGCGTTGCCATATATTACGAACCGGTCAGGTCGTATCCGATGGGAGCTCTCGCCTCGCATTTGCTCGGATATGTCGGAAGATCGGATCCCGAGCAGGATCCGGAGGAACCGTGGCAGTATTATCACCCGGAAATGGAAGGCAAGTACGGTGTAGAGAAAACGTTTAACGATGAACTGACCGGGATTGCCGGCGGATACGTCATCCATGTTGATGCCTCAGGATACAGACGCAAAGATTTCGTCAACACGGAACTGAAACCGAGGGAGCCGGTATCCGGCTCGGATATTGTGCTCACGATAGATTCCCGCATTCAGCGTCTGGCCGAGAAGGCGTTGGAAGGCGAAACCGGCGCCGTTGTGATTCTCGATCCAAGAAACGGTGACGTTCTGGCGATGGCCAGTTCACCGAAATTCGATCCGAACGATTTCAGTCCGTCTGTGTCGGCCGAGGAATGGGACAAGCTCAACACCGACCCCGGCAAACCGATGGTCAACCGTGCGATAGCCGGGATATATCCGCCGGGAAGCACGTTCAAGCCGCTGGTCATAATCACAGCGTTGGAGTCTGGCGTTGCAACAGCTGATACGACATTCGACTGTCCCGGCTATTTTCAGCTGGGGAGTGCTATATTTCACTGTTGGCAAAAGGCAGGACACGGAACGTTGGCGATGCGGAAAGCCATCGAACAGTCGTGCAACGCGTATTTCTGCCAGCTCGGACTCAGGTGCACATACGATCGCATACAGCGCATGGGCGACGCCGTCGGGTTCGGCCACAAAACCGGCATCGAGATGGGCGGGGAATCGGCCGGACTTTTGCCGAAGAAAGGCAGGGGTTGGTCCGGCGGCGACACATGCAATGCGTCAATCGGGCAGGGAGCGGTATCTGTTACGCCGCTCCAAATGGCTGTATTCACAGCGTCCATCGCGAATGACGGCACGGTTTACCGGCCGAGGCTGATGATGAGGCGCGGCGATGCAGAAGGTGAAGTGGCCAGGAAGATGCTCTGGGCTCCCACGACCATGAAGGTGCTTAAAGGCGGGATGCACGATGTCATAGAAGCAGAGACCGGCACGGGCAAGCGCGCAAAGATTCCAGGCGTTGAAATGGCTGGTAAAACGGGCACTGCGGAGTTCGATTCCGGCTCGCAGCGGCGAAAGCACACATGGATGACCCTTTTCGCGCCTTTCGATCAGCCGCGATATGTTGTCGCAATGGTGCTTGACGAAGGCGTTTCCGGTGGGTTGAGCGTCGCCCCCAGAATCAATGAGTTGATGCGGGGCGTATTCAGTGCGGAAAGTCCTGCGTCAAACGTCACGACCACCGTGTCGCAAGGTGACAAAAGTTGAGCGGTATGTTTAAAGATCTGTTTTTGTTGAAGAAGCTGAGCTGGGTCATGGCCATTGCGGTGCTGCTGCTCATCTCGATAGGCATTTGTTTCATTTACAGTTCTTCTTATGTCAGCGAGGACCAGGTTGGTGGACGCTTTCTGTACAAGAAACAGATCGTATGGGCGATGGTCGGAATAGTCTGTTTCGCGATCTGTGCGGCCCTGGATTACCAGGAATGGGGAAAAGTCGCATGGCTGATTTATGGGGCAGGAATATTCCTGCTCGTGGCAGTTCTCATTGTCGGCCACCGCACCTATGGGGCCAAGAGATGGCTGGACTTGTTTGGAATCGGTGTGCAGCCTTCCGAAATTGCGAAAGTGGCGACGGTTCTTGTGCTTGCGCAGACGTTAAGCAGGCCGGCCATTGACTTTGAAAATCTTAAATCCATAGCCATGCTGCTGGGCATTGTTGCGCTTCCTTTTCTTCTCATCGTGATTGAGCCGGACTACGGCACGGCGTTGATCTTCCTGCCGACGCTTTTCGTTATGATGCTTGTGGGCGGCGTCCCGATGAGGATCATGATGTCTTTCGTGCTTATTGGTGTGGTGGCTGTTGGCACAGTGCTCGGCGTTCTTTTTCTGCCGGAAAAACTTGGCGCGAGCGAAGCGGCGCAGAAGAGAATCATGCACGTTGTCGGGTTGAGTGAGTACCACAGGGACCGCATCAACGTTTTTATCAAAGCCGATGTGGATCCTCTTGGCGCCGGCTGGAACAAGATGCAATCGGAAATGGCTGTCGGCTCCGGTGGAGTGTGGGGCAAGGGGTTCCGGAATGGAACGCAGAACATCCTTGGTTTTCTGCCCCCATCGGTGGCTCCAACAGACTTCATTTATTCGGTGATAGCGGAAGAAAAAGGATTTTTCGGATCGGTTGTCGTGTTGTTGCTTTTCGGGGTGGTTATTACGGCAGGGACGCTGGCGGGTTTGAGGTCTAGAGACAAGCTGGGTCGTCTTTTGTGTGTGGGGATTGTCACAATGATTTTCTGCCACGTTTTCATTAACATAGCGATGACGGTTGGCCTTATGCCGATAATAGGAGTTCCGTTGCCGCTGTTGAGTTATGGAGGTTCATTCATGATTGTCACAATGTCGGTGCTGGGTATCACTCAGAGCGTCCGCATACGCTCTCGATCCACGGTGGAGGATTTCTCCTGAGACCGCATGGATGATGTGAGCGAGAGTTTTATAAACAAAAATAGATAGTGAGGTACACAATGTTTGGCTGGTTTAGACAGAACACAATGAAAAGATTGATAGTTGTAAATGCCGAAAGTCTCGAAACGCGCGTTGCGGTACTCGAGAACGGCAGTCTCGAGGAATTGCAAATCGAACATCCGACGCAGGAGCGGATAGTGGGGAGCATCTACAAAGGCAGGATCCAGAATCTCGAGCACGATCTGCAAGCCGCGTTTGTGGATATTGGACTGAAGAAGAATGCGTTCCTGCACTACTGGGACATGATTCCGGATGATGAATCCCGTTACGATTTCGAGGAGGAAGGGCGCAAGGGCAGGACTCCACGGCGGCGGCGTTTCTCCAATCCGGAAATCGAGAAGCGTTTTCCAGTTGGTTCAGAGATTGTCGTTCAGGTCACGAAGGGACCGATAGGAACCAAAGGGCCGCGCGTGAGCGCAACTCTCAGCATTCCAGGCCGGTATCTCGTTATGATGCCGGGCACCACGCTGAGAGGGGTTTCGCGCAAGATAGGGGACGATAAAGAGCGCCAGAGATTAAAGAAGATACTTGCCCGCATGCCGTTGCCAAACGACACCGGCCTGATCGCGCGAACCGCAGCATCGGGGGCATCCAAGCTCAGTTTCATCCGCGATTTACGGTCGCTGGTTTCGGTGCTTGCCGATCTTAATCGCGCGATGGCCGAGAAACCCGCCCCATGCTGTCTGTATCAGGAGCCTGATATCATCGAGCGCGTCGTTCGCGACTGGCTTACCGAAGATATAGACTGCATTATCGTTGACTCGCCGTCGGAGTACGAAAGGATCAGGGACATCGCCGCGAAAGTCTCACGAAGGGCCAAGGGTAAGATACGCCGTTATGAGGGTGAATTGCCCGTGTTCGAGCACTATGAAGTGGAGAAACAGATAGAGGAAGCTTTCAGAAGGCGGGTCAACCTGGAGTCCGGCGGACACCTGGTGTTCGACGAGACGGAAGCATTGATTGCGATTGACGTTAATACAGGCAGGCACAAGGGCGAAGGGTCTCAGGAGGAAGCTATCCTGGATGTCAACACCCAGGCGGTCAACGAAATAGCGCGGCAATTGAGGCTCAGAAATATCGGAGGATTGATTGTGATAGATTTCATAGATATGAAATCGCGCAAGCACCAGAATGCTGTATATAAGGCGATGAAAGCCGCGCTGAAACGTGACCGGGCAAGAACCAATGTGCTGCCTGTTTCAGAGCTTGGAATAATGGAAATGACCCGACAGCGTGTGGAGGAGAGCATTCTTTCGTCAATGCACATAGATTGCCCATATTGTCGCGGACGCGGCAGTATCAAGTCGCAGATGGGAATGAGTGTAGATATTCAGCGACAGATTGCGGCGGTCATACGGAAGCGGAAGAGGGGTGACAGCAAGCAGGAATTGCAGATTGTCGTCCACCCGACGGTGCTGGAAAGGCTGAGAAGCGAAGATGAGGAATTTCTTCTGGACTTGGAATCGCAATTTCGCGGGCGGCTGAGTTTCAAGTCTGATCCAGGCAAGCATGTGGAGTATTTTTCGATCAATGACGGTACCACAGGGGAAATACTTTACTCTACCGCCGAAAAATGAGATTGAGGGCGCTGTGGCGAAGAATATTAGATGTCAGGCTGGTTGCGTGGCGGCTGCCATGCGCGGAAAGAGTCCTTCTGCTCGCGTTTTTGGCGGGTGTGTGATCGTTGGCTTGCTTGTTCAGCTTGTGACTGTCTTGTGCGATGCGGCGCCAACCAACGATACAGGACGCGCCGCAGCGATATCATCCACCAACGCAGCCGCTCCGACGGACATGATGTCAATGCTCAAAGGCAAAAAAGGCGGCATGCAGCAGGGAGCGTCGAGTAATCGAAACGCGAAGATTGAGATAAAAGCAGACGCTCTTGATTACGACCGCAAGACTGGTTTTGCCACCGCAAAGGGGCACGTTGTCATACAGAAAGGCGACGAAGAACTGCGCGCCGATTATGTGCAGATAAACATGACTACAGAGGACGCCAACGCTGTTGGCAATGTTGTGTTAAACAAGGCCGGCAACATCTGGAGGGGCGATAAACTCCGCTACAACTTTAAGACTGGGGTGGGCGACATTGCCGAAACTGCGGGCAACATGGCGCCATTTCACGTCAAGGCGGATAAGACTGAGAAGGTCGGCAAAGAATTCATATTTCAAAACGCCGATATTACAACCTGCACAAACGACTGGTCAGAACGCCACTGGCATGTTGCGGCGAGTGAGATGGAGGTGGTACCTGGCGAGTATGTTAAGGCACACAGCGCCATGTTCTATCTTGGATCGTTTCCGATAATGTATATGCCCTACTGGTATAGGAATCTCAATGATGACTTCGGCTTCAGCTTCCTGGCTGGCGCAAGCAGCGAAATGGGCGTATTTCTCCTGAGTTCGTACAGATATCCCATTAGCGACGATTTCAGTGGAGAGACGCATGTGGATTACCGGAGCAAAAGGGGTGTGGCGTACGGGCAGGATGTCAGATGGCATGCGCTTGACGGCGCGTGTTTCGGCGAACTGTCCACCTATTATCTCAAAGACAAGTCGCCTGATGACGAAGGTGATGACGCTAACACCGTGAGCGACAGAAACAGGGTGAAGCTCAAGAACACTTACAACATGACCGAAAAGGACTCCCTTCTTGTGCAGGCCAATTACCTGAGCGATCCTTATATTCTTGAGGATTTCTTCGAGGATGAATACCTGAACAGCAGCCAGCCCGAGAATTACATAATGTATACCCACAGAGAGGAGGATTATACCGCCAACCTGCTTGCGAGCGGTCGTTTGAACGATTTCTACACAAGCGTGAACCGTATGCCGGAAGCGTCGGTCGATTTTTCGAAGCAGGAAATAGACGACACGATCCTTTATTATGAGGGGCAGACGGCGGCTGCATTTCTTCAGGAAGCTCATGCGGCCGGATCAGGCGTCGAAGACTACACTGCGTTCCGGCTTGATTCATCCCACATGGTCTATTGTCCGGAAAAGTATTTTGGGTTCCTGAATGTCACCCCTCGGACGGGTTATCGCGGGACGTTTTACTCGGCAACAATACCACCTGGGCAAGGCCCGGTAACAACGACCAATGTCACTGTCGGCGCGAATGGCACAACAAATACAACCGTGACAACCAACAGCTTGTCTCACGCAACCGATGGACCTGCCATGGTCAGGTCGCGTGTCGAGATTGGATGCGAAATGTCGTTCAAGGCTTTCAAGACTTGGGATGACGAAGACATGCCGCTGCGCCATATCGTCGAACCTTATATGAACTACACACTCGTGGAGGAGCCGACAACGACGAACAATTTGTATCAATTTGATAATGTGGATACGTTGGTCAAGGAGCAATCGGTAAAGGTTGGAGCCAGGAATATACTCCAGACCAAACACGGTAACAGTCCGTTCGACCTGATCGATCTTGATACCTATACAATTCTGAATATCGAGCGATCGGATGAAAGCGCTGGAGCTGGACAGGAGTTTTTCAACAACATCTATTTCGATGCGACCATAACGCCGGTGGAAGGTTTTATGATCAAATCGGATGCGCAATATGATGTCCCTAATTCCGACTGGGACACGTTCAACATCGAAATCAGATACGCTGATTCGTCAATCATGTCCGCGGATATCAATTACAGATTCACGAAAGACGACAGCAGTCTCGTTTCGGAAAATACCACTTTCTATCTGAGCCGGGAATGGTTTCTCAACGTTTATGGCAATTATGAGTTCGATGACAGCCAGCTGGGGGAAATCGGTGGTTATATACAGAGGAATTACGATTGTCTGGCTGTCAGGACCGGGATGGGATTTGTTCCCGGCTATACCAATGGCAGCGGTGTACAGACGAAGAATGAATGGCGGCTGACTCTGGAGTTCTGGCTGACGGCATTCCCTGAAGCGAAATTAGGAGATCACAGACAGTAGAACGGTTTTAATGCTTGCGGCAATAAACGACGCCAGCTACACATGTAAAGAAACTAGGTAAAATTCTCGGAAAGGGTTTGCAATATGGAATTCTTGGTCACAGGCGGGGCAGGTTTCATAGGCTCTAACATTGTTCGGAAGCTGGTCGAAAAGAAGAAATCGGTCAGGGTTCTCGATAATCTCGCCACCGGTCGGATCGATAATATCAGGGATCTGATGAGTAGCATAGATTTTATAGGATGCGACATTCGCGATGTCGAGACGGTGAAGAAGGCTGTCAAGGGCGCCAGATACGTGCTTCACCTGGCAGCGTTGCCTTCGGTGCCGCGATCCATAAAAGATCCCGACTTGTCCAATGAGATAAATCTGACGGGGACAATTAACGTGCTCATCGCGTCGAAGGAGGCCGGTGTCGAGCGCTTCGTCTTTTCGTCGTCTTCTTCGGTCTACGGCGACACGCCCACGCTGCCGAAGCACGAAAACATGATTCCGGCGCCACTTTCCCCGTACGCAGTCCAAAAGCTTGCATGCGAACACTACTGCAAGATTTTCTTCAACCTCTACGGTTTGAAAACTTTCGCCCTGAGATATTTCAACGTCTATGGGCCAAGACAGAACCCGAAATCACAGTATGCCGCAGTGGTTCCGCAGTTCATCGAAACTCTGAAGGAATGCAAGCCACCGACGATACACGGCGATGGAAAACAAACGCGCGATTTCACGTTCATCGACGATGTGGTGGCGGCTAATTTCCGCTGCTGTTCCGCTTCCGCCGATGCGGCTGGTGAAGTGTATAACATCGCTGGCGGTAACAGGATTTCCGTCAACAAGCTTGCCGATACGCTCATCAAGCTCATGAAAAAAGATGTCAAGCCTGTTCATGACGCGCAGCGCCCTGGTGACGTGCGTGATTCTCAAGGCGATGCCGCAAAGGCAGGGAAAGCCCTGGGCTGGAAGGCTAAAGTGCCTTTGGATGTAGGACTAAAGAAGACCGTGGAGTTTTTTACGGCCGCTGCGACTCCGGAGAGGTGAAAAGCCTGTGCGGTTCGATATGCTGGACAAACATGATCCGTTGCTGTTCGGCGGAAACGAAGATCAGCGCTTGGTAGCGGTGGAGCACGTCGAGAATCGCAGCGGCAACGACGAAATGGCGCTATATGTTCGCAGGGACGGCAAGGTCATACGCGATGCAGAACCGTTTGTCCCTTTTATCGTTACCGTGTCCGGTCAGCTTTCCGGGTGTCCCGTTGAATGCAAGCTGACTGAGTTGCGGAATGCCGCACCGCTCAATGTTCATGCGGCGTTCGCGACGTGGAAGGACTGTTTCAAGGCCAGGGATTGGTTGTCGAAAAAGACCGGCATTTCTCCGAATACCCCTGACGCGCCTTATCTATTCCTCAATGATCCTGTCCAGCAACACCTCATGACCACTGGCCGCACTCTTTTCAAGGGTATGGAGTTCGACGATCTGGCGCGAATGCAGGTTGATATCGAGTGCATTGTCAGCGACGGCTACGACTTCTGCAATGCGGCTCGCGAAGGTGATCGGATAGTCGCCATCGGCATGGGCGATCAGAGCGGTTGGGTGGAACTGCTTTCAGGAAAAGGGATGGACGAGAAGAAGCTGCTTGAACGCTTCGTTGAGATCGTCAGGGAACGGGATCCGGATGTCATTGAGGGGCACAACATTTTTAATTTCGATCTGCCCTACATTTTCGAGCGGGCGAAAAGGCATGGTGTAAAACTGGCGCTTGGGCGCGACGGCAGCGTGCCAAGAGCCCGCCCCAGCCGGTTCAGCGCCGGCGAACGGACAATTGCGTATGAACGTTGCGACATCCATGGCAGACATGTGGTTGATACGCTGTTCCTCGTTCACCTCTACGATATCAGCCATAGGTCGCTGGATGGCTTCGGCCTAAAGAATGTGGCGATTCATTTTGGATTGGCTTCGCCGACGCGGACCTATATTGAAGGTTCCAAAATCAGCGAGGAGTTTAAGCGCAATCCTGAAAAAGTGTTGGAATATCTGAAGGACGACATCGCGGAGACGCGCGGTCTGAGCGGAATTCTCTCCAGGAGCAGCTTCATTCAAAGCCGGCTGCTTCCATACTCGTACCAGAACGTGTGTGTGCGCGGGAACGCGACGAAAATCGATGCGCTCATGATGCGCGAATATCTGCGGCAGGGAGATTCCCTGCCGTTACCGGATCGCGGCCGCGACTTCGAAGGCGGATATACGGATATATTCGCGGAAGGTGTGCTTCAAAATGTGCACCATTGCGACGTCAGATCGCTTTATCCGTCGCTGATGCTTGCGCGAGGGCTTGCGCCGAAAAGCGATCGTCTCGGCGTCTTTCTGAAGCTGCTGGCGAAATTGAAGGAGTTTCGTTTGCGGGCGAAGGAAAGCATGATAAAGAGTTCCTCGAAAGCCGAGAAGACTGATCTCGACGCTCTGCAGGCCACATTTAAAGTGCTTATCAATTCGTTTTACGGTTATCTTGGTTTCTCGCAGGCAAGATTCGGCGATTTTGATGCCGCCGCAAAAGTCACCCAGCAGGGCCGTGAATTGTTGAGTTCCATGATCGTATGGCTGAAAGAGCATGGCGCATCACCGGTGGAAATAGATACCGACGGAATCTATTTCGTGCCCCCTGATTTCAAATCGGAAAAGCAGTTGGGAAAATTCAGGGAAGAGTTCACAAAATCACTGCCGGAAGGCATCGAGGTCGAATTCGACGGTGAATACAAATCCATGTACAGCTACAAGATGAAGAACTATGCGTTGCTTTCCATGGATGGCGAAATGACGATAAAGGGCGCAGCCTTGAAATCGCGCGGGCTGGAGCCATTCCAGAGGTCGTTCCTGCGCGAACTGATTCGCATGAAGCTCGAAGGCAAGGACAAGGGGATTCCCGCTCTCAAGGCTAAATACGACAAAGCCATATCGAATCGCGAATGGCCGATCGAGATGCTGGCAAAAACCGAGAATCTACAGGATGCGCCTTCGACATATGCCGCCAAGATTGGCGGAGATAAAAGGGCAAGGAGTGCGGCTTACGAACTGGCGTTGCGATCGGGGCGTGACTATCGGGCCGGGGATCAGCTATCCTTCTATGTTACAGGTGAGAAGAAGAATGTCGCCGTGCATGGGAACGCGAAGCTTGTGGCGGAATGGGACTCGAAGAAAAGGGACGAAAACGTTCCATACTATATGGCCAAGCTCGCCGCTTTGTACGATAAATTCGGCGGGCAGGCTGACAGCAACAACCAGACGGAACTGGATTTGTGAGTATTCATTTGTCGCCGGATGGAATGGGTGTAGCCGCGTCTGATAAGACGCGGAACCGCACAGCTTGGATGAATTCATGAGGAGGAATTGAAATTGAAGAACAGAAACGGTTTTACACTTCTGGAAATATTGGTCGTGGTGCTCATCATAACGATTCTGGCCACTATTGTCGGTGTAAGTGTCGCGCATCATCCCGGTCAGGCGCGGGTGACTGCCGCAAAGGCGCAGATCACAATATTCAAAACAGCGCTTGCCACGTATCGCATGGAGCAGGGCTATCTGCCTACGCAGGAGCAGGGGCTCAAGGCGCTCGTCGAGAAGCCGACAACGCCGCCTATTCCGGAGAGATATCCGGACGAAGGTTATCTTGAAAGCCGCCATCTCCCCAAAGATCCCTGGGGACATGACTATATTTATGTCGTTCCCGGTCCAAAGGGCGAAGCTTTTGAAATTGTGAGTTACGGTGCCGATGGCGAACCCGGCGGCACCGGCGACGCTGCGGATATATCGAGCTCAGATATGTGAATGAAAAACGTTTGGGAAATCCGCGTGCTATCGCGCGTGGCTATGGGATCAAGAATAGCGCTAGGCAACGTAGCCGTGTCTGCTAAGACACGGATTTGGAAAGAACGTGTAGCCTCGCCTGTAAGGACAGGATTTTGGGGCCAACCTCAATATGCCGCTATGAATATGCCCGATTTCTGCTACTTCGGATTGCCTTGAACCTTGAATGCGGGGCGGGGTTGTGGGATGATGAAGGGAATGAACAGGAAGCTGGGATTCACCGTAAAAGAAATTCTGATTCTGGTGACAATCGTAGCTATGATTGCGGTAGTTGCTATACCGTCATATGTGAAGGCTCGTAACAAATCGCAACAGAGAGCTTGCATCAACAATCTTCGCTATATTGATTCTAGTAAATTTAACTGCTCAATGTGCTATCGCTTGACTGTTGGTGATAAAATTGCGACTGCTTCGGTCAACGAGTATCTCATAGGTGCAACAACTCCGATATGTCCATCAGGCGGCACATACACTTACGGCAACATCGGTTCAGATCCCGAATGCACCATAACAACCCACGCATATCATTGGAGGCGGGAGGTTCTAAGTCGC
This sequence comes from uncultured Victivallales bacterium, assembly GCA_964487695.1. GTDB lineage: Bacteria > Verrucomicrobiota > Kiritimatiellia > UBA8416 > CAZASC01 > CAZASC01. The sequence continues at coordinate 17,122 of CAZASC010000073.1, forward strand.
TATGAATAAACGCCTATTTATTACGCCCATTATAGCCATTCCGATTGGGATCTGTGCGCTCCTTATGTTCCTGACAGGATGCGGAACAGTGGGGATGCGGGGCGATGACTATGTCCCAACATACACGAAGGCACTGTTGGAAAGCGCACGTAATGGGGATGCAAAGGCTGAATTCGACCTCGGCACTTGCTACGGGACTGGCAATGGTATACAGCAGAATTATGCAGAAGCGGTCAACTGGTATCAGAAAGCTGCTGAGCAAGGATACGGCAAGGCTCAAAACAACATAGGAACTTACTACTATTATGGCTATGGCGTTACGCATGATTACAAACAGGCAGTCAACTGCTATCAGAAATCCGCTGATCAAGGATTCGCCTATGCTCAATGCGGCTTGGGCGATTGCTACTATAACGGCAAAGGCATCCAGCAAGATTATAAAAATGCAATTTACTGGTATCGAAAATCGGCAGAACAGGGTAACGCCAAGGCTCAATGCGAACTGGGAGAATGCTACTATCAAGGCAATGGCATCGTGCGGAATTATACAAATGCAGTCATGTGGTTCAGAAAATCCGCTGATCAAGGATACGCCGCCGCTCAAAACGACCTCGGCGGGTGCTACCATCAAGGCGACGGCGTTACGCAGGATTGCACAAATGCAGTTTACTGGCTTCAAAAGGCGGCTGACCAAGGAAACGTCAAGGCTCAAAATAATCTCAAAAAGCTGTCATCAACGCCCGACAATTCAAGCTCTGATAACACAGGAAGCCGCTCTCTTCAATAACGCTGGATATACAAATGCCCGCAAACTCCAGGTGACGAAGTGACGTCGTAGATTGCG
>CAZASC010000074.1:0-17603 GCA_964487695.1 uncultured Victivallales bacterium
CTTGCAAAATCGGTCGGTGTGCGGTATCGAAACGCAATGCGAAATGAATCCACGAGAACGGAGCACGCGCTCAAGGCCCTGCGCGGGGGGAAACGCCGCATCACCGGGCAGAGGCGCGAGATTCTGGCTGTGCTTGCGGCGGACCACGGTCCGTTCACGATCGAGCAAATTCACAAGCGCTTGGAAAAACGGTCGTGCAACCTCGTGACGGTGTATCGCAACCTCGCCGTTCTGGAGGAATTGGAACTTGTGCAGCGCTGCGATTTCGGCGACGGAACGTATCGGTACGAATTCAAAGCCAAAGACAACCACCATCACCACGTCGTTTGCCGGAACTGCGCCAAGGTGGACACCCTCGATCTGTGCGTGGCTGCGGCGTTGGAGCGATTGGCAAAGCGGATGGGCTACGGCAAGGTTACGCATTCGATAGAACTGTTCGGCATTTGCCGGAAATGCCGATGCCTGGCAAAGAGCCCAAACCGGAAACAGCTTGGACGCGATGGATAGATCTATATCTTTTCCGGGTGCTGGACTTGCCTCTTGAGATCCTCGGTCAAGGCGTGCCATAGCTGGGGATGCGCCTCGACCAGACGTACGATATCCGCAAGGTCCTTGATTCGTTTGCTTTGCCTTCGACCAGGCTCGGACCAGGCCTTAATCTTGCCTCTAAGCGTGTCCTCCAGTGACGCAACTCGCATCAGAATGCCATGAACATCTGCGGGAACAGCGCGTGAAGGGTAATCCATGTAGAAGTTCTCCGTGCTGAGTTGGATGCTGACCGCAGATCGTCCTTTGAAGTTGAGCGACCACTCGAATTTTTCGGAGCGGAACCCCTCGGCTTCAAGCAACGCGACGGTGCGATCCACGGATTCGGATGCGACAACCAAGTCCAAATCCTGTGTCACCATTGGTTGCTCCGCCCAATGGTTTACAGCCACCCCTCCGATGACACACCAGGGTATGTCCGCTTTTTCCAGGCAATCGACGAGGCGCATGACATCGTCCGTGCCCCCGGACGTTTGCCAATCATAGAATCGTTTTGAGGTCATAGCGTTATGCTAGCAGAAGGTGTGATCCGTTGTCATCATCAATGACCGAGGTCATCTTCCTCGAATCAGCCTCATTCCGGCTTCCGCAGGCGTTCGACTTTTGCGGCGTCGAACAAGTCGTTGCGCAGGGCCGTCATCTTGCTCGCAACATACTCGTCACGCACAATCTGTAGAATATCGGAATCGGTCATGGTTTCGCGCCGGATGATATGGATGCCCCACTGGGTTTCGACGGGTTTGCTGCATTCGCCCGGCTTCAGGTTGTCCACAGCCGAGGCAAAAGCTGAGCCCATTGCATCGTGCGGGATGCAGCCCAACAGGCCGCCTTTTGTTTTGCTCATGGCATCTTCCGACAATACAGATGCAAGATTCTCGAACGTGAAACCTTTAGCCAGCCGTTGGAGCACATCTTTCGCGTTGCCCATTGCGAGGTCGCGCACAGAATTCGGATCCCGCTGAAAATCGGGTTTCTGAAACGTGTTGAAGAAAATATGCGACACTTTCATGTATTCCCTTCGGATTCTTGCCTCGACTTGATCAGAGGCGTTGCTTACGCCCGTCGAGTTCTTGTCCCATTCGGTGGTAAGATAACGGTTGATACCGATGTCGTTGGCAATTTCCCGGCGCAGCTCTGCCATGTCGTAGCCGTTGGCCCTCATGTATTGTTCCAGGCTCGCATACCGACAGCACATGCAACCAGCCGGCGGAGGATTCTTCCGTAGATTCTCGACCTCTGCGTCTATCTCGGAACTTTCCACCTTTATGCCGGTTCTGGCGAGAAAGCTGGCGATGATTGTTCCCGAGATAAGACGCTCCAGTTTGGATGTTTTCAAATCGTCGTTCGATGCACCAAACCAATCCTTGGACAATCCTGCGTTCAATTCGGACTCGTAAATCGGAGCGCCATCAACTCTTGCGACGACAGCGTCGTTTGTGTTGCCGGCGACGTGAGGCGCGGCTGCACGTGTGTCGGCAGTTGCGCCATTCGTGGTCAGTGGCGAGAAGACAGCGGCGCGAAGAACATCCACGGAAGATGTACCGGTGGCCAAGCTGTCTGAGGTATACGCGAAGAATGCGAGCCCGCATCCCGCCGCGAGCGCGGAATTCCAGCATTTGCAAACGCTTCCCGATTTATTGTGCACCCTTGGAAACCTCCACACGACGTTGTTCAACGGCGGAAGAAAAGGGAAATTACATACAGCGCCATGGCTGCGAGCACTATCGTGGCGCCGGTCGCCGTCCCGCAATAGAATGACGCGATCAATCCAATAACCCCCGTTGAGCAGGAGAAAATAACCGCGAGGATGACGTATTGGGCCGTGGTCCTTGCAATGTTCCGGGCTGTAGCGGCGGGGATGATCAGCAGTGAATTAATGACCAGCAGGCCGACCCATGGAATGCTGATGGCGACAACGGACGCGACAATCGCGGCAAAAGCGGTTTCGACAGTCCACACGCGAATACCACGGCTTCGGGCGAGAGAACGGTTCAGGAATGTGATGAGGAATTGGTTGAACGCCCAGCACCAGATGACGACCATGAGCACAAGCGCGACCGCGAGACGCGCGATCTCGCGCGGAGTAATGGTCAGAATGTCGCCAATCAGGAAACGGGAATACTTCGAGAAACCGCCTCCCCGCGATAGCAGCACGACGCCAAGCGCCATCGCAAACGCCATGACCAGGCCGATAAGGGTGTCGGTCGAGGCGGCACTGTGTTGGCGTAAAAGAGAAATGGCGACGGCCAGCAAAAGGGCGAACCCGAGCATGGACCAGGTCGGGTCCGCGATGCTCAGCATAACGCCAATGGCGATGCCCGTGAGACTGGCATGTCCTATGGCGTCGGAGAAGAAGGCCATCTGGTTGTTGATTACCAGGCAGCCGAGAAGGGCGAACAAAGGCGTCACCAGGAGGACAGCCAGCAAAGCATTCTGCATGAAAGCATAATGCGCCCACTCAAACGGCATGTTGTTCATGAGCCAGTGCCAAATGTTCATTTCTTCCTGCCCTCCGGCGGACAGCATCGTCCCTTTCTGGGCGATGGAGCTGTTGTCGGCGAAACCGGAGCGATATCCAGACCGAATGCTTCGCGGACCTGCCGCGATCGCAGGACTTCGGCGGGAGCGCCGTCGCAAACGACGGTGCGATTCAAGTAGACCAGACGGTCTGCAACTCCGGCCGCTGCTGCAAGGTCATGCGATACAAGTAAAATTGAAAGGTCCATTCTGAGACGCACTTCCGATACGATCTGGTAAAACAACAGCGTTCCGGGATGGTCCATGCCTGCCAGCGGTTCGTCGAGCAGCAGGACTTCCGGAACCGGCGATAACGCCAGGGCCAGAAGCACACGCTGGAGTTGGCCGCACGACAGTTGGCCGATTCGCATATCTATCAACTCAGCAGCCCTGACGCGCTCCAATGCCGCCGTCGAGGCGTTCCGCATCCGGCGCGAATGTCCCAGCCATACCGGCCTGCGAGTCTGCGCGGCGGCGAAAAGATCGAGCACCGTCAGCGGGGTAGTCTTGTCTATCTCCATCCGTTGCGGCACGTAGCCGACATGCGGCCGCCTCGGTTCTGACGCTCCTGTGGAAGGGAGAAAAACCAACTCTCCGGTGTGATGCACATCTCCGAGCAAGGCCCGCAGAAGTGTGGTCTTGCCCGCTCCATTCGGGCCGATAATGGCGGTGAATTCTCCGCAGTGGATGTGGAGATTAACATTTTCAAGGACGGTGTTTGCGCCAAGTTGAACACCCAGTCCGACCAGGCGGGTACAGCATGGCCGCTCATCAGAAGGATGGTGGGTGACAGGCTGCGTTCCGTCGGACATTGTGGTGGATTCCAAGGCCATTATGGTTTCAGCGCCTTTGTCAATTCGGTGAGATTGTTTTCCATGATGTCAATATACGCATCGGCTTTCATGGGGCCAGTCACAGCCGGGTCGAGCGTGTACAACTTTGCGCCGGTCTCGCCGGCGATCGTTTCCGCAGCCTTGGCGGGATACTGCGGTTCGGCGAAAAGAGCCTTGACCTTGGACTTTTTCACTATTTCTATGGTGTTGGCAAGTTCCCTTGCGCTCGGCTCGGAACCTGGTTCACGTTCTATCACAGCCGCGATATTGAGGTTGAACTCCCTTGCGAAATAAGGGAACGCCTCATGGAACGTGATGATGTCGCGGGTTTGAATGTTTTTCAACCCTTCGTGCATCTTTTTCCGCAGTTGTTCCAGTCTGCCGATATATTCCGCACCATTTTTCATATATTGATCGGCATGCGAAGGGTCCGCCTTCGCCAGTTTTGCTGTTATATTCAGTACCTGCTTTATGTGCAGCGAAACGCTGACCCAGATATGAGGATTGTCGCCTTCATCGCCCGGGCCTTTGATCACTTCGATGCCTTCACTGGCGTTGATAATCTTGAGAGCGGGCAGTTGCGCGACGACTTTGTCGAGAAAGGCCTCCATTCCAGCTCCATTAACGACGAAGATATTTGCGTGGGACAGATTCAACATGTCATCGGTGGTCATCTGGTAATCGTGCAGGCAACCTGTCTGCGGCCTGGTGAGGTTCAGGACTTCAACGCCCGGTACATCCTTCGCCACGTTCAGCGTGGCAATATACATCGGATAGAATGATGCCATGATCGTAAGCGAAGCCTTCTGCTTCGGCTTGGCCTCGGCCGTCGTGGTTTGTGACAGAACCTGATTCGTGCCGGTCAACAGGCTTATTGCCAGCAGACTCGCACCCAGCAGCGTTCTTCCCATCTTCGTTACATGTTTCTTCATTCTTTGTTACCTCTTTATGTTTTCCGTAGCTTCGTTCTTCACGGGCCCCATGGCGATAAATATGGACGGGCAGGGGACTCAACGGCTTGCACAGAATCAGCATTAATGATTGGCATAGGAGTTTTGTCCAGAATGGTTACTCCGAAATGTCCGGTGACCGTGACCCATTCGTCTTTCTTGAAAGCCACCGCATCCGGCCATTGAACCGGAAAGCCCACCGGCGATGCATCCGCCGCGCAGCACATCATGACAAAACGGGCGACAACGAAAGTATTGGAGCCGCACCGCGTGTCGCGATAGACGAAACCAGTGACACGCACAGCTTGTCCTGAGACGGAGGCCGGATCACCGCTGTCGTTCAGGTACATGGCCCATTGATACAGGTTTTTGTCGGCCCGATTTTCCTGGGCCGCCGGCAATGCGCGCGTTGAGCGGGAGCTCACGCGATTCAGGGAACGATTCGACATGGCTGAGCTGGCAAGTGGTTGCGGCGGAATCAGGAGCCCGATGACGAACGGCAGCGCCATCAGGCCCACCTTCAGCCATGTTGTGCCGTGCTCGCATCCGCATGCGCAGGCTATCTCGTCGGAATCACCATCGTGACCATGCCCGTGCCCGCATGCGCAGGCCTCTTCGTTATGCACGTGTTCATGATCGTGCGCATCGTGTGAATCATCCCCGTCAACCTGATCCGTGTGTGGCGACGCCTCGGGTTGCATGCCGTAACTCCACACGATAAGCAGCAGGAAGAATATGGTCGCGCATAGAAGGCCGGTCATTGGCGCGCGCAGGTAGAGAAGGATCTGGCCTGTTGCGAGGCGGACTATTATAAACACGGCCAGCCCCAGCAGAAAAACGATTGTCGGGGAACGTTTCACATCAATTCCTCCATAGCAGATTGAAGAGTATGGCCAGAGACCAGCTTATCACAAGAGGCACGAGAATCAGCCGCCATATGGCTTTTTGCCGGAAAGTGCTCCGGAACATTGTGACGTTCTTGATGGATATCATCGATCCGAACACGAGAAAAGCCAGCAGGGCGCCGGGCGCAAAAAAGCTGGCAAATCCCAGTGCGACAAATGCGTCCACATTCGAGCAAAGGGACAGTGTGAAGGCAAGCGTTGCCATCGCGACGACAGACAACACCGGGCCTTTGGCCCACGACAGGAAGAAACTCTGCGGGATAAGGACTTGCGCCAGTGTGGCGGCCAGCGCCCCGATGATCAGGTATCGAACCATGTCCATGAACTCATCACCAGCGAGGGACATCGCCTTCCAGAAAGGAACGTCGTTCCAACGCATGCGCGTATGGTCATGAGGATTGGCGGTGACTTCCGGCAGGAGAATATCGCCTGGCGCCAACCTGCTGAATACGAGGCCGGTAACAACAGCAGTGACATAACACATGATCACGCGTGCCACCACCATCTTCCCCCAGCCAAACGCCTGGGCGGTGCTGAAGATGACGATGATGTTCAACACCGGCGAGGCGAGAAGGAAACTGATGCCTGCCGCAGGTGTCATTCCTTTTTGATATAGCCGTCGTACAACCGGGACGGCTCCGCACTCGCAGACTGGATAAATCATTCCGATCAACCCCCCGGCAAGAACGCCAAGGACACGGTTTCGAGGAAGGAAGCGGGACAGCACCTCCGGTTTCACGTAGACAGCCAGAAAGCCGGAGGCGAGCGCACCCAACAAAAGGAAGGGCAACGCTTCGATGAATATTCCTTGAAAGATGGTCAGAAACAAGGCGACTTTGTCCCTATACTCCCACAAAGCCGTAGCAATGGGCTGGCAGCAGACCAGGGCAACGATGCCGGCAGCTCTGGCAAGACTGACCCAAAGTCGTCTGCCTTTACCGGAGTCATGTTCCTTGGTGGCGCTCAATCAAACTTCTCCACGACATTGTGATGGCAGACGGAACCGGATCGGCAAATGGAAGAATGACAGGTGTTCTGACTATTGCTGTCTGGAAAAACCAGAACATGGAAAATAGCGGCACTTCGTTTCATAACCATTGAGGATACTAACATTGTCCGGGGAGGGCGTCAACGTGCGTCAATCTAAGCCGAATTTCTCACACCGCTTCTCCCGCTTCGCGGTGAGTAAGCGGTCCTACAACAGAGAAACGCAATGTAGGACCGTTCACCCCGAACGCAGTGAGGGAGAACGGTGCTGGCATCACTCGCATCGCAACTCGTTTCGCAACATGTGGCCTACACATGCGGGTTAGTAAGTGCGAGACGGGAGTGGGTGGCGCACAATGCTGCGGCAGGCATTGTCCGTTGCGGGAGGGTGGATCGCCTTCCCGACAATCCATCCCCCGTAACGGCACACAAACCTCATTACGCTCTCAATCGAGACGCCGTCTACTTCATCATCACGGGTGGGGTAACCTGATTTCCGGCGTTCGTCCATCCTTCAATACCGGCTGAATATTCGAGGACGTGCTTATAGCCGAGGGATTGCAGTCGTACTGCCAACGTACGGCTGGCATTGCATTTTGGATTAACACAATACGAAACTATCAACGCATCCTTGGACTTCAGGACACTCATTATTTCCTGTTCACTGGCAGCCGGGCTCAAGCTGATTGCTCCTGGGATCCGACGCATATCATCGTATTTGCCGCCTCTGGAGTCGACCAGGGTCATCGCCACGCCGGCATCGATCATGGTTTTCAGAGTCGCCGTGCCAACTTCCGGCAACTGTGTCATTGGCGCTCCGCACTTGCATTCGCCTTTCGGCATGCCACACTTGGCGCACACGGTCATGCTGGATGAATCACACTTGGAACTTTTTTGTCCGCACATGCAGTGCATGCAAGAACAACCGACCATTCCCATCACCAGTAACACGATCAATACCGACATTGTTATATTCTTCAGGCTCATCAGTTTTCTCCTTTTCAGATGTTTTCAGTACCGCAATTACAATGAATTATCAACGATTCTTCGTGTCGCGATCACCCCTCTTTCAATTCTTGTTCTGTAGAACGTTGTTTTGTCAGAATGATGGCCCGAACTATTAGCAGGGCTGGCAGCAATGCGCCATCGGGCGAATTCTTATTAGGACTGTCGTAAAACCTTATCCTTACGATGGCGCATTTTGGCGCAAGTGAAGAGCAAGAATCTCGCCAAGCATTACAGGTTCTGTGGTCGGCAACTTGCAGGTGCGCTCCTCGCACACATACGCCGTGGCCTTGCCATCAATCATCGGCATGTCCTTGATGAACGAGAGATGCCTGCTTATGGAGTTACGGGCATCTCCGGCGTCGGCCAGAAGAATGACTTTGTTGGGTATGAACATTCGATGGATCGCGCGGAGTAATGCCCTGGTATCCTGGGCGTCCGCCTTGCCTGCGATCACAATCTGTTTCGACTTGTCTAGCATAAAGTCCAATGAAACCAGCATTTGCGGCATGGCGCCCGGCGAAAACCGCAAGCGGCCGCAGAATCGCGAAATAGTTTGCCTTGCGTCGCTGAGAAATTTTTCGTTGTCGGTCATATGCGAGAGGCGCAGCAGGTTCAGCGCGGCGACGGAGTTGGCGGATGGTTCCACTCCGTCATATTCTTCCATCGTGCGCAGCAGGATGTTCGGATTGTCAGCGATATCGCTGTAGTAACCTCCGTCAGCGGCACGGAACAAAGCATCCTGCGTCGTTTGCAGCACGATTGCCCAATCCAGATAGCCCACGCTAAAGCCAGCCTCGTACAGATCGAGAAGGCCCTGGATCAGGAACGCGTAATCGTCGGCGTAACCAGGGATTGCCGCCTGGCCGGCGCGGTGGCGACGCAGCAATTTGCTGTCTGGCTGCGAGTACAGACGAGTTCTGATGAAATCCGCAGCCTCCCCGGCGGCGAGCAGGTAACGCGGTTCATCGAGCGCCTGTGCGGCCCGCGCGAGAGCCGATATCATGAGTCCGTTCCATGCGGTGATTGTCTTGTCGTCTCGATATGGTGCAGGGCGCTCCGCCCTGAGGCAGAGAAGATCTATGCGCGCCTTGGCAAGGATGCTGTGAATGTCGTCAACAGTTTTTCCGAATTGTTCGGCGGTTTCTTCCAGCGTGTGGCTGACGATTAAAACGTTCTTGTTGTGTAATTCGCCCAACGCGTCGCCGGGCGTATTCCCTTCTTTTTCGACGCCATAATGAAAATCGAAAATTGCCGCCGTGACTTCCTCGAATGTCCCTATGATTTCGTCGCGTTCCCAGACATAGAAAGCGCCTTCGCAATGTCGCGCCGGATTGTCAGGGCAGGGGCTGTCGGCATCCTGTCCCGAGTAGAATTGGCCGTTGGCGCCCGTCATTTCGCGGAGAACATATTCGAGTGTGCCGCGCGCTGTGTCGGCATAAAATACGTCGCCGGTAAGCTGGTAGGCGTCGAGATACGTGCACGCAAGCTGCGCCTGATCGTAGAGCATCTTCTCGAAATGCGGCACATGCCAGCGTTCGTCCACGGAATAACGATGGAAACCGCCGCCCAGATGATCGTGAATGCCGCCATCCGCCATCTTACGCAGAGTGAAAAGCGCCATGTCCCGGGCGTCTTCAGCGTTTGTATGTTGCGAGCGTTCGCTTTGCGACGGCCCTGGCGGGGATTCCGGTGCGGTCGCGTGGACAGAATATCGCAGCATGAAGTTGAGCATGGAAGGGCGGGGAAATTTGGGCGCTCCGCCGAAGCCGCCATAACGCGGGTCATATGATGCCTTGATCTCCTTGTATCCGGCGTCGAGCAGCGATTCGGACGCGTTCGCCTCCTTCGCGGGGCCGGCAGGTTCCGAGATGCGTCGCAGCTCGCGGATGATTTCTTCACTCGACCCGATGATGCGTTCGTGTTCCTTCTTCCATGACTCGGCTATTTGCAGCAGGACGGTTTTCAAACCGGCCACGCCGGGCCTGTCGTCGGGCGGAAAGTAGGTGCCGCCATAGAACGGTTTCAGCGCAGGCGTAAGCCACACATTCATTGGCCAGCCACCGCTCCCTGTAGCCATCTGCACAAAGGTCATGTATACGCGATCCACATCGGGGCGCTCCTCGCGGTCCACCTTGATAGCCACGAAATGCTCATTCATGATTTCGGCTATTTCATCGTTTTCGAACGACTCGCGCTCCATCACGTGGCACCAGTGGCATGTGGAATAACCGACGGAAAGAAAAATGGGCTTGTCTTCCTGTCGCGCTTTTGCGAACGCCTCCTCGCTCCATGGATACCAGTCTACCGGGTTGCGGGCATGCTGGAGAAGGTACGGGCTCTTCTCGTGGATCAATCGATTGAAGTCCGGTCCGCCGTCGGACGGCAGGGCCGTGATCTCGCCGGGAGGCGGGATTCCAGCGATGCCGGACTCCTCCATGCCCGGAGCTTGAGAGGCCGGTTTAATAGTCTTGCGCGATTTCTTCATGAATATTCTCCGATTATCAGGCACACTGGTGCGCACGCAAAATGCGAGTCACTTTACACATCTGGACTCGAGGTGAAAGACTGGCACCTTTCTTTTTATGCAACCATGAGGAATGGCCCGGCTTTTCGCTTCGAAATTCCTGATTCGCGACTTTGTAATGTCTCAAGTTCTAAGGTTTTTAGCATTGTTGTGCAGGGGAACCGCCGATTCCATTCAACCGGTCACATGAGATATGGTTCATTCGAAAGAGAGGCATGGAATGGGCACAATCGGCAGGAAGTTCTTCAAGTTCGGACCCGGGGCGAAGGGCGTGACTTCGGACGTCTCAAAGGAAACAACTAGTAAGACTCGGCATGGTCACAATGGTGTCCATCCATCCGAAGACGCGCGTAAACAGGAGAAAGAAGGGCGCGTCAGCAACGGCGACGATCCTGGGCCGAGCGCCCTGATCCGTTTCCCGTGAGCCTTGGAGAACGGAAAACTCAGCAGTCTATTTCCCGTGCGGCGAGACGAGGTGCAGTTCGAGGTCTTGATGCTCGCCCGCAAAATAGCTGACGCTCCATTCGGTGGGGAACAGAATGACCAGTTGATTCCGGATATCGCGTGCCAGCCGCACGCCGGCACCGAGATATTTTCCGTCGAACTGTTCCTTCTTCGTGTCCTCGCCAAACCAGCGGATGTGTGTAAAAGGCGCAGGTTCAAGCCGCAGCTCAGCGCCGTACTCGCTCTGGAGCCGGTATAGCACGACGTCGAATTGCAATTGACCCACGGCGCCAAGCAGGTTCCCTGTCTGAAGGTCCCCATCAAGTGTGAACGACTGGATGACACCCTCTTCGAGCAACTGGTCCAGCCCGGCGCGCAACTGCTTGTATTTTGAAGCTCCCGCGCTGCGCACGAACGCGAATGCCTCCGGAGGAAAGCGCGGTATTTCGTCGTAACGAATGGCTGGATTGGTTGTGAGCGTGGCTCCGATGTGAAACGCTTTGTGAGTCACGAGCCCGACAATGTCGCCGGGATAGGCGATATCGAGCGACTCGCGCTCCTGTCCGAACAACTTCTGCGGGTACGAAAGCCGGACAGGTTTGCCGGTCTCAGGATCGCCGACAACCATGTCCTTCTCGAACTTTCCCGAGCAAACGCGCACGAACGTGAGACGATCGCGGTGCCGTGGGTTCATATTGGCCTGGACCTTGAAGACGAAACCCGAAAAATCCGGATCATCGGGAGAAATCAGCCCGTTTACGGACAGGCGAGGCTGTGGCGGTGCGCCGTGTTTGACGAAATAGTCGAGCAGCAACTGTACGCCGAAATTGTTCATGCCGCTGCCGAAGAAAACGGGGGTAAGTTTTCCGGCAATCAGTTGTTTCTCGTCGAATTGTTCGCCAGCGCCAGCGAGCACTTCCAGTTCCTCGATCCATGGCTGCCGGATATGGTCGGGAATCTGTTTTCCGATGCTTTCGTCATGAATACCGCTTACGTGGTGAGGCGCGCGATATTTGCCGTGCGCCGTCTTTTCGAACAAGTACAACTTCTTTTCGAGACGATCGTATACACCTTTGAAATCCGCTCCGCTACCGAGCGGCCATGTCATGGGGAACGCCCCGATGCCGAGCACTTTCTCAAGCTCATCGAGCAGTTGCATTGGATCCCGCGCAGGCCGGTCCATTTTATTCATGAAGGTAAAAATGGGAATCCCGCGCAGGCGGCAGATCTCGAAGAGTTTCCGCGTGCGCTCCTCAATCCCTTTGGCACCGTCAATGACCATGATGACACTGTCCACAGCCGTAAGCACGCGGTAGGTGTCCTCGCTGAAATCCTTGTGGCCGGGAGTGTCCAGCAGGTTGATGACGCAGCCGCCGTAGTCGAACTGCAGGAGGGTTGACGAAATGGAAATGCCGCGCTCCTTTTCCAGTTCCATCCAATCCGATGTTGTAGTGCGCTGGTCCCTGCGGGCGCGCACGGAACCGGCCATCTGGATTGCACCTCCGTAAAGCAGGAGTTTCTCTGTGAGAGTCGTTTTGCCTGCGTCAGGATGCGAGATGATCGCAAACGTCCGGCGGCGCGAAATTTCAGAAGATAACGAATTGTTGGCCATAAATAACCAGCACCAGCAAGAATCTTAAAGTTTCAAGACCATTGGAAGTCTGGCAGATTTAACGACCTCACGGGTTTTGTCGAGAACTAACTCGCATTACTTTGGATTGAAGGATTGCCATTCTTCATTCTTGCGCCAGCAGTGCTTCTTGACTTCAAGTCGGTCAATTGAAATCAGTAATTATAGCCCGTTCAATAGCTTCTCAACCGAGCGCCTTATTTTTCCGCTGGCCCTCTTGATGTCTTTAGCCAGTAATGCCGCATTGGCCCGTAACTTGTCATATTCACGAACAAACGCAAAGCCACCGGCGACAACGCCGAGGACAATTTTGCAATCGAGGGAACCGGCACGAACTTCAACACAACCAACTTTCACAACCTTTGAACCAAAGCGAAAGTCAGCCAGCGATTGGCTCTCTTTCGCCACTAAATCCTGAAGACGTTGAGCGTATGCAGTCGGCAAAGGCCCCGGAGGCCCAACGTCTATGTCAGGAAGACTCGCTAATATCTCCGCGCTGAAACCAGTTGCCGTATTATCTTTAGGCGTAACGCTTGCCAAGGTTACTGTGCTCTTGCGTCCATAGACTGTATCGGTCTTTTCGTTCCACAGATCAACGAGGGTTCTTACCCAAAGATTCAAGGCTTCAGCCGTCTCTTTCTGATCGGTAAGCGGCTTTTCTTGATGAGCAATACGTGTATTCCTGAATTCGTTGACCCTTTGCACCTGATCCATAAGAGCACGAAGTCCCGGCATGGGGAATTCTTCTTTGATTGCTTCAAAGACGCCAGTCAACGGCGTCTTGTCATTCAGGGCGTAATCCATGGTTGACCGCAGCAATCCAAGTGGCGAAACACCTGTTTGATAGACGAGTGTTCGGCGCAGATTGCGGGCCAGCTCGCCATAATGACGGTGCATTCGCTCGTCCACCTTCGCTAGATATGGTTCGAACCATTCGCGTTGTGCCTGCGGAACGTCTGGCATTCTATCTTGGAGTTTCTGCGTTATCACGCCTTTTGCGGCTTCATCCATTACACCAAGCAACGTTGTAAATACTGGCGCGTAGTTGACGCCGGTCTTCTTCTCGAAGAACAGATAGAGCGAGACCGATTCGTCTACGGCCTTTCTCATACGTTCCGGAAGTTCGCTAATCAGTCTCGCGGGAAGAATCTCAGCTATCTTTGTCTCACTTACTTTGTTTTCCAACGGTTCTAAACCTGCCGCAGCAAATAATGGCATATCGGTTCGATATGTCTCCTGGTTCAGTAAATCGCTGAGAGCAGGCGCGCATATGCGTGCAAGTTCAGACATTGAACTGCCCTGAAAGCGCTGAAAGACTCCCTCCGGAACGTACAAGTATTCCCACCGTGCCAGTTTTGACGAAGCAGACTTACACCATTCGACTGCCGCCTTGGCCTTGAGTGGGACATCGCGGTCAACTTGGCCCTTTGTTTCAACCAAAAAGCAGTTGCCTGCCGAGGTTCGCACAAAGAAATCAGGAGTGTAGAATGCGAGTCGCAATCCGTCTGACAGGTAATCTATTCGCAAACTCTGAGGCCCCGCGTTCTTGGCGAATGCCGCTACGTCATTTACCTTACCGAACAACTCCACGATCGCCTGTTCCAGAGAGCGGTTGCATGGCACGAGGTTGAAGATCGTCCGTTCCGACTTCATAACAGGTCTTCGCTCGCTGACCGTCACCTGATATGGCTTCCATGAGGCAATCAACTGCGCGCCTGCTTCCTGTGCGCGCACTTTCTTATTCACCGTCTTATTTCGAATCAAGGGCACGAAGGTTGCCCGCACATGCTCTCTCACATCGCTATCAGAAAGCCGAGACACAAGATTCACGTCAAATATGGAGACGACTCGTCCGAACAGGACTTCCTCAAAGAACTTTTGAATCAATGGAGCCAGAACTTGATGCGTATTCCGGATCTTGCAGATGTACTCCAGCTCCTGCACGTAAAAAGAGACAGCGCCGACTCCCGAATCCAGCAACACCAAGTTTACCTTCATGTGCTCAACAATCTCACCGGTAATAAGATGTCGGCCTTCATACTGGACCTCGTCTGGTCCCCGTTCTCCGAGCGGCAGAGGACTATAGCGTCTGAAAGCTTCCAGCACTTCATCCGCACTGATCGGCCCGAGTGTTGGCGTTATCACATTTGCCGATGTCAGTCGTGGGATTGCAATATCGAGCTTGGATGCGTCCTTTGCCGAATCAGGGAAGATGGAAACGGTTGTAGTCGGCACCTTATCAACTTCCACTATCTCAATTGGCAACCCTTCCTGTGCTAATTCATCCCGATAAAGCCGTGCAAATGCCTCATGCTCAACAACAGCCACAACCTCATTGGCCTGTCCGGACGGTGTCATCCGACGCAACCCGCGACCAAGCGTCTGTTCGGGAAGAATATTCGCCTTGGAGCTGTATGGACGTAATGGAACGATGGTTGTGACGTTTTTCACATCCCACCCTTCACGCAGCATTAGCACAGAAACTATGCAGTAATAAGGGCTTGTTCCAGAATCCAGCTCACGGCTGAGCCTTCGCAACGCCTTAAGATCATCGTCACTGATTTCTTTATCATTCGTCTCAAAGAAGCCCGTCTTCTTGCTGATCTTGCCCTTGAGGTTGGTGTGCAGGTTTATCGTGCGTCCATTCAATTCCTTGAACAATGAATCGCCGTTCAGCCTAGCAGAAATCTCATTTGCCGCTTTTGTATCCTCGCACATTACGAACAGCAACGGTTTCTTTCCGCTCTTTTCCCATTCCTGTTTACTCTTGAGCCAGCGTTTATATCCCAACGATAGGTGAGCCTCATACTTGTGAGCGGCATTATCGGTGGCCTGTTCAATCAATTTGCCGGCTCGGCCTATAATCGGTGTCTTGACGATGCCAGCATCAACGGCTTCGCCCAATGGCGTATCGCATATGATGTGTTTGAAGTAGTTCCCCTTGTTATCCTTTGGCGTCGCGCTGAAGTCCAATTGTGCGACAAGCCCCCCGCCCGTTCTCTTATGAATAGTCTCCTGCAAGAAGGTGATGGCTTCATTCCATGCCGAATCCGGATCCCAGACGTGATGCGCCTCATCGTTCATCAACATCACACGGGTGTGGCTCGTGATTTTGTCGCGCAGCTCTGCTCCGGTATCAAGTGCTTTTGATCTCGATACTGGCGGCCCCATCCAATCGTACGTTTCGCCCCCGTCTTTCCTGCGTTTTGTATTATCGAACAAGCGATGAATGTTGGTGAGATATAGCGTTCCGCCCGTGCTCGCGCCGCTGGCCTCATCTTGCAGAACCACAGAGAGATTCCAATCGCCGCGCCACTCGACCGGAATGAGCGGGTCGCGATCAAAGATGTCCTGCCCGCCGCCTTCCGGTTTGAAATCCTCTTTTAGCCTTTCGAATACCGTAAGATTCGGTGAGATCACAACGAAGTGTTTTGCCATTGGCGACTCGCTCTCGCGCAGAGCGTGGAAATAGCTCCATACCATGGCGAGACTCATTACTTTCGTCTTGCCGGAACCAGTCGCCATTTTGAAGGCATACCTGCTCCATGCGTCTTCTTCCTCGGTAACACCCAGAGCGGCCAATTCAGCTTGCACCCCGCCGAATTCATTCACGACCTGTGATTGACATTCCAGTCGCCGGAATTCTTTAAGGTAAATGAGTGTCTCGATCGCTTCACGCTGGCAGAAATAATACCGGAAGTCTGCCGGACCGCCGGATGAACTCTGGTCGTGTGCTCGTCCGAACCAGTGATTCAACAGATACCGAGTCGTATCGCTGGCCCCAAAGTAATAATTATCCCGCCATTCCTTCACAGCCCCGCGTAAGTTGTGCGCTATGGCCAATCCAGATGCACGGCGACCGGCGCGTTCAACCGCGCCCTCCCCTGACTCGGCGCGGACACGGTGTTTGTTGGGTTCTTCCCATGCCGCGAACAGTGGTTCAAGCGCTGATGCCTTGATGGTTAATTCTTCCGACATGGCGTCCCCCTAAACGTTGACTTCAATCGCAACACTCGTATCACAACCGAACACATCCACGACCTTCACGCAGATAGTGTGTTTGCCGGGTTTCTCGTACACATGCCCTGCATCGCTTACCGTCTTGAGTGAGCGATCCTTGCGAGTCCGGTAATCCTGCCAGTTATGGTTGAATGGTTTTTCCGGATGCCAATCGAAATCCACCGCCCAGAAATCCACGAAGTCCATTCCGCTCTTGATTGCACGTTCCTTTAGAGCCTCTAATTCTTTGCTTGGCACCTCTGCCAGCGACGGCAGGAACTTGGTAAGCTTCACATCCACGAGTTTCTGTTTCTTCTCCGTTCGCAGAATCGCTTCCGCTTCCAAAACCGCCATCTCCAGAAATGGTGGTGGACTGGTCCGATTCTTCTCCATGATCTCGCGAGGGATCGGAATCAACTTCATCTTCACACCCAACTCCGCCTCCAGCGCGAGACAATGCTGTCGCAGTTCCATCTCGAACTCCCACGCCAGACAATAGACTTCGCGCCCGCCCGCCTGCTTGACCGCCTCCGCCACTGCACGCGCATCGCCACGTGTAAAGATCGAGTCAATCCCATCCACACAACAAAACGCCCCAGCCTTCCGGCCATGCAACAATGGCGACGGCGTGTTCACCAGCACTTCCGCCTTGAAGAACTCCAGCACCACACGCCGATGTTCCTCGTCCGCGCCTTTCAATCGGTCTTTCTGCCACCACTGCCGTTCATATCGGCCGAGGTTATAGACGTCGAACGCCCGATACGATTTGCCCTCTTGATGCAGTGTTCGCTGAAGTTCGATCAACCGTTTACGAGTCGTGTGTATCGCGAACCGTCCCAAATCTGCCATGATCCATCGCCGCCCCAGCCTTTCCGCCACCACGCCTGTGGTGCCACTTCCTCCGAAAACGTCAGCCACCAAATCACCTTCTCTTGAACCTGCCCGAATCACACGTTCCAACAGGGATTCTGAGTTCTCAGTGGGATAGTCGGTTGTAAATGAATATCCCGGTATGTCTGTCCAATCTGAATCTAGGATAGTCACGTCACTGTCTTCGACCCAATACTGAGGACGCCCTGTCTTTGGGTTCAATCTAATCTTGCCCGCCGTAACCATTGCATCCATTTTGTCCTGAGCGAACTTGAAGTGTTTTCCTGCCGGCGGTTGATAGACTTGGCCAAGAATATGACGTTCGGGTGGTCTACGGATACCACTTGAATCGTCTATTCGCCGCCAATAGCCTTTTCGCGTTTCATCTAG
>CAZASC010000075.1:0-17387 GCA_964487695.1 uncultured Victivallales bacterium
TTTTATGACGGTGACAACTTCCCGCCCGAGTACAGGGGCAGCGCCTTCGTGACGCTGCACGGTTCATGGGATCGCGAGCGAAGGACTGGCTACAAGGTCATCCGCCTTCTGTTCGACAAGAGCGGCAAGCCGACGGGCGAATACGAGGACTTCATGACCGGCTTTGTGATCTCCGACAAACAGGTATGGGGCCGGCCTGTGGGCGTTGCCGTGGCGAAGGATGGTTCGCTGTTCGTCACCGAAGATGGCAACGGAACCATCTGGCGTGTTACGCATCAGGAACCGGCGCGCTGAAGCATCCTGGAAGTCGATGAAAGAGCAGTAATATGCTTCACTGGCTGCATTCTTTGCTTCATATACCTCGTTTTGGGTATCTGATTGTTTTTATTGTTGTGTTTCTTAACAATATCGGTTTCCCACTGCCGGGAGAGTCGATGCTTTTGGGAGCCGGTTTTGTCCTGGGGAGAACTGCAACTTCGTTGTGGAAACCCACGCTGGCCGGAATTGTGGCCTGTTTCCTGGGTGGCGTATTGTCCTTTTGGCTGGGACGGCGGTTGGGACATAGCGGCTTAACGAAAACTCGCTGGTTGCATCTTACGCCCAAAAGAATAAAGCGGGGCGAGCTCTTTTTCAAGCGCCATGGCGCCAAGGCCATCTTTATTGCGAGGTTCATACCATTCCTGCCTCCTGCCCTGGCCAATCTGCTGGCAGGCGCAGCGAAAATGCGATGGAGCTTCTTTCTGTTCTATGACCTTGCGGGCTCTGCGGCCTACACCGTCACTTACATCCTGATCGGGTATTTCTTTGGGAAGAAGTGGAAACTTCTGGAAGCCTGGCTGGGTCCAACGGTGCTTTATCTGATTTTCGCCGGGATAGCGCTGATCATTTTACTAGTGGTTTTCGGCCATTCCCTATATGGCTTGCTGACGCGCTTTCTTTTCAGGAAAAGCAAGCGAACCTAACCAATGCGTTTATGGTCGTCGTGTCTTGACCCTCAAGTGTCTGCGAATTGTTGCTTTAGAAAGAAAACGGAGGCACACCAGCCAGTCCATGAGCGCGTTGCCACCCCCCCCCCCACTGCAGGGTAGGGTTTCACCCTATGGAACATAATTTCTTATTCATCTATTACATCAACGACACTGGCGAAATTCATAATATGATCTCCGGGGCTGTGTAGGATTGACCTCGAAACATGCGCAGATAATTGAGCGGCGTGTGTTCGCTTAACTGATTGAGCACCCATGAAAGGCGGTTTTGACAGGACAACTTGGCAAAGGCTCTGGCATCTTGCCCGGCCCTTCTTCGTTTCCGAAATACGTTGGAGAGCACGGGGCCTGCTCCTTCTTCTCGTCTCTTTTTCCCTTGCCATAACTGGCATAAACTACCTCATCAGCGTCGCCATGGGCGGTTTTATGAACGCCTTCTGGTTGCGTCAAAAGGCCGAGTTCTTCAAGCAACTCTACTATTGTTTGCTTGTTTTCGGAATAGCGACACCCCTTGTTGTTTTCTATCGCTATACGGAAGAGCGGTTGGGCCTTGCTTGGCGGCGCTGGCTCAGTCATCGCATCCTTCATCAATACTTCCAACACCGCTCCTACTTCAAATTAAGCTACTTCGAAGGCATCGACAATCCGGATCAGCGAATAGCGGAAGACGTACGAAGCTTTTGCGCAACAAGCCTTTCGATACTACTAATAATGACAAATTCGGTTGTCGCGTTGTTTGTATTCACTGGGGTGCTCTGGAACATTTCCGTACTGCTTGTGTTTGCGGTGCTGCTTTACGCGACAATCGGCTCACTTATCACATATTTTGTGGGAAAACCCCTGATTGATCTGACTTTCAATCAGCTGAAAAAAGAAGCAGATTTCCGCTTCAAACTTGTCGACATCAGGGAAAATGTGGAATCTATCGCCTTTTACCAGGATGAAAGCATTGAAGAGGCTGGCGTGCGACAGCGTCTCAAAGATGCGCTTGACAACCTGTTGCGGATTATCAACTGGAATAGAAATCTGGGTTGTTTCACCACCGGTTACAACTATCTGATTGGCATCCTTTCCACCATTCTCATGGCCCCTCTTTTCCTCGACGGGAAAATCACCATCGCGCAAGTTGTCCAAGGCGGCATCGCATTCGGACAGGTTCTCGGCGCACTCAACATTATCGTCACGAACTTCGGGGTGCTATTTTCGTATGGGGCCGTCATTCGCCGCTTGGGAGCATTTCTGGAAGCGATTGAGGCTGGACAAGCGTCGGAAGTGATATTTCCAGGTGCTACGATCCAGCGGCAAGAGTCGGCAGACGGGATTACTTTCGAAAACGTGACCATCTTTACGCCA
Source organism: uncultured Victivallales bacterium (assembly GCA_964487695.1). Lineage (GTDB taxonomy): Bacteria > Verrucomicrobiota > Kiritimatiellia > UBA8416 > CAZASC01 > CAZASC01. The sequence continues at coordinate 2,340 of CAZASC010000075.1, forward strand.
CATCGAGACCAGACGCTGATCAAGAACCTTTCCTTTTTCTTGGCGGACGGGCAATCGCTGTTTATCACGGGTGCCAGCGGAACAGGCAAGAGCGCCCTTTTTCGCGTCATAGCTCGACTTTGGGGCGCTGGCGAAGGCCGGATTGTCAGCCCGGATGTGACACGGCTAATGTTCCTTCCGCAACGACCTTATTTGGTGCTGGGTTCTTTTCGCAATCAACTGTTGTATGGGGTGGGAATTAAAGACCTTTCTGAACAAATACTCCAAAAGGTTCTTCGAAAGGTTCAGCTGGAACAATTGCTGGATCGCATGGGAGGCTTCGAAGCCGTACGCGACTGGCCGAATGTCCTTTCCCTCGGTGAGCAACAGAGGCTTGCTTTCGCCCGTCTCCTGTTGACCAAGAGGAAATACGGATTTATGGATGAAGCCACAACAGCCTTGGATGCGACCAGCGAGCGGCTCCTTTACAATTATCTACAGGAACAAGGGACAAACTTTATCAGTATCGGCTCTCAAGCCTCTCTGGAAGCACTGCACACATTCAAACTGGAACTCCGAAATGGGGGCCAGTGGGGTTTTTCCCAAATCACTGAAGGATCAGGGAGAAACCTGCCAATTGGCCAATGAATGAAAAATCTACCTTTCTTGATTGCTTGAGAATTGTTTCGAGAAGATGTGGCACAGCAACCTGACCTCTGTAAAACTTGAGGTCGCTCAACCTCGAAAGATAGGCTTTGCCCGGTGAAAGGGATCGGTTAATGAGTAATTGCTAGACGCGCACTTCTCGTTTGAGGAGATCTCCACACCTCAGGCATTTGGAACCGTGAGGTAGGGTTTTCCCTCATAGGTGAGCCCCGACCTATCGCGTAGATTGTCTAGCGAAATGGCAAGAGCCAACCTCAGGATGGGAGGCGTATCATAAAGAATGAAAGGTACGAAGGGTCTTGCCGACAGAAATCAGGAACACGAAAGGACAAACATATGAAACGAAGAGTCTATATCATCGGCGTCTCAGTCGCGTCGGTTCTGGCATTTTCGGCTCTGGCTCAAGATGCGGCTAACACCAAAGCCCCTGATGCACCCATCATTAAAGCCCCTGATGCACCAAACAGCAAAGTAATCCAACCGGACGCCCCAAATGTTACAGCGCCAGCGGATAACGCGGGGATCAAGGATGGCGACCGCGATGACCGCAACAAAGGTGGTGATCGTGACCATGACAAGGATCGTGACCGCGACAAAGACCGTGACCATGACAAGGATCAGGGTCATGACCAGGACGGCGACCAGAATCGAGATGGCGGCACCACCACCAATATCACTTCAGGGGCGACAATACAGCCGAGCAAGTGAACAGCGTTGAAGGCAGCGACCTCAGGCGGCTTACGACATCTGCTTACTACCCAAGCGGCGGCCTTGGACTTGTTGTCTTGATCTTACTCATACTGGTTCTTCCGGGCCGGATATAGAGATAAGGCAGAAAAGTATGGGCAGTATGATTGCAAAAGGGGTGTCTGATTTCAGGTCGCACGATCTCACACCGCGTCACTGCCGTCTCTGTGAATAACTTCATTTTTCGCCGAAGATCGAGTCGAAAGCAATACCGATGAACGGGTCTTCGGAGTAGTTGTGTTGCTGCTCGAACTGGATACCAGGCGAAAGCTCCATGTAAAGCCAGTCGCTGTAGATGAGCTGACGATATGTAAATGTCAGCTTGTAGGCCGTCTCGTATGCTTCGGGAAATGCCTGCCATCCGCCGTAGAGGTCGACCCGGAAGGCGCGTCGTTCATTGACGTCATTGATTAGGCTGAAGGTCTGCTCGGGCAGAACGCCGTTGTGTAGTTCATCCCATGTGCAGTCGCTGGTGGAGCTGACCAACCAGTCGTTCCCGAGTTGTTGAGTCCATCGCATCTCCGTGATCTCGTTGAAGCCGTCATGCGAGTACCAGCCCGGGATTTCGGTAAGCCGCAATTCCAGCTTGTCGAACGTGAATGTTCCCCGCAGTCTGACTCGGCCAAAGACCTGCTTGGTGTGGCCCAGCCTGAGTCCGGCGTCGGTGTTGACCCGGAATTCGCGCTCGTCCGCGACAATTTTTTGTACAGCGACGAACGGGGCTGGTTCCTGGACGGCGTTTGCGACCGGTCGGGCTATCTGCCCGTTCTCCGCCAAAGTATCGTCGAAGAAGATGAGGTGGAGTTGCCGTTTCAAAATGGGGAGGGCAACGCGGCCTCGTATGCGGCTCCCGATCTTCAGGCCATCGTACCTGCTCTCAACAATTCCCACGCCCAGTTGAACGCGGGTCTGGTCAACATCATCGTTCACATGGTGCTCACCAAAAAAATGGTCCACGTGGTCTACGAATTCAATCAGATCGGCTGACATGTGATCCTGCCAGATGTCGATCCAGTTCGACCTTATTCTGGGCGTCACCTGCTTTGTGACCACCGGAAGCGTATTGGTTTCCTCCGCTCGCAAATCACAAGTTACACTCATGAGGGATGCGAGAAGACACATTGCCAGGCCAAGGCTCGATGTCGCTCCCGCCAGGCAGGACCGGGACGGACCGCGATTGATGGAATGCGATCCTCCCGTATGCCGCTGAATGTTCCGCAGGTCAACCATACCCAATACAATACAAAATTCCGATGAGTTGGCAACAGACTCCGGCGAAAGAGGTCAGGGTCAGGCATGACGACGATCAGAAAGACGATGGACGGAACCCGATCGTAAGGAAGATCGCGTCTTGCTTGCGGAAGGAAGGCCATTGCTGTGTGGCGCCGGATCATCGGGCTGGTTCTTTATCGCGGTCACACAGTAGGGTTATACCCCATAGCAGGTAATTCGCCCATCAAGTAGATAAAGGCGCAGAAACTTAGTAGGTGGCATCAGGTGATGACTGCCTGAGGCTACCAATTAAAGAGGAAAAGTTCATATGGAAAACTCAACATATTCACCATCGGACGCCAACCGTCAATCCAGGTTAGCTGAGACCTCAGTAAAAAATGAGGCATACTCGTCTGGTGTGTCTTGGGCGGCTGTGAGTGCTGGCGCATTTGTGTGCGCCGCGTTGTCGCTTATTCTGCTTTCGTTGGGCGCAGGGCTTGGTTTGTCCTCGATTTCGCCATGGTCGAACGTCGCCGCTTCGGCCTCGTCAATCAGTACGGTAACCATCGTCTGGCTGATTGTCATGCAGATTATAAGTTCGTCCATGGGTGGCTATCTGGCAGGCCGATTGCGCACGAAATGGGCCAGCATTCACACGGACGAAGTGTATTTCCGTGATACCGCGCACGGGTTTCTGGCGTGGGCCGTCGCCCTCGTAGTCATGGCGGCTTTCTTGACATCCGCCGCCACCTACATGGTGGGTGCAGCGGCAGCGGCTGCAGGCGGGAGCGGGACAGCAACGAGTGGTCAGGCTGAAGTACGGGAGCTCGACTCCAATGGATATTTTGTAGATGCCCTGTTCCGTTCCGACAGCGCAAAGCCGGATTCAAATGGTGCCTCGGTGCGCGGCGAGGTCGGACGCATTCTTGCGCAATCTCTGCGGGCTGGGAGTGTTCCAGCGGCGGACAAGAACTATGTAGCCAAGTTAGTAGCCACAAGAACGGAACTCAGCCAAACCGATGCTGAGAAACGGGTGTCGGATGTTTTTGCGACGGCTCAACAAGCTGCACATACCGCCCGCAAAATGATAGCGCATGCATTGTTGTGGGTATTCCTTGCTCTGTTGACAGGCGCGTTCTTCGCGAGTTTCGCCGCGACCATCGGGGGCAGGCAAAGAGATCATGTAGTAATGGTGTAGAGGTTATATCTGATTCTGGTTCAAGTTTCAATAAGGAGGCTTACGATGCGTTCAATTCTGCTATTGTTGCTCGGCGTGCCAATTCCCATCGTCATCTTGATCGCGCTTTTCGTCCGTTAATTTTCAATCAATCCAGCCACAGCAATCAGGCTGGTTTCATCAAATCCGGCCTGGGGTGAACACCCCATAGCGCCGGTCCGCCATTCCAGCTTATATATTGCGCTACCGAAGCCGCGAAGGAGTTACAAGGTCGGTCCGCTGTCGATGCTACTGGCAGAGACACCGGTGCCCACGGCAAGCAAAATGACAGTTGACGTTACAAATCAAGGAGGTCGGTCATGAGCAAAGAAAATAAGACGAGTAATCCTGGAAAACGCAAACGGAAAACTGCCACGGCTCCCAACGGAAACCCACAAATGGCTATCGGCGGCGAGTTGCACCAGATTGCTGGTGGCAAGCACCCTGCCCTCACCACGAACCAGGGCGTTGCGCTTTCCGATAATCAAAACTCGCTGAGGGCCAATCCGCGCGGTCCGACGCTGATGGAGGATTTCATCCTTCGCGAAAAAATCACGCATTTCGATCACGAGCGGATTCCCGAGCGGATCGTTCACGCGCGGGCGACAGGCGTGCATGGGTTCTTCGAGCTGACCACGTCATTGGAAAAATACACCACCGCCAGAATACTCACGGAGGTAGGTGAGAAGACGCCTGTGTTTACTCGTATATCGACCGTCGCAGGTGGCGCGGGTTCGGTAGATACCCCTCGTGATGTACGCGGATTTGCCGTCAAGTTTTACACGAAGGAAGGCAACTGGGACCTGGTCGGCAACAATGTTCCGGTTTTCTTCATCCAGGATGCGATTAAATTTCCTGACCTTATCCATGCCGTAAAAATGGAACCCGATCGCGGCTTTCCGCAATCGGCGACTGCGCACGACACATTCTGGGATTTCATTTCGCTCACGCCTGAATCAATGCATATGGTGATGTGGATCATGTCTGATCGAACACTGCCGCGTTCACTGCGGATGATCGAAGGGTTTGGTGTGCATAGTTTCCGGCTGATTAACGATGCCGGCAAATCAATCTTCGTCAAATTCCACTGGCGTCCCAAACTCGGCCTGCAGTCCACCATTTGGGATGAGACCGTCAAGATTTGCGGCGCTGATCAGGACTTCCACCGCCGCGATATGTTCGAGGCCATCACGGCGGGTAATTTCCCCGAGTGGGAATTTGCGGTTCAGCTTTTCACGCAGGAAGAAGCGGATAGATTTCCATTCGATCATCTGGACGCTACCAAACTGATTCCCGAAGAACTGGTGCCTTTGAAAGTGATCGGTCGCATGGTGCTGGATCGATGGCCGAGCAATTTCTTCGCTGAAACCGAACAGGTTGCCTATTGCCCTTCGCATGTCGTGCCGGGCATCGATTTCTCGAATGATCCGTTGCTTCAAGGCCGTTTGCACTCCTATCACGATACACAGCTTTCGCGCCTGGGCTCGCCCAACTTCCACCAGATTCCGATCAATGCGCCCAAGTGCCCGTTCGCCAACCAGCAACGCGACGGGCACATGCAGATGGCGCAACCGGCGGGCCGCGTTGCATACGAGCCCAACTCCTTGTCTGAGAACTCGCCACGCGAAATGCCTGCCCACGGCTTTCATAGCGCTGCGGTAGCTGAGACTGGCGAGAAAGGCCGCATCCGGGCCGAGAGCTTCGCCGACCACTACAGCCAGGCGCGGCAGTTCTACATCAGCCAAACCGCATATGAGCAGGCACATATCGCCTCGGCATTGGTGTTTGAACTTTCGAAAGTCGAACATGTGCATGTGCGTCAGGCGATGGTCGGCCACTTGCGACATATCGAACAAAACCTCGCGCGCCGGGTCGCCGCAGGTCTTGCGTTCGACAAGATGCCCAATGCTCCAGTCGCAGCAGCTCCCGTGCAGGAGATGAAACCTTCGCCCGCATTGCAGATCATCGGCAAGATGAAAGACACGCTCACGGGGCGCACGATTGGTATCCTGGTCGCGGATGGTTCAGACGGCGCTGTCATCAAGAAGATTAGAAAGGCCGCGACCGATGCGGGTGCCACCGTAAAGATCGTCGCTCCCAGAGTGGGCGGCGCGAAGCTTGCCGATGACTCCATGCTGCTGGCTGACGGACAACTGGCGGGTACGCCTTCTGTGCTATTCGACGCCATCGTCGTCATCCTCTCCGACGAAGGCGCAAAGGCACTGTCGAGGGAAAGCGCCGCGATAGATTTCGTGCGCGATGCGTTTGGTCATCTCAAGGCAATCGGCGTCGACAAAGGCGGCCAAGCGCTCTTGAAGATAGCGAATGTCGCAAAGGACGCTGGCGTCGTGGATACCAACGACAGAAACGCATTTATTGCTGCGGCAAAGACACGGCAATGGGACCGGGAAAAGTCCGTTCGATCGTTGGCATAACAGGAGGTTGATCCATGAAACGACGTGATCTGCTTAAGCAATCCGCGGGCTCACCCATCGGCGAGAAGACAACCCCGTCCTGTCCCGAACTCGGGCCTGCCCCCGCGGAAATCCGTCAGGGCAACATGCTCTACCGTGCGCTCGGACGCACCGGTGAGCGTATTTCTGCGTTCGGACTGGGCGGCCATCATATTGGCCTCGTAAAGAAGGAGCAGGACAGCATCAAGCTCATCCGCTCCGCCATCGACCGCGGCATCACTTTCATGGACAACTGCTGGGACTACCACAATGGCAAGAGCGAAGTGTGGATGGGCAAGGCACTGCGCGACAGCTACCGCGAGAAGGTTTTCCTAATGACCAAGATCGATGGACGCACCAGGCAGGCCGCCGCCCGCCAGATCGACGAATCGCTCAAGCGGCTACAGACGGACCACGTCGATCTCATGCAGATCCACGAGAACCTGCGAATGGAGGATGCCGATCGCTGCTTCGCCGAGGGCGGGGCCATCGAAGCCCTTGAGACGGCGAAGAAGACCGGCAAAATCCGCTACATCGGCTTCACCGGCCACAAGGATCCCATCGTTCACAACCGGATGCTGGATGTCGCCGCCGAACACAACTTCCATTTCGACAGTTGCCAGATGCCGCTCAATCTACTTGATGCCAATTTCCGCAGCTTCGCTCACCAAGTCGTTCCGCGACTCCTCAAAGAGGGAATCGCCGTTCTGGGCATGAAACCCATGGCCAGCGGCGCCATCGTCAAGAACAAGATCGCCACACCGAAGGAGTGCCTGACATACGCCCTCACGCTGCCGACGTCGGCCGTGATCACCGGCATCGACAGCATGGACGTGCTCGACCAGGACTTGGAGATTATGAAAGATTTTAGGCCGCTCGATGGCGCTCAGATGCGTGTGCTGCTGGCCCGGACCATAAAACCAGCCCGGACCGGCAACTTCGAGAAGTTCAAGACCGCCACCATGTACGACGGCACCGCCCTGCACCCAGAGTGGCTGGGTTGAGGCGCGTACGTGGGACACCGAGGAATTGCGAGAGTATGCGAAAATAGAACTCTACTTTAAATGTCTACAAATTTAAATGTCTACAAAGGAGCACCTCACGGCATCGCCAATACATACAAGGAACAACTCAACGCCGATCTTCTATCCTTCCTTAACGTAAAGAAGAAGTAGTGGCGCAAGATCTTCAAAACAATATGAGGTAAGTAATCCATGGTTAGAAAGGCAATCAAACGATACTTTACCGGGCTTTCGAAGAACACGTTCCTTCTGGCTCTCTCCAGCCTGTTTGCCGATATTTCGACGGAGATGTTTTACCCGATTTTGCCTGTCTTCATGACGCAGACGCTCAAGGCGAGCGGCTGTATCGTCGGCTTGGTGGACGGCTTCGCACAGGCCACACAGAATATAGTTCAGGGCTTTTCCGGCGCGCTTTCAGATAAACTGCAAAAGAGAAAATCCATTGCGCTGGTCGGCTATCTCCTGGCGGCGGTCGCCAAACCACTGATGGGGCTTTCCACGGTTTGGCAAGGCGTGTTCGGCGCACGGTTGCTGGACCGGTTTGGCGCAGGCACGCGCTCCGCGCCGCGCGATGCGCTAGTCGCATCTTCAGTGGCCGAGAAAGACAGGGGCAAAGCCTTCGGACTTGAGGGCTTTGGCGACAATGCGGGCGCATTTCTCGGCCCGCTACTGGCCGTCTTTCTCCTCTACGCCGTGCATGTTGGCATACGCGCTATCTTCTATCTGGCTGTGATCCCCGGCATGCTGGCTTTTTTCATGGTCCTGCTCGTAAAAGAGCAGAGCGCAACGGTTTCAGCAAAATCCAAAATAGACATCAACCTGCGGCAATTTCCGAAGGGATACTGGCAGTATCTGCTGGTTACCGCCTTGTTCGGACTCGGCGCTTCCAGCACCTCTTTTCTGATTCTGCGAACACAGGAGATGGGCGTCTCTCTAAAAACGACAATTCTGATCTATGCTACGTTCAATCTGGTGGCTGCGTTGGTTTCCTATCCGGCCGGGTCTCTCTCCGACAAGTGGGGCAGGAAGAACATTCTGTTCGTCTCGTTCGTTATCTTCCTGATCACCTACCTCGGCTTTGCCCTGACGCGCAACATTCTTCTGATTGCCGCGCTGTTTGCCCTTTACGGAGCATATCAGGGGATATTCCGCGCTGTAGGAAAAGCGCTTGCGTCGGATTTCGTTCCCGACCACTTGCGCGCAAGCGGCGTGGGCTGGTACAGCACCACCGTGGGTTTACTGCAACTGGTGGCTAGCGTGATCGCAGGACTGCTATGGGATCGGATCGGCCATACGGCAGTATTTTATTACGGCGCGGTCTTTGCCTTCGTCGGCAGCATTGGGCTGCTCCTGTTGATTCCGGGGCAACACGGCCGGCTCAACGCCGGCGCAGCCAAGTGAAGCGAATCCCTTGCGGACAATCGCCGCATTTCCATGTGTAAGGACCAAAAGTCAAAAGCGGAGCGGTAGGGTTTTACCCCATAGCCGCTGCCCTCTCCTTCGAGTAGATTGCTACGAAAATGATGGTATATTGGTTGCCATCAGAAAACGAAAGGCATGCTATGAATATCTTACTCACACCGGTTCTTGGAAATGTCATTTGGATTGGCGGCGGCGGTCTCGGTCTTGTTGTTGTGATCGTTATTGTTGTGCTCTTGCTTCGTCGCTAATTGAACAAACATGCGGTGGCGTGTTAGGACGCAGGACTCGAACAAGGTTCCCACCTTGCATGGTGACGTGTGACCATAGGCATCCATGGAATCGTCAATAAAACCCGCAACAGCTCCTCCAAGCCCGGCGAACCATCCTGTGGTAGTATCGCGCTACTCGACTGAACTGCTGGAAAAGGCGCGGGTCGATACTGATACCGTTCTGAAAGAGCTTGGATCGCAATCCAGCGGGCTGAGCGACGCGGAAGCAGATTCCCGCTTGAAGAAGCTCGGGACGAATGAAATCGTCAGGGAAAAGCGTCAATCCGCCCTTATGCGCCTTCTGAGTAACGTCAAGAATCCATTGGTTCTCCTGCTCACAGCGCTGGGCGTGCTTTCCCTTTTGACCGGTGACGTTCGGGCCGCTGTGGTCATCTTTGCTATGGTTGTTCTCGGCGTGGTGTTGCGGTTCTTCCAGGAGATGCGTGCCGATTATGCGGCTGAGAAACTCAAGGCGATGGTCAGCAATACAGCGACGCTGGTGCGAGGGGGCACGCAAAAAGAAGTGTCGCTCAAGATGCTGGTGCCGGGCGATATCGTCCAGCTTGCGGCTGGCGATATGGTGCCGGCTGATGTACGGGTGCTTGTCGCCAAGGACTTGTTCCTCAATCAAGCGGCACTCACGGGAGAAGCCCTGCCTGTGGAAAAGGGCGCAGCCCCTGCTCCGGCAGACGTTCAAAATCCGCTCGATCTGCCTAACACTTGTTTCCTTGGCTCCAATGTGGAAAGTGGCTCTGCGACCGCCGTTGTCATCCACACCGGAGCGCAGACCTACTTTGGCTCGCTGGCCGTCAGCATCGTCGCACCACGCCAGTTGACCAGCTTCGACAAGGGCATAAACAAGTTCACGTGGCTGATGATTCGCTTCATCGCCGTGATGGTTCCGGCCGTGTTTCTGATCAACGGTCTGAGCAAGCACAACTGGCTGGAGGCTTTCCTGTTTGCGATGGCGGTGGCAGTCGGGCTTACGCCCGAGATGCTGCCCATGATCGTTACCGTCAACTTATCCAAGGGCGCTCTGGCAATGGCCCGTAGAAAAGTGATCGTCAAGCGCTTGAACGCCATCCAGAACTTCGGGGCGATGGACGTGCTTTGCACGGATAAGACGGGAACTCTCACCGAGGGCAAGATCGTGCTTGAAAAGCACTTGGACGCGCACGGCGATCCCAGCGAGAAGGTGCTGCAATATGGCTACATTAACAGTTACTACCATACCGGGTTAAAAAACCTGCTCGACGAAGCAATCCTCAACCACGAGGAACTGGGAGAGCGCCTGAACGCGAAAGACAAGTACAAGAAGATAGACGAGATCCCTTTCGACTTCGTACGTCGCCGGATGTCGGTGGTTGTGGAAGATCAAGCCGGATTGAATACTCTCATCTGCAAGGGCGCGGTGGAGGAAGTGCTGGGCCTGTGTACGAGGGTGGAAGTCAAAGGGGAGGTAATCGAAGTGCTTCCAGAGCACGACGTACAGCGCCGCAAGCTGGCCGATGAATTGAACGGTCAGGGCTTTCGCGTAATCGCCCTGGCCTACAAGCAAATGCCGGGCGTCACACCCGCGCCTGTTTACTCGGTAAAGGATGAATCTGGCCTGATCCTGCTGGGATTCCTGGCCTTTCTGGATCCGCCGAAAGATACTACGACGGAAGCGTTGAAACGACTCCGCGGCTTAAACGTGGACGTCAAGGTTCTGACCGGCGACAACGAGCTCATCACCGCCTATATTTGTAAGGAAGTAGGCATTGCCATGGACCATATTCTGCTCGGCCCGCAAATCGAGACAATGAACGACCCTGCATTGGCCGAAGCCGCCAACACGACAAGCGTCTTCGCACGGCTGGTCCCGGCTCACAAGGAACGCATCATCCGCGCGCTCCAAAGCAAGGGGCACGTTCTGGGATTCATGGGCGACGGCATCAACGATGCTCCGGCCTTGAAGGCCGCTGATGTGGGGATCTCTGTGGATGGCGCCGTTGACATTGCCAAGGAGTCGTCCGATATCATCCTGTTGGAAAACAGCCTGCTGGTACTGGAGCAAGGTGTTCTGGAAGGGCGGCGGGTGTTCGGGAACATTATCAAGTACATCAAGATGGCGGCCAGTTCCAATTTCGGCAACATGTTCAGTGTGGTTGGTGCCAGTGCATTTCTGCCTTTCCTGCCAATGTTGCCGATCCAGGTGCTGACCAATAACCTCCTCTACGACTTCTCGCAGACCACCATCCCGACCGACAGTGTGGATGCCGATTGGCTGGTCAAGCCCCGCCAATGGACGATAAGCAATATACTGCGCTTCATTTTGTTTATCGGGCCAATCAGTTCGATCTTCGATTACCTTACATTCTTCATAATGCTCTACGTTTTCGACTGCCGGCACAACCCTGCGCTGTTCCATACCGGCTGGTTCGTGGAGTCAATCTTCACGCAGACGCTCATCATTCATGTCATTCGCACCAACAAGATCCCTTTCATCCAAAGCCGGGCCAGTTGGCCTCTGATTCTCACTTCAATTATCATCGTGGCCGTCGGCGCATGGTTGACGGTTTCACCGCTGGCTGGCACGCTCGGGTTTGTCCCGCTGCCGCGGATGTACTGGCTGTATCTGGCCGCGATGCTGCTAGGCTATGCGGTCCTGACACAATTAGTGAAAAGTTGGTTCATTCGCAGGTTTGGCGAATGATAACGGAATAGTAAAAAAGGAGAAGACGATGAAGATGGTGGTTCCGATGGTTGTTCTTTCCGTGGTTCTGATCGCCGGATGTACCGGTGTCAGAAAGGAAGCTGGCTCGTCTTACACTCCCCCGATTCCGAGGGAGTCGTTCTTGATAGGAGCGTTCAATCCCAGTGAAACCGAGTACAACTTCAAACATTACGACGCGGAAAAGGCTTTGGCCTTCCTCACTTCAATCAAAGGCAGATTCTCCAATGGAGACATCGTTGCGGTGGACGGGCTGAAGTGGCAGATCGCTGAAGGGGAATGGTACCCGATTCCGAACCCTCCCATCCCTGTTTTGAAGCCAGGTGACGACCAGGGCGAGTATCTTCACAATTATGCGGAGTGGGTAGACAACCATCCTCATTTCGGATACCCGCCACTTCCCATGGAAAGCAAACAATAGGATGTTCCTGTCAGAGTGTCGCTTGTCTCGGATTGACAACCCAAACTGACAATAGGTGAGAGCAGCCATCAGATCAGTCTTCGGATAACCCATAAATGGAACATAACGGCAGACCAAGACTGCGGCGGCTTATGGGCGTTTGGCTGCTGGGCCGCTTTCAAAGATTCTCCCGGACCGTTGTACGGACGAGCGGACATCCGCTGGCTTTCGTGATTGCAATAGGCCTCGTTTTGATCTGGGCGGTGACCGGACCATTGTTTCGCTTTGGCAACACCTGGCTGCTCGTCATCAACACCGTCGCCAACATCGCCACGTTCTTGATGATCTTCCTGATTCGTAACGCCCAGAACCGTGAAAGCGAAGCCGTGCAGTTGAAACTCGATGAATTGATCCGAGCCACCAAGGCGGCGCACAACGCATTGTTGGACATCGAGGAATTGTCCGAGGAAGAACTGGACCGGATCAAAGCTCGTTACGAAGAACTCGCCAAGAAGGCGAGAGAAGTGCCGAACTCCGTCCTGACTGTCCTGACTGATGTGCAGCTTCCCTCCGAACCTGCCGCTACTCAAGAAGGTGAAGGCGGTAGAGCGTGAGCTTGCTTGACGCGCGGTTTGCATTAGCGGCATATTCCCGTTCCAGAAATGGAGACACATATGATTGCCACAGACGACGGACAAAACAGATCGATCCTGCAAAGGATTGCCCATCGGGCCATGCTTGATAGAGGGCTTGTTCCGGATTTTCCGGCCGAGGCGCTCGTTGAGCTCGACGGAATCAGCGGGCCGGCGACTCGCGCTGATGGGAATATGCGTGATCTTCGCAGGCTTCTCTGGTGCTCCATAGACAACGACAATTCGCGCGATCTGGATCAGCTTACCGTTGCCGAATCCTTGCCCGGCGGGATCGTCAAGGTCCTTGTCGCCATTGCCGATGTTGACGCTATTGTTAAGAAGCAATCGGCGATTGACGATCATGCGCGGCAAAATACCACCTCTGTCTATACTGCCGCCGAGACGTTTCCAATGCTTCCCGAGAAGCTGTCCACGGATTTCACCTCTCTCAACTATGAATCGGACCGTCTGGCTATTGTCATTGAAATGGTTCTTGCCGGGGATGGCTCGCTTCAGAGTTCCGATGTTTATGGGGCAATAGTGCATAATCGCGCAAAACTTGCCTACAACAGCGTGGCTGGCTGGTTGGATGGCAGGAGGCCGATGCCGCAAGGGATCGGCTCGGTTGGCGGTCTGGACGAAAACCTTCGACTCCAGGACGGCATCGCACAGAAACTGAAAGCGCTCCGGCACGCCAATGGTGCACTCGACCTCGAAACAATAGAAGCACAGCCGGTCTTTGTTGGAAATGAACTCAAGGCTTTGGAAGTGGAAAGAAGAAACAGGGCCAAAGACTTGATTGAAGACTTCATGATCGCTGCCAATGGCGTTACCGCACGATACCTCGCGGCGAGGAAGATTCCATCGCTCCGGCGCATAGTCCGTACACCCAAACGCTGGGAGCGCATCGTCGAGCTTGCCGCGGAGCGGGGCTCAACGTTGCCAAAGGAACCAGACTCAAAAGCCCTGGATCAGTTTCTGTTGTCGGCGAAGACTGCCGATCCGCTCCGCTTTCCCGATCTCTCTCTCAGTGTCATCAAACTTCTCGGTGCGGGGGAATACGTTGTCGAACTTCCGGGGGACAGCGGAGCCGGGCACTTCGGTCTTGCAGTCAAGGACTATGCTCACTCCACTGCTCCGAACCGCCGATACCCCGATCTGATCACCCAGCGGTTGCTGAAAGCTGCAATGGCGGGCTCTCCGCTGTCGTATGCCAACGACGAATTAGAAGCACTTGCCAAACATTGCACCGAAGAGGAAGACGCGGCAAAGAAAGTGGAACGGCAGGTCACAAAATCTGCCGCCGCCATGCTGCTCCAATCGAGGATCGGCGAGCAGTTCGACACCGTCGTCACCGGCGCATCGGATAAAGGAACGTGGGTCCGACTTCTTAATCCGCCTATAGAAGGAAGATTGAAAAGTGGCTTTAAAGGCGTGGACGTCGGTAACAAACTGCTCGTGCAACTGGTCAGTACGGATGTGGAGCGCGGATTTATCGATTTCAAGAGGGTCATATAGGAAAAGAGCAAGCATGCATCGATTGATCTTCATTATGTCAGGAATTGGCGTGGCTTTGTCGCTGCAAGCGTGTGTCGCTGAAGAGACCACGCCTTTGCGGAATCTGATGCATACTGAAGTTGATGACTACGCCGAGTTCTACTCGGCACGTAACATGATCTACCTGGGCGGCGGCCTTGCGGCTGGCGCACTACTGGCCAACACTTCGGTTGATCTGCATATCCGGAATTGGTACCAGAACGATGTCCGCAGCGAAAGCACAGATCACTTCGCAAAATCGGCGAAATACTTCGGTGAAGGCGCTATTGCGTGTCCCGTGTTCGCCGGAGCCTGGGTCATAGGTTTTGTCGGGGAAGACGAAGGCGTGACTGGCGACATAAGCGAATGGGGTAGTCGTTCGCTCCGGACTCTAATCGTTGGCGGTCCGCCACTACTGGCATTTCAGCGTATTCTGGGAAGCGGACGTCCAACCGACGGATCAGATTCGAAATGGGTTCCGTTCAAGGATGATAACGGCGCTTCCGGGCACGCCTTTATAGGCGCGATTCCCTTCCTGTCCGCGGCAGAGATGGTGGACAGCAGAGCAGCGAAATGCCTGCTGTACGCAGGATCCTCTCTCGCGGGATTTTCGCGTGTGAACGACGATATGCACTATACCTCGCAGGTGCTGGTGGGATGGTGGCTCGCTTATCTGGCCGAAACGAGCGTGGACAGAAGCGAAACCAAACGCATGCGGTTCGAGCCTGTGCCCATTGTCATCGACGGACATCCCGGAGTTGCGTTGTCGTTCGCGTTCTAG
>CAZASC010000076.1:0-15482 GCA_964487695.1 uncultured Victivallales bacterium
TGTATCAGAATGTTGGAACAGAACGACTGTTTTTTAACTTAGGTTTTCGGGTTGAGTGTTGTGTATTGAATATTTTCCAGCCTTTGGGTCGCCGATTAACGCAAATAAGAGGGGAGATCATTTTTATCGGCGTAAATCTGCGTGCATCTGCGGCTTCAACTCTCTTCGTGTCGGTAGTTGATCTTCTTGATCACTTCGCAGCAGCGCCTTGACGCGGAATTGACCGCACAATCTTCAGCACTTCATCCAATTGCCTGTCCGGCGTCGCGCTTGTCAACCGCGGGAAACGGCCATGGTCCTGCAAATAGTCGTTTTCACGAGTGAGCATCACTTTGCCCTCGCGAGTCTCCACCCGGCTGATGCCGCGCCCGGCGGCAAGCACGCGCAGTTCGGCAATTTTCAGTAGCCGCGCGGTTGGCGTAGGAATCGAGCCGAATCTGTCTCTCAACTCGGTCCGCACAGCCGCGACTTCATCGGCATCCGTCGTTTCCGCCATCCGTCTGTAGATGCTGACCCTGAGTCGTTCGTCTTCGATGTAGCCGAACGGAATGATGGCTGAGCTGTCTGACGAGGAATCGTGCGAGAGACTTATGAAATCCAGCAGGACTTCCACATCAACGAGCGTCGGGACAACCTCGCCTTTCTGTTGCGCGATTGTCCGTTTCAAAAGCTGGCAATACAGGCCGAATCCGATCGCGGTGATATGGCCGCTCTGCTCCATGCCTAGGAGATTGCCGCCGCCACGTATCTCGAGATCGCGCAGTGCAAGCGTGAAGCCTGCGCCAAGGCTGGAGTGCTGCTTGAGCGCGCTGATGCGCTTGCGTGCGTCGGAATCAACCACCCCATGTTCGGGCAGCAGCAGATATGCGTAGGCCTTGCGGTTGGAGCGCCCAACACGCCCGCGCAGCTGGTACAGGTCCGCAATGCCAAAACGGTCCGCGCGGTCTATCAGGATCGTGTTCGCGCGCGGAATATCCATGCCGCTCTCTATTATCGTCGTTGATAGCAAAATATCGAATTCGCCGTTGACGAACGCCTCCATGATCGCGGCTAATTCAGATGGCGCCATTTGTCCGTGTGCGATAGCGACGCGAGCTTCGGGCACCAGTTTGGCAAGCCGTTGCTCGACATGTCCAATCGTTGCGATGCGATTGTGCAGATAAAACACCTGCCCCTCGCGTCCTATTTCCCGGACTATTGCCTCGCGTATGACCTTGTCCGTGTTCGGCGCTACAATCGTCTCTATCGCCATCCTCTCGCCCGGCGGCGTTTGGATCAGGCTCATGTCCCGCGCGCCGGTCATGCTCATGTACAACGTCCGAGGAATGGGCGTGGCTGTCAGCGTCAGCACATCAACCAGTTGCCTGATATGCTTCAATTTCTCTTTATGCGTCACACCAAACCGCTGCTCCTCATCAACGATGACAAGCCCGAGGTCCTTGAATCGAACTCCGTCCTGGAGCAGCGCATGCGTCCCAATAACTATGTCGGTGGTCCCTTCGGCAAGACTCTTCAATATTTCACAATGCCGTCCCCTCGAAACAAAGCGGCTAAGCGCTTCTATCCTCACCGGATAAGACGACATCCGCTCCCTGAATGTGTCGAAATGTTGCTGCGCAAGAACTGTTGTGGGAACCAGCACGGCAACCTGTTTCGCGCCCATTACCGCCTTGAACGCCGCGCGCATCGCTACCTCGGTCTTGCCATAGCCCGCGTCGCCGCAGACAAGGCGATCCATGGGTTTCGACGATTCCATGTCGCCCTTGGTTGCGATAATGGCTGCATGTTGATCCGTCGTTTCCCAGTACGGGAAAGAAGCTTCGAATTCGTGCTGCCACGGCGTGTCTGGCGGGAAACTGTGGCCCGGGAGATGACTTCGTTGCGCCTGCATTTCCAGTAGCGAAGCGCTCATGTCCTGTATCGCGTGCTCCGCCGCGGATTTCTCCGCGTTCCAGCGTTTCCCTCCCAGCCTGTGCAGTTGCGGCGCGCGTCGCGAAATCCCGACATAGCGGCTCAGCAGATGCGCATGGGAAACCGGCACATGCAGTTTCGCCTTGTCCGCATATTCGATCGTCAGCACTTCCTGCATCCGCCCGTTGAACGCGATCTCGAACATGCCGCGGTATATGCCGATCCCATGCTCCGCATGCACCACCGGATCGCCCGGCTCGATGTCCGCCAGATCGCTGATCCGCGACCCCGTATCGCGCGCCGGCCGCCGGCGCTGGGACTCCGGATCGTATCGGCGATTTACCTGCCGCTTGCGTCCGTACAGATCGGATTCAGACACGACAGTCAAGCCCATTGCCTCGCTTATGAAGCCGCAGGAAAGCGCACCGACCTCGGTCTGGATCAGGTCGGACAATTTGCCCGCAGCCTGCTTCCTGAAATGCTCAATGGAAGCTGGCGTGTCGAAGAAAATAGCGACAGTGTCTCCTCTCTCCGCCCGGCGTTCGAGATCCGCAAGCAGTTTGTGCCGCGCCTGCTCAAGCACGTCCGGTTGCAGCGCCTCGCGAGGGATCGAGAAAAGTCCATCGATGGGCTTTATGTCAGTGCCGAGATCGACTTCAACCGGCGTCGCAAGCCGCCCGACGAAAACTTGCATGGCAGCCGAACCTTCGATCTCCGTGCGCACCGTGTCGAAAGGTATCGTTATCTCGCCTGCGCCAGCCTCGGCTATGCTTTCGTCATACGAGGCAACATGATCCAGAATGCTTTCCATCTGCGACCAGACAAAAATAGCGTTGTCTGGCAAATGCGCCAGAAAAGAATTCTGCGTTGCATCGCCCGCAACGAACTCGTTTGCCGGCGGAATGACCGCTGACGGCAATTTGTTTTGCGACTTCTGGTCCGCGGGATTGAAAGCGCGAATGGATTCCACTAGATCGCCCATGAACTCGATGCGCAACGGCCATGTCTCTGTAGACGGCCATATATCCAGGATGCCGCCACGCACCGCCGCCATTCCTTTCTCCATCACCTCGACTTCAAAACGGTAGCCGATCTTCGTCAGCACTTCCGTGACCTTCTCTATGGAAATTTCATTGCCGACAGAAATAGTGGATGTGCTTTCCGCCAGAAATGCCGGAGAACATGTCTTCTGCATCAATGCCTGGACACAGGTGATTATGACGGGCGGAGTATGCTCGTCTTTGGTGGACGCCGCATTCCGCTGCGGCGTCGGAACGTGCGGTCCGGCTTTCGATCCATTATCGTAGTCCTGGCGACACGCGCTTCCTTGCGTCATGTTTATCAGCGCCGCCAGCCTCTGCCCAGTAATCTCAGGATCAGCTGCGGCCTTGCGCTGAGTCTCTTCGTCCGTCTTCGTTCGTGAAAATCCGTGCGCCGGAAACCCATCCCAAGCCGGATAATAGACGATGGGCAAATCCATTCCCTTCGTGAGCGTGCGCAAGTCCTGATGCATCGCGCTCAGCGACTGTGCCCCATCCGCAATCCAGACCACGGGTCTCCCTTCGCTCTGCGCCAGCGCGCGAACAAGCAGCGCCTCGGCAGGGCGGGGGATGCTCGCGACGGAAAGAGATGTCTGGCCGGTCAACTTCCCGGCCAGCAGATTGGTAAATTTGTCCAGTATGGCGTCAAGTTTCATCGTCATTTGGCCCCGTGACCTAATATGATAGAATATGTCTGAAATCGGCGCGATAACAAATAAAGGGATGCCCCAGCTGTATCGTTGCCCAACAGCAGGCGTAGCAAGGCGACCGACCTCGTATGCACTGGAATTCTGTAGCAGGCCGAGACCACCTGTAGCCGGCCTCCGCGAGGCCGGTGTTGCAAGGCTGACAACATACACCATTCTCTTTTGTCGTCCGCCCTCACGTGAGCGGTCACAGAACACAGAAAATACTCAGCTTCTGCTCTGTAGTCGCGGTCTGTGACCGCGGGTTCCGGTGAAAAAGTAGGGCCCAACCTCATCACTCCTTCTTCCCTCCTACTCCATGTTTTCCTGAATACCGATCGTCTTTGACTTCATCCCCGCCACTTGCGACAGTCTTCGCCTCTGTTGTACCGCCCGCATCAGCAACCGTTCAGGAGATATTATGAAAGAAGCATGTGAGGTTGTATTCCCGGTCCGTCGGGCCGTGGCTCCAATGGAGTTAACGACCGCACGAAGCTCTCTTTCCGGCGCGTTTGCTCTCCTTCTGTCTTGCACGGTTTGTTTCAACGCTCATGCCGCAACCAACACCGTCACCAGCCTCAATGACAGCGGCGCCGGCTCATTGCGCCGGGCCACCGCAGTTTCCGTGGACGGCGACGTCATTGACTTCACCACGAATGGCACCATCACCCTGACCAGCGGCGAACTGGAGATCACCAACAACCTCACGATCAACGGGCCCGGCGCGACAAATCTTGTGGTGAGTGGAAACAATACCAGCCGTGTATTCAACATCAGCAGTTCCAGCGCCACGGTAACCGTCTCCGGCGTCACAATCCGTGATGGAAGAGCGCCGGACGGTGCGACGGCAGGCGGCGGCGACACTGGGTTTGATGGGGGCGACTATAATGGGGGCGATGGCGCCTACGGCGGCGGCATTTTTAATTTGGGCACCCTGACATTGACCAACTGTGCTGTCACCCACAATGCAGCCGGTAATGGCGGCGGTGGTTATGGTGGCTACCGCAATGGTGATGGAGGCGGTGGCGGAGGGGTGTGTACAGCGCCGGTCCGCTTGCATTAATTGCCTGCACAGTCAGCGCCAACACGGCAGGCAATGGCGCGTCCGGCGCCAATTCCGGTTTTTCCGTTCCTGGTGGTATCGGTGGTTATGGCGGGGGCATCTATTCTGACGGGTCTCTCACGCTGATCAGTTGCACGTTCAATGCCAACACGGCCGGCAATGGCGGCACGGGCGACACTGGCAGGTCCGGCTTCGACGGGCCCGGGGGGCTTTGGTGGTTCTGGCGGCTGTGGTGGTTCTGGCGGCTGCGGCGGTGGCGCCTGTAGCGCTTCGTCTCTCACGCTGGTCGCCGACACGTTCAGTGGCAACACGGCCGGCAATGGCGGGCAAGGTGGTCAGGGTGGCACGGGCGAGCAAGCGGGACTCAATGGCTCTGGCGGCAATGGCGGTTACGGTGGTGGCATCTTCAATGTCACCGGTGCATCGGCCGCGACATTGCGCAACAGTCTGTTCGCCTTGAACGGGGTGGGTGCCGGCGGTAGCGGCATCTCTTCTGGAATACCGAATGGCGTTGCCGGTTGCGACCCGGACCTGTCCGGCGGGTTCACCTCGCAGGGCCACAATCTGCTTGGTCTCACTGGAAACAGCGCGGGGCTCGTCAATGGAATCAACGGCGACCTCGTCGGAACTCCCGCCGCGCCCATCGATCCTCTTCTCGGCCCGCTCACGGACAATGGTGGGCCAACGCCCACCATGGCTCTATTGCCCGGCAGCCCGGCCATTGATGCCGGCGACGACAGCCTTACAGGCACGGATCAGCGCGGTATGCCGCGCAAGTGCGGCACGCATGTCGATATCGGCGCCTTTGAACTGGACGGCTCGGCGTTTGCTGCGCCTGCTGTCACTCTTGCATCCGGCACAGTGACTAATCTTGCCACTGGTCTTTCTTTCGTGACTTTGAGCACTGCTGTGAATCCCAATGGCATCAACGGCACTGCGTACATCGAATACGGCGTAACGACGAACTATGGTGCGGCAACTGCGCCTGTCTATGTCGGCTGTGGCACCAACTCAGTGCCAATCAGTTTGCCGCTGACCGGTCTTATGCCCGGCCATACGTATCACTATCGCGTTGTTTGCGAGAGTCCGGCAGGGACGACTTATGGCCCGGACCAGACATTCACCACTGCCGCCTTCTTTGCGCCCGGCGATGCGAATGGTGATGGCGTCGTGGATCAGGCCGAACTCGCCGCGGTCTATGCAGGCTACTGGCAGGATAATGCCACTGTCATCACCAACGCGCTTGGGGCAGGGCACACAACCGTGCAGCTCGGCGTGTGCAATATGGCCGGCTGCGACCTCAGCGTGCAGGCCTCGACCAATCTACTGACCGGCTGGACAACTCTTCCCGTGCGCGCGTATCCGGTGTTCCAGTTCACCGATCTCGACGCGACGAATTATCCGACCAGGTATTACCGCCTGCTTGCTCCGTAGAAAAGGTTTCAGCCGCCTTCGTGTTCTCGCGAAAGGTCGAACGACTACTGCATGCCATGGCGTTCAGAGTTCAGCCCGAAGATGTCACGAACTTGGCCTTGGACATTGGGCCTTTTCTTCTCTTCTCCCCGCCTCACTTCTTCCTCGCCCTTCTCTTTTGACTCTGCGGTGGCCAGATGATAGTCATACCTGCTGTCGGGTGACGTCATTGGTGAAACTCTGAATGGAGTTCGGTATCAAGATTTCCAAAACTGTTGAAGCGCAAGGTGGTGAAATCATCCTCTACCGCACGAAGGATGGGCGCACCGCTGTGGCTGTGCGCTTGGAAAAGGAAACTCTCTGGCTAAGCCAGAAGGATATGTCTCTTCTGTTCTGCACCGAGCGGTCCGTACTTACCAAGCATCTCAATAACATATTCAGGTCAGGAGAGTTACAGAAGGAAAGGAATGTGCAAAAAATGCACATTCCTGATTCTGACAGACCTGTGGCCTTCTACAGTCTCGACGCGGTAATCTCAACTGGCTATCGGGTCAATTCACGCAGAGGCACGGATTTCCGTATCTGGGCCACGTCCATTTTGCGCGACCACCTCATCAAAGGCTACACACTCAATGAAAAGCGGCTGCAAGCTCAGGTAGCGCGGCTCTCGGAACTTCAGGCTGCGGTAGATGTGATGGGGCGTGTGATTGCCAGGAAGACTGTTACGGGTACTGAAGCTGAAGGACTCCTAAAGGTCATGGCTGATTACTCACTCGCCCTGCGCCTTCTCGACCAGTACGACTACCAGCAACTCAGATTGCACGGAACTACTGAAGGTGGGCGGTTTGTCCTGACCTGCGACGCGGCACGTTCTGCCATAGCGTCCATGGCCGGGGTCATGTCATCACCCGTTAGCGGGCTCTTTGGTCGTGAGAAGGACAAGGGTTTGGACAGCGCAATCGGTGCTGTGTATCAGACCTTCGGTGGCCGCGATCTTTATCCCAGCGTTGATGAAAAGGCTGCGCATCTGCTCTACTTCGTCGTGAAGAATCACGCCTTTGCGGATGGTAACAAGCGCATAGGTGCATTTCTTTTCATTTGGTTCCTCGACTCGAATGGTCTGTTATATCGCAAGGACGGCAGCAAACGCCTTGCCGACAATGCTCTTGTCGCACTGACCCTTCTTATCGCAGAAAGCAAACCGGCCGAGAAAGATACTATCTGTAAAGTCATTGTGAATCTCATCAATCGCGACAACCTCTGAGCGTTGAATGTTGCGTGCCTGCCACGGCGTAGCGTACTCGCGAAGACGGGTTGAACGTTCTCCCTTTCCCTCCCGCACACATGTACAAACGTCCGCACTTTTTTCTCGCTCTTCTCTTTTGACTTCGCACCCGCCGCCTGATACGGATACATCAGTCATTTGAAACGCGGTTCTTACTGCCGCCCCGATTTATCTTCGTCGCCGCACACCCGGATTTCGAGGAGTTACGATGAACGGGAGAATTGAAACGGAGTCCACCGTCACAGCTGATGTTCACCCGTTTTGTCTTCCGCTGACCTTCCATAAGCCAAATCTGGTGCCGAAAAGCGGAGTAGCTGTATGACTGAAGATACAACCCCAGAACGACGCTCTTTTATCTACGCGGCCGTTTCGGTGCTCTCAAGCGCCGGGCCGGTTCGATCGATGATTGTGCCGTCCTTGAATTCCAATATCCTGGTGGCGAGTGAGCTGATCAGACGATGGTCGTGAGAGACGAATATGACAGTTCCTTGCGTCTGCGACAAGGCGAAGTTAAGCGCCTCGATCGACTCCAGATCAAGGTGATTGGTGGGCTCATCCAATACCATCACGTTACCGCCATCAAGCATCATCTTCGCAATGATGAGCCGGGCTTTTTCTCCACCGCTCAGCACGTCTATTTTCTTGAAGACATCGTCCTTGCTGAAAAGCATTCTGCCCATGAATGAGCGAAGCGCGGTTTCGGTGCGTTCTTTTTCTTCCATGAACGTTCCGAGCCAATCGATGGCCAGACAGTCCGAATCAAGGATCTCTCCCGGTTCTTGTGGAAAGACGCTGAGTTGGACCGTGGGGCCGAGCACTACCGAGCCGGAGTCCGGAGGGAGAATCCCGCAAATAGTCCGCAAGAGTGTCGTCTTGCCCACACCGTTCTTCCCGATAATGGCGACCCGCTCCGATGAACCGATCTTGCACGAGAAATCCCTGAACAGCGGTGTGCCATAGCTTTTTGAAACTCCGTCCACTTCGATCACCTTGTCGCCAAGGCGCTGCTTTGGGGCGAACCGGATATAGGGCGAGACACGAGAACTGGGCTTCATATCGTTGAGCTCGATTTTGTCGAGTGATTTCCTCCGTGAAGTGGCCTGTCTCGCCTTGGAGGCATTTGCGCCAAACCGTGAAATGAAAGCTTTCAGTTCATGTATCCGCTTCTCCATCTTCGCGTTGGCCTTTTCCTTCTGCTCGCGCAGACCCAGGCTTTGGATGGTGAATTCATCATAGTTGCCGGTGAACATCCGGATCTCGTGATAATCCAGGTCGGCGATGTGGGTACACACCTGATTGAGAAAGAATCGATCGTGCGAAATGACTATAACTGTTCCCTCGTATCGTGACAGGAAATCGACCAGCCATTCGATGGACTCCATATCGAGATGATTGGTTGGTTCGTCGAGCAGGAGAATGTCAGGATGTGCGAACAGAACCTGGGCCAGCAGGACCCTGAGTTTGAAGCCGCCCTGCAAGGTTCGCATTTCCTGCGTCAAGACGTCTTCGGTGAATCCGAGTCCGATCAGTAACTTGGCGGCATCGGTCTCCATGGTGTAGCCGCCGGCTTCGCCAAATTCGTGCTCAATCACGCTGCAACGCTCGTGTTCGGCGTCGGACAGATCGGCCTTCTCGTACAAAGCCTCGCGCTCATGGTGCAGTTTCCATAGTTTGCTGTTGCCCATGAAGACAGTCTCCAGGATGGAGACGCTGTCGAATTCAGCGTGGTCCTGTCGAAGGTAACCCAACGTGCAGCCGGGCGCGACCAAAACCTCACCGTGCGTGGACTGCTCGACTCCAGCCAGGATCTTGACAAACGTTGATTTCCCGGAACCGTTTGCGCCGACCAATCCATAGCAGTTGCCGGGCACGAACTTGACGCTGACATCCTCGAACAAGACATCTGCTCCGAATCTCTTGGTAAGCATCGATGTTGTGATCAAAACTTTTTCCAATCAAATAGACTACGATCTGAACATGGGTTGCAAAAAGGGGCGCATGATCGGTGTTTCCATGAGAAGAAGCAACCTTTGTTTTTGCGTTTTATCCCAGATATTGCAGATGGCTCTCATGGTGCACATGTGCAGCCTCGGCAATAATGCGACCGCATTAGCGGGGACGCCAGAGCAAAACATTCAACGCTCAACACGCAACTCTCAACTTTCAACGCCAGAACTTTCGCTTTCTTCCTTCGTTGAGCGTTGAACGTTGCGTGCCTGCCACGGCGTAGCGTACTCGCGAAGACGGGTTGAATGTTGAACGTTCTCCTTTTCTCTCCTCTTCCCTTGAAAATTGAACATTGAGAATTGAGCATTGAGCATTTCTTCTGTTCTCCCTTCCGCCCAAACGTCCATACTCCCACACTTCTTTTTTGCCATTCGTCATTCGGCAATCTGCAATCGGCACTTCTTCCACCTTGTCTCCCACACGCCCGCATGATACATATTCAAACAATAAATGCGTCACCGCACACCCGGATTTCGAGGAGTTACGATGAACGGGAGAATTGAAGCAAAGTCCACCGTCGCAGCTGATGTTCACCCGTTTTGTCTTCCGCTGACCTTCCACAAACCATATCTGGTGTCGAAAAGCGGAGTAGCTGTATGACTGACGATATCGTTGCATACGGACGCATTCAACAAGCGATACTTCTAATTCGCGGACAGAAGGTGATGCTGGATCGCGACCTGTCGGCGCTGTATGGCGTGGAGACAAAGGCGCTGAAGCGTGCCGTTACGCGAAATGCGGATCGCTTTCCCATAGACTTCATGTTCGTCCTTGATGCGCAAGAGGTTGCAACTTTGAGGCGCCAAATTGGCACCTCAAAAACTGAACGCCGCGGTGGCACGCAGTACCCGTCCATGGCCTTTACGGAACAAGGCGTAGCCATGCTTTCGAGTGTGTTGAACAGTTCACGTGCTGTTCATGTGAACATCGCTATTATGCGAGCTTTTGTGCAACTGCGAAATCTGTTGTCCACCCATGCCGCTCTTGCTCGTAAACTGGAGGAATTGGAAGAGAAGTATGACTCGCAGTTCCGCATTGTCTTCGACGCGATTCGCCAACTCATGACCCCGCCCGATCCTCCGCGCAAGAAGATAGGCTTTTCCGTCCGCGAAGCACAGGCCAGATACAGGATTGCCAGGAAGAAAGCTTGAACACAAATGTCAGGGCGGCTACAGAAAACCGTAAATCTCTCCCAGGTTATTCAGCGGAATCAAAAGTGATGCCCCTAGAAAATACTTCGTCGCCGCAAAAAAAATCTTCCTTCGTTGAGCGTCGAACGTTGCGTGCCTGCCACGGCGTGGCGTACTCGCGAAGACGGGTTGAATGTTGAACGTTCTCCTTTTCTCTCCTCTTCCCTTGAAAATTGAACATTGAGAATTGAGCATTGAGCATTTCTTCTGTTCTCCCTTCCGCCCAAACGTCCATACTCCCACACTTCTTTTTCCCATTCGTCATTCGGCAATCTGCAATCGGCACTTCTTCTTGTCTCCCGCATGCCCGCATGATGCAAAGTCACCCAGTAAATGCGTCGCCGCACACCCGGATTTCGAGGAGTTACGATGAACGGGAGAATTGAAACAGCGTCCACGGTCAAAACAAAAATCCTCCGGTCGCTTCTCTCTAAGTATTTTCTAATTTCCAGGTCTGACCATGGCGAACCAGAAGTGCATGATCTGGGACGCTGACGGTTACATGTACATGTTTGCTCCAAGAACACAAATCTTCCGTGTTCATCGATCACAAGAACGATGGAAGCGACTTGACGCGCTGTCATAATGCCGCTACAAGGTGTTGCATTATGACAGCTTATCTAGCTCGCGAAATCACGTCACGTCTCGAAAAGGCGTTGCGCCTGTTGCCTGTGGTCGTGCTGTCCGGGCTGCGACAAACAGGCAAGAGCACGTTGCTTCAGAATGAGGCAGGGCTGGCCAGCGGCCACACCTACCGTACGCTCGACGATTTTGCCACGCTGGCGATGGCACGGACCAATCCCGAATCGTTGCTGGAAGGCGCTACGATCCTTGACGAGGTGCAGCGCTGTCCGGAACTGCTTGTCGCGCTGAAACGAAGCGTGGACGAGCACAGGAAGCCTGGTCGGTTCATCCTTTCCGGCTCCGCCAATCTGGCGTTGCTCGGACATGTCACCGAGACATTGGCGGGACGCGCCGGCTATTTCACGCTCCATCCTATGACGCGCCGGGAGCAGCGGGGAGAAACATCCTCGGAGCCTTTTCTGGTGAAATTCCTCCGTTCGCACGCCCTGCCGTCGGGCAAGGCGCACCCTGTGACTGAAAAGGAGATCTTAACAGGCGGCCTGCCTCCGGCATGCTTGGGATCTGCGGATGGTGTGGCCGAGTGGTTCAGAGGCTATGTGCAGACCTACGTCGAGCGCGATGTGCGGCAGTTATCTCATATCACCGACTTGGTCGCCTTCCGCACACTGGCGCAATTGGCCGCCTTGCGCACCGGTCAGGTGCTGGTCATCAGCACGTTGGG
Organism: uncultured Victivallales bacterium; assembly: GCA_964487695.1. GTDB lineage: Bacteria > Verrucomicrobiota > Kiritimatiellia > UBA8416 > CAZASC01 > CAZASC01. The sequence continues at coordinate 11,902 of CAZASC010000076.1, forward strand.
GCGCGATGCCAAACTCAATGCCGTTACGGCGGGGCGCTATCTGGACTTGTTGGAGGCGTCGTTCCTCATCCGCAGGCTGCCGCCGTTTCTGAAGAACCGTAGTTCGCGGCTGGTGAAATCGCCCAAGCTGCACTTCACCGATAGCGGTCTGGCGGCACACCTGGCTGGCATCACCACGCTGGAACCAGGCCGCGACGACCTCCTGCGCGGCGCGTTGTTCGAAACGTATGTGGCGCAGAACTTTACTGCCCTGCTGGAGGCTCATTTGCCGGACGCCCAGCTGGCCTTCTGGCACGAGCAGGGGAGGCACGAGGTGGATTTTGTCATTGAAGTGGATCGCAAAGTGTTCGGCATAGAGGTAAAAGCGGCCACCCGCTGGAGCGAGAGCGATCTATCCGGCTTGCGTGCGTTTCTGGATCGAACACCTGCCTGCGTTGCCGCCGTGCTGGCTTACAACGGCAAGGAACCTGTGAAACTGGATGAACGTCTGTACGCCATCCCGTTGGGACAGCTGTTGGAATAGTCAATGGTAAGTCGGATTTCGACTTCTTGTAGTCTCGCCCTGCATCCGATCCTTGTGTCGCGTTTCAAGTTACAGAGTCGGAAGCAGACGATTTGCTGCGTTCAAGGTCACAATCTGTGACCTTGAAACGCGGCCAGAATATCAAGTATCTGCCCTTCGCATTCACCGAACACGGCGCGATTATCGGCTGGTGGCCAACCTTTACCGTGTCGTCTTTGCAGGCGACAGGGCTCATTCAATCAATTTCAGTGTTCTTCAACACCTCCTTCGATGACGTGTTTGTTTTCTCCTCTTCCCTTGAAAATTGCTTATTGAGTGTTGTGTATTGAATATATGTTTTCTTTTTTCCCGCCCACACTCCCAAACGTCCATACTCCCACACTTCTTTTTTGCCATTCGTCATTCGGCAATCTGCAATCGGCACTTCTTCCACCTTGTCTCCCACACGCCCGCATGATACATATTTACCCAGTAACTGCGCCGCCGCACACCCGGATTTCGAGGAGTTACGATGGACGGGAGACATTCAACGAGGAACATGAGAAGTGAATAATCACCACAATCTTCCTGTATCCGGGGATATGTCTCCGTTTGAACGAATTCGCCGCACAAATGATGCCGGTGCGGAATATTGGTCGAGTCGGGACTTTTCGACTGTGCTTGGCTACACCGACTACCGCAATTTCGAGCAAGTCGTGAACAAGGCGAGGCTGGCGTGTTTCAATAGTGGACAGCGGGTTGAAGACCATTTCGTTGATGTCACCGAAATGGTCGGGATTGGGAGTGGAGCAGAGCGTCCGATCAAGATCGTCATGCTTTCCCGATATGCCTGTTATCTAATAGTCCAGAACGCTGACCCCTCCAAAGAAATTGTTGCTCTCGGACAGTCATATTTTGCAATTCAGACTCGACGGCAAGAGCTCTCCGACATGGCAACCGAGGAGGAACGGCGACTGCTCCTGCGCGAGGAAATGAAGATGCACAACCTTCGGCTTGCGGGAGTAGCCAAAACGGCAGGCGTAATCGAACCCCAGGACTACGCCATTTTTCAGGATCACGGCTATCGCGGATTGTACGGCGGAATTGGCGCCAAGGATCTTCAGAGGCGAAAGGGCTTGAAGAAACACCAGCAGATTCTGGACCACATGGGATCCACTGAATTGGCGGCCAACCTCTTTCGCGCCACTCAGACCGAGGAGAAACTGAAGCGCGATAGTATCAAAGTGAAGCATCAAGCGAATCGCACGCATTTTGATGTGGGAGCCAAGGTCCGTAAGACCATTCAAGAGCTCGGCGGCACCATGCCGGAGCGTCTGCCTGCGGCAGAAAGCATAAAGAAGCTGGAAGCAAGGAAAAGAAAGAGCAGACAATCCAAGACGCTCAAAGGATAGATAGATTTCTTCCGCCCTTCGTCCTCCGATTTCCGACCTCTGACTTCTGACATCCGATCCCTGTCTTCCTTCATCTTTGGTCGATAGTCTATGGTCTCCGGTCTATAGCCTTTCTCGCCGTCTCTTCCAATCGTCATTCGGCAATCTGCAATCGGCACTTCTTCCCCCTTGTCTCCCACACGCCCGCATGATACATATTTACCCAGTAAATGCGTCGCCGCACACCCGATTTTCGAGGAGTCAGGATGAACGGGGGAATTAAAACAGAGTCCATGGTCGCATCCAAGATCCAGTCGTTCATTCTTTCCGCTTACTCCCTTTTTTCTAGGTGCGTGCCTGATGTAGACCGAAATACTGAAATAAGAGGACTGACCCTAATTATCTTCGATTTCATTGGCAGTCCCAACGGGAGGGCCAGCGGCCTCGCTGGCCGTATCGGATACCACTGCTCAATCTTCCAGTTCGCTTCAACCGCCTCCCGCCGCCCCGTGCGCAGTTGACTACAAACTCGATCCCGACCTTGCAGCGTTCCCCTTCGCAGACATACCCTTTGATTTCAGAACGGTATTCCGCTCAATCCGCACCTTCTTTCGCTTCGGATAGTTCCCGACGATGATTCAACGAAAAAGAAAAATTGAACTACGAAATGCGCGAAACTCGCGAAAAATCAGTTGCCCCCTTTTCGCGCCTTTCGCGTCTTTCGTAGTTTGTTCTGAATTCTGGCTCCTGAATTCTCTCCTCTTTGTTCGCCTTGGCGTGGTTCAAAGTTCAGGGGGCAAATGTTCACCCGTTGCAAATCTTTCGAGCTAATCTGCCAACCGTTGAACCTCCCAACTGTGAACCGTTGAACCATCTCATTTTCTCTCCCTTTTCACTTGTTTTCCACACCTCGGCTGCATACCATCTTTGCATTGGGTGGTTAATATCCACATTGTGACCTGTCAATAGGTGTAAATGCTCCAGCAAAATGGGCCATTTCACCACTTCCGACAGGTCTGTCTAAAGTGTTACGGTTCGGTGACAGAGAGATAATATGACTGAATCTCAAAAAGCACTTCTGGGGTTTCTGATCGTCATTTGTGCGTTCGTCGCTTTCTTTGCTTGGGTGGCCGATTTCGTCTATCCGCCACTGACATGGGCAGGCCGGATCGTAGCACCCGCTGTGGCGGTCGGTGCAAGTGCAGCTCTCATTCTGTCGCGACGCAAGAAGGATGACGTTCCAGATTTCATCCGGCAACAAGGCATTCAGCCCTTTGAGCGTGACGGTCTCAGTTTCGCCATCCTTCCCGCAATAGAGGAAGGAACGTTAAGCATGCGATTGCTGTTTCAGAACAGTTATGAACGGCGGTGCTCCGCACAAATCGTGTGCAAGCCGGCTCTTGGATTCTGGTTGCAGAAAGTCCCAATATCTCCGTTCACGATTAAAATCGCCTGTCCACCGGCCGGGTACGGCACGGCGGACGTCTTCGTCGCCGTGCCGCAGGAATATCAGGGGAAACAGATGAAGTACGAGATCGGCGCGGACATTCGCTATCCGGACGGTCGAGGAAGGCGACTTCGCAACAAGACGGGTATTCATGTTGGAAAACCAGTCTTCACAAATCGCCTTCGTGCTATCATGTCAGTAGTGGGCGTGTTTGGAGGCTTTCAACTCGGGCGGCCCGCTT
>CAZASC010000076.1:15492-16536 GCA_964487695.1 uncultured Victivallales bacterium
TTGCCGCAAGGGGTGGCGACTCAACTCAAGGATTCGGCAGATCCACAGATCAAGTATGCTTGGAAACTCGGAGACAAGACACCGAACCAAGTGCCGGAGGATACGGCTCGCAATCTCGCCGATCCACAGCACTAACGTTAGGTGGCAAGAAATATGAAAAAGAATAAGGTTTCGGAGCAATCATGAGCAAGTTTCAAGTCCGACTAAACAAGAGGAATATCCCGGAAGAGGAACTTCTTGCAGATTTGAAACGTGTTGCAGCTGAACTTTCCAAGAACTCTCTGACCAACCTCGAATACAACGCAAAGGGAAATTTTGGCGTAAGTACGTTTCTAAGACGATTTAAGCAGTGGAATTTGGCGCTTCAAAAAGCTGGTCTTGAAGCCCCAAACCGTCAGGACATTCCCGACACAGAGTTGTTCGAAAATATTGCCGCAGTATGGACGAGCATTGGTCGTCAACCTTTCGGACGGGAATTAGACAAGACACAGGGACTTTCGAAATTCTCTCTTGGGACATATGAAAATAGGTTCGGTTCATGGAATAAGGCTTTGCTTGCTTTTGAAAGCTTCATTAACTCCGGCAACCTACCCGAACCTATTCTGTCAGAAGATCGTTCAGGGAAGCCAAGCAGAAGGACCAAAAGAAATGTTAACTGGCGTTTGCGAGCACAGGTTTTGATTCGGGACAATTGCATTTGTCAGATGTGTGGAGCAAGTCCAGCAAAAAATCCAAGCGTAGACCTTCACGCAGATCATATCAAACCATGGTCTCGTGGTGGCGAAACCACGCTTGAGAATCTCAGAACACTATGCATGAAATGTAATATAGGGAAAAGTGATCTCCACGAAGAAGAAGGAGGCACCTAACCATTCGCTGAAGGGTATTTTCAAACCTGCGGTTTGAAAATACCCTTAGCGATCACGTTAGGCAGGAGAGGAAAATATGGTTGACCTTATATCAATTGGCCTCGGCCTAGTGGCCATCGTTTGCGGATTCTTCCGACCTATGTGGTCATGGTATATTATTGCTCCGCCAGAACTC
>CAZASC010000077.1:0-16226 GCA_964487695.1 uncultured Victivallales bacterium
GATTATTTCATTGAGTTGGAATTCGTTTGCGGAGGTTTGCTGGAGCCGAAAAACTTGCCTACGCCCTTGATGACTGAGGACGCGCCATGGACTGCGGCACCGCCAACGGTTTGCGCACCATTACCAATGGCCTGCGCGCCAGATCCGAGCAGGTTACCCGCGCCTGCGGCAGCATTGTCTACATTGCTGGTGATAACGCTCGCTATGATCGCAATAGCGTCGGCAAACGTAACACCGCCTTGTTTCCTGCCAATGTCTCTTAATTCAACCCTGCCAAGTTTCATCGGAATGGAATATCCGCCGGCCGCGACGATACTCACATCGAGCTCCGGATCGGTGACGAGAAGCTCGTCTATTATGACCTTCCTGCCGCCTTTCTGTGCCTTCGGTTCGGATGCCTTTTCCCCGGGTTTCCTGGCGCCAGCCTGAAGATGTTTCTGCAGCTCGTCAATATTGCTGCCCAGCAGCGATCTTTCATACGTGATATGCGGTGAGACCATGGCGATCTTATGGATTACAATCGTGTCGCTGAGCAGAGATTTGACATTGATTTCGATTTCCATCTCATGGAGATCGAGCAGCGCCGGCATTTTGAATCCATTGGGGTTGCCGACATGGAGATTCGTCAGCTTGATCTTTCCGGAGAATGGTTTGAACGATGCCTGTTCCAAAGTTACAGGGACACCCGTGAGAGCAGGCCCGAATCTGTTGATACTTCCTTTTAGTATCGCCCCGCCAAACAGCGTCACAGCCGCCGCGAGCAAGATGACGAGCAAGCAAATCAGAATGCTAATCCATTTCAGAGCCTTCTTCATGCCTCTTTTCCTATCTGTGGATTCTGCTGCAACTTCCGAAGCTCCTGCATTACTCTTTTGCGAAATCCATCGTTCCAGAATCTCTTTGAAATCTTTTTGAAGGCCGCCAGGCATTTCACTCGGCGCGATGATATGCGCCTGCGAAGCCTCGGCAAACTGACCCCGCTCCCCGCAAGTATCCTTTGTCCCACGTCCAGATCGTGCATCTCTCCGAGCGCGTCGGCACCTTCCTTTAGCTGCACTGCCAGACGCCGCCCCGCCGGCCCCGCCACCGGCGCCAAAAATTCGGCCCAATAGCGACCCCGACGGACCAACCGGCGCAATTCATGAAATTCTTCCGGATCCATTTCCTTGAAGTTTCTCTCGTGTTTCAGAATCAGGCCGTAAACTTTTTCCACTTTGCGGGAAAGCAGCGCTTCCAGGGATTCGCCGGCCGGATGGGCTTCAAGCGACGGAAGCTCGACCCGCAGAAACCTATCCATCGTAACGAGAAATTTCATCCACTCAGGGCCACCAACGATCCTCTTCAATTCCGCCAGACGGCGCCCGGTGCTATTACCGACATTTCGCAGGTAGGATTTCCATTTCCGATCCTGCGAAGCAACGGCACGCACACCCGGTTTTTCAAGAAACTGCCGCCAGACCTGCGCGTCGCGTACGGGACTCAACGTGTCGGAAAAGCCTGCGATGGTTTTCTCGATCTCAGAGGCTGTTTCTGTCGGCCAGCGTTTTCCATAAAGACGCAAAGCAGAGCGAAACCTGCGCATGACCACGCGCAGGTCGTGCAGGTCGTCCGGATGATTGCGCGTCAGTATTCCCTTATGGGCTGCGCGAAACATCCCGCCATAAAGGCGCAACAGACGGCTGACGCCTTCTTCGGCGGAAAGCCCCGGCCTCAGGATTTCTGCGAACCGCAAATTGGGAACGGGCGCAGACGGGACGGCTTTGGGGACAAAGCCGGAACAAGCATCCTTATTGCGATGTTTCGAATCCACTGCCGTGCTGGTTTTCTTTTTTCTCATGCATCCGCTTGTGCGTTGGTCTGATTCGGAGGACGCAACGGCTCCAGAATGGTAGGCGCCGATTGCTGGGCATTTCGAATTGCCTGGCGGGCTTCTTCGTACAGGGCTTCCTGACTGCGAAAAGCCTTTTTACGATTGGACGCCAGCAGATATTCATACTTGCCATCCGGCAGGATGCGCCGGGCTTTGGCCCGATCCTTGAAGGGCATGCTCAAAATGGAGAGCAGCCGCTTCTTGCAGGCCGGATCGTCCACCGGCGTCAGCAATTCGACCCGCCGATCCAGGTTGCGCGGCATCCAATCGGCGCTCGAAATGAAAACCTTCTGCTCGCCTCCGCTGTGGAAACAGGCGATACGGGCATGCTCAAGGTAACGGTCTACAATGCTGACGACCGAAATATTTTCGCTGAGCCCCTCGACGCCGGGGCGCAAACAGCAGATGCCCCTGACGTTCAGCTGGATCTTTACGCCGGCTTGTGACGCCTCGTAAAGCGCCTCAATGATTTCCGGATCGGCGAGGGAATTAACCTTGGCTGTGATGGCGGCATCCTGGCCCTGTTTCCTTCGGTCAGCTTCGTTGCGAATGAGGATCAGCAGGCTCTTGCGGAGTCCGAACGGCGCCATGGAAAGTTTGAGGAAATTGAGCGGTTCGGAATAGCCCGACACGGCATTGAAGAAGGCTGACCCATCGGCGGCCAGGTCTGGATTGCAAGTCATGTAACTGACATCGCTATAGATGCGGGCGGTCCGTTCGTTGTAATTGCCGGTCCCAAAATGCAGATACCTCACCACGCCACGATGTTCGCGTCTGACCACAATGCAAATTTTCGCATGGGTCTTGAGCCCTTTCACACCGTAAATGACCTGCACCCCGGCGCGCTCCAGATCGCGCGCCCACTCGATGTTACGGGCTTCGTCAAAGCGGGCCTTCAGTTCCACCAGGGCGGTGACGTATTTCCCGCGCTCCGCCGCCTGCCGCAACGCAGTGACGATCGGGCTGTTCGAACTGGTTCGATATAAAATCTGCTTGATCGCGAGCACGTTCGGATCGTTCGCCGCCTCCTGAACGAAGCGAGTCACGGGGTCAAAACTCTCGTATGGATGGAACAGCAGGATGTCTTTCCGGGCAATCTGCTCACAGAGGCTCTTTTGCGGATCAACATCAGGCGACGCCTGGGCTGGCCACGGTTCATATTTAAGCGCTTCAAAACCTTCCATCGCAGCAAACTGCTTGAAAGCCGACAAATCCAGAATTCCAGGAACTTCGTAAGTCTGCGCATCCGTCAGACGCAACGATTTTTGCAGGAACGCCAGCAGGTTCCGGGAAACTTCGGCTTCAACTTCCAGCCTTACACAGCCACCTTGTCGGCGCTGATCGAGCACCACCTTCATTTCGGACAGAAAATCGTCCGTATATTCATCTCTGGCAGCAAGATCTGCATTGCGCGCTATCCGGATCGGCACGGTTTCAACAATTGCGGCTCCCGGAAAAAATCGTGCGATGAACATCCGCATCACGTCCTCTATCGGCATGTAGGCATATCCACTTTGTGCCGGTAAAGATACGAATCGCCGCATACTGGAACCAATGGGGATCACCGCGTAGCGGAACTTTTGATCCTCTCCGGCGGATTTCAGCCGTACCGCCACATGCAGGCCAAGGTTTGACAAGACCGGAAACTCATCCGCGGCTTCCACGGCTTCCGGTGTGACCACGGTAAAAACCTCCTCATCGAAGAATCGCTCCAATCGTTGATGCTGTGCAGCATCAACCTGATCGGCGCGAACCCGGCGGATTCCGGCCTTGATCAACTCCGGTTCAAGTATCTTCAAGTAGCAATCGTATTGATCCTGAATCATCCGCCGCGCACGTACTGTGACAACCTGAAGTTGTTCCACCGCACCCAGGCCGGAAGAATCCTTCTTTTCCGACTTTCCATCCACCAGCAACTGAAGTCCGCCCATGCGCACCATGAAGAATTCGTCCAGATTCGAAGCGGTGATGCCGAGGAAATTCAACCGCTCCAACAGGGGCACGTCCGGATCGAGCGCTTCGTCCAGCACCCGCTGATTGAATTCCAGCCAGCTCAACTCGCGATTGATGAATAAATTCCGTTTACCTGCCATAGATGCCGCCGTTTCCATGCGCGGGCACACGCCCGCAACTCTATCCTTCCAGCTTGACCTTCATGCCGTACACTTGTTCGAACATTTCCCGTTTCTGGCGCAACGCGTGCTCTTCCAGTGTAAGATCTGAGACCTCATCAACCGCGATCGTCAACTGCCTTGATTCGAGGGAAATACGCAAAGTTCTTTTCACCTTCGAAGCGCCCCTGGCCAGCGCATCGGCGATTCGCAGGATGGCGGCCAGCTTGGTAAGCATGACGCGCTCTTCGCGGTTCAAGGTGTTGTAGTATTCATGAACGGGACGGGGCGTGGCGCGGCGGTGATAACGGGCGATGAGCGCCGCGTACATGATGTCGCGGCGGCTCATGCCAAAAATATCGCTGTTCATGATCAGGTACATGGAGTGCTTGTGATGGCTTCGATTGCTCACCAGTTGCCCGATATCGTGCAACAGCGCCGCGACATTAAGAATAACCTCGTGCCGTGGGCCCAGCCGGTGTTCTTCCTGCAAGGCGTGGAACAATTGTTCCGCCAGGTCGGCGACCTGTTTCGCGCGCGGCTCGTCATAATTGAATTTCCGCCCGATCTGCATGGCTGAAGCGATGATTTGCTTTTTGAAATCCTTGCACCAGAATCCATGCCCGCCAGCCATGTCGGCCAGCACGCCATCGCGCATCGTCAGGTTTGCCGCAAAAATATTCTTGAGCCCGAGGGCCTTGGCAAGATGGACGAACGTCAGCAATGCCGGCGCCAGCGTTTCAGCCTCAGGATAGGCGAGATGATAAATACGCACCAGGTCATCGGTGGAATACTTGACAATCTCGTCGGTCATTTTGCTCAACGCGGAAACGGTGATTTTGACCAGGGATTTCTTGTTCCAATCCGGCTGCAATTGGGAGGCGGCAAAGCGCATGTCCCCGCCCAGCGCCACGAGGTTCATTTGCTCGTTGGCGGGGATCTGCTGTTTCAGCATTTCCATGGTTTGTTCAATATAGCTCTGCATAATCTGGCGGAGCCTGCTCAGCGGTGCACGTTGTTCCTCAAGGGATTTTTTCAGGCGCAGGGAACCAAGCCTGTACGAGCCCGTCGTCTTCACCAGGCCCTGGCTCAGCATAAGCACCTCAGTGCTGCCGCCGCCCACATCAACCACAAGAACATTGGAGTCCTTGAGAGTCGGCTCTTTTTCGATGGCTGGTTGCACGGCCATGTAGGTGAAATAGCCGGCATCAGCTTCGTCAATCACCTCGACATTAAGGCCGGTGGCCATAAAAATGCGGTCCAGAAAAGCATCGAGATTGGTGGCTTCCCGAACAGCGCTTGTGGCAATCGCCTTGACCACTCCAATATCCGTGATCCCGTACTCGCGGAGCGCATTGCGGAAACTGCGCAGTGCCTGCACGCATTCCTCTATCGTTTCCTGTTCAATCAAGCCCTTGGTGAAAGTATCTTTCCCAATGGCCACAGCCTGCTGCAGATTGTCCAGAACAAGAAAATGGCCGGTTTCATCGATTTGACCGATCACCATCCGGATGGAGGTTGTGCCCAATTCCACGACAGCGGCGAGCTTGACGTTTCCTCCGGAAACTTGAGGGATTGCCATGATTTGTTACCCTCCTTCCTTTCGTTGATCTGAGGACTTGATGGACTTTCGCGCCCAGGCGGCCGCGCCTGTAGCGGTGGCTTCGTCTCCCAGTGTGGCCGCCACCACCTTGAAGGAGTCGCGCAGGGAATTCATTACACGCAGCCGGGCTGTCCGCTCAACCTCTTTGACGTACAGATCCGGCATGGCTTCGACCAACCCGCCGCCCAACACGACCACATCAGGTGCCAGAAGATTTATTGCAATCGAAATACCAACCCCCAGCCATACGGCTGCGTCCCTCACAATCTTCTCCACAATTTCGTCTCCGGCCTTAATCGCCTCGGCGAGCGATCTGCTGCGTATGTCCGCCATATCCGTGCCGCGCGCCGCGAGCAAATGGGGTGCATTCCCGCGAATGGCTGCTGCCGTGGCGGCCGACGAGATTGCCAGCCGGCTTGACAGCGCTTCAAGACAGCCTCGCTGTCCGCAACCGCAAAGAGGTCCATTTGGCAGCACTTGAATGTGGCCGATTTCCATGCAGGAACCATTCTTGCCGCGCAAAATTCCGCCCTCGTAAACGCAACCTCCCCCAATCCCGGTGCCGGGAAACACTCCTACGACGCAGCGCGCATTTTTAGCGGCTCCGAACCGGTACTCGCCATACACACCGGCATCAACGTCGTTCAACACGACAGCGGGACAACCGAAGGCCTCTTCGAGCTGCTTCCGCAATGGCATATTGTTCCAGCCCAGATTTGGCGATTCCAGCAGGATGCCCTTGTCCAGATCCAGCGGACCGGGCACGCCAACGCCGATTCCGGCCAGATCTTTCTTTGTAATCTTCGCTTCATCGAGCAGTTGTTCGATCGTCTGGACGATGCGTTCCATTCCAAGTTGCGCGCCGGATTCACCTTTTGTTTTCCGGCGGTTGCCGCCCTTTGCGTTGAGTTTATCATCGAAAAGCAACGCCTGCATCTTGGTGCCACCGAGATCGAACCCAATCCAGAACTGGTCTTTTTCACCATTTCCCATGGTATGCGTTTCCTTTCTTGAATCAGCGCGATAATTTTATGCGTGCATGGCCTTGACGCAGCTCCATCCGCAGGTAATTGCCAATGCCGGACATTGCATCAAGATACATTGTTTTGCAAGCATGGGTATATGCCGGTCAAGCATCATCCCGGTTTCAGAAAGGCATCTTTCTTGTAGGTGAGCCGGATACGGCGCGGCCATACCGACACAAGAGGTTGCGTCTTCTCATTTTGTCGCTTTCTCCGATCACACACGCGAATCTTTGAAACGATATCCCACACCGCGGATGGTCTCTATGTACTCGCCTGATGACTTCAACTTCTCGCGAAGCCCGACAATCTGAACATCAATAGACCTGTCGGTCACCGGATAACCCTTCCCGTGAACGGCATCCACAAGTTGATATCTAGTGAACACAACGCCGGGGCGTTGCGCAAGAAATCGAAGCAATGAAAATTCTGTGCGTGTAAGCTCCACCCGCTCACTTTTGACGTAGACACTGTGGCGATCAACGTCAATCTCTATCTCGTCCCTTTTTATTATCAACTGTTCCTGTTCATTACTGTCCGACGCTCCGCACCGGCGAAGAATTGCCCTTATCTTTGCCAGCAAGATGCGGGGACTGAATGGTTTTGTCACATAATCGTCGGCGCCCACGTCCAATCCCGCCACGACGTCAACCTCTTCGCCCCTGGCCGTGAGCATAACGATCGGGATTCGCCTGGTCACGGGATTGCTGCGCAGATCTTTGCACACTTCCAGTCCATCAAGGCCCGGCAACATCAAGTCCAGCACAACAAGATCGGGAGGATCCGAGATCACTTTCTTGAGCGCCATATCACCCGTAGAGACGCCGCTTGTTTTATAACCTGCCTTGTCGAGATTGTATTTCACCAGCGCCAGAATATCATCATCGTCCTCGACAATAAGTATTTTCCCGCTCGACATCATTCTGACCTTCCTGACGGCGCCTTCGCGCCATTCCCATCATCACATTCACCATTTCTCCGGCGTATTCTGGAGGTTGTTTGTTAGATGTGTATTAGCCCGACATTTGAATTGAATGTGGGCTGCGCGGCATATTGACACGTGATTTTTTTTACGGCTTTACAGGGCCGGCGCCCTCACCGGGCGTGTTCCAGAGTTCAAAATATCTAAACACAAAGCAAAGGAAACGAAGAAACATGAGAAGGCTCAACGTTCAAAGTGCACGACTCAAGTCTCAAGTTTGGCAACTCTTTCCATGCCCGGCCCGCTGTAGCCGGCCTCCGTGAGGCCGGGGTCATAATGATGACGACATTTCGACCTTTCTTTCACCCGCGGTCACGGAGCTTGGCTACAAACACAACAAAACCCGTGCGCGCAGTATATCTATATATTGAGATTCGAGGTCCACCTGATGTTCTGTCCACCGGATGTTCTTGCAAAATAGAAGCAGGCAAAGTAGCTTCCCAACGTCACGCAATCAAGATGAACTCCACTGAAATCATGAGGTCAATGACATGAAAGTCCTGAGAAGATTGCTTGGATACGACGATAAGTTTTTCGATCTGCTCGAAGCCAGTGCTGCCGAAGCAAAAACCAGCGCCCTGTTGCTTGTGGAAATGCTGAAGAAAACGAGAGACGTTCTGTCGCTGGATGAATTCGTGCTGACCCGCCGCAAGGACAAACGGATCACCGAGGAAATCACCGAACAGTTATGCAAAACGTTCGTAACACCGCTGGAGCGGGAGGATATCGAAGCCCTGTCGTTCGCGTTGTTTAAGATCCCCAAGACCGTAGAGAAATTCAGCGAACGCTACCTTCTTTTCTGCGGGGATCAAGTAAAGGGCGTGGATTTCTCGCAACAAGCGTCCATCCTGGAAGAAGCGACAGAAACTTTGGCCCAAATGGTGTCCAAGCTGCGTAGTCATGCAGGACTGGAGACGGTCAAAAGCTTCAACGACAGACTCCATCACCTCGAGGGAAAAGCCGATAAACTCATGCTGGATCTGGTCAAAGACTTGTACAGCGGCAAACATGAACCCTTGAAGGTCATTATCCTGACAAATCTTTACGAAACTCTTGAAACGATCATCGATCGTTGCAGAGACGCTGGCAACGTAATCTTTCAAATTGTCCTCAAGTATTCATAAATAGCGGCGACAAAGATCCATGATCCTCGTATTTATCGTTCTAATTACTGCGCTGGCGTTCGAATACGTCAACGGTTTCCATGACACAGCCATTTCGATCGCCACAAGCGTCTCGACAAAGGTGCTTACGCCAAGGCAGGCTGTAATACTTGCGACCGTAATGAACCTGGTCGGAGCGCTTCTGACAATGTCGGTCGTAGCTACGACGATTGCAACGGGACTGGTGGACACGGATTATGTCACGATGATATCCATTCTGTGCGCCTTATTGAGCGCCATCATATGGAATCTGGTGACATGGTGGTTTGGACTTCCGTCCAGTTCAAGTCATGCCCTCATCGGTGGACTTTGCGGCGCGACGCTGGCGGCTGCGCACGGACAATGGAAAGTGATTCGCTGGTCGGTCGTGAATCAGGCCACGCACAAGATCGAAGGATTGCTCCACAAAGTGATCATACCCATGTTTTCCGCTCCGTTGATAGGCATCATCTGCGGGTTCGTGCTTATGACCATTCTTTTTTTCGCCGTGCATAAACTCACGCCGCGTATCATCAACCTGACTTTCGGCAGACTGCAACTGGCGAGCGCGGCATGGATGGGGTTCAGTCACGGCACAAACGACGCCCAGAAAACCATGGGCATAATTGCCCTGGTTCTTTTTACAGCCACAAGAGAAGGCACATTCGCAAACGTTCCAACATGGTTGCAATTCCTTCGCACAGCCAATTTTGAGGTGGCTTTCTGGGTCAAAGCCATTTGCGCCCTGACAATGGCGGCAGGGACCGCCACCGGCGGCTGGCGAATCATCAGAACTCTCGGGCACAAGATGGTGCGGTTGCAACCCATACATGGATTCGCTGCGCAAACAACTGCAGCGGCAATTATCCAGGTGGCCAGCTATTGGGGAATTCCACTTTCAACCACGCAGGTGATCTCCTGCTCCATCATCGGAGTTGGAGCAACCAAGAGATTCAGCGCGGTAAAGTGGGGCGTGGTAGGCAAAATAGTCTGGGCGTGGGCACTGACATTGCCAGTCACTGCCTTTCTGGCCTACTGGATACTGATCCTGGTCAGGAAGATCGGAAGCTGAGGCTTGTTTCAGGAAAGCTACTCAAATTCCTCCCAGCGGCGAAGGCCGATGCGGGACAGATAAGTCGGAATCACCCTGATGCCTTTGTTCAGTTCATGAACTGAATTGATGAAAGCCCTTTTTTGCTGCCCCCCGGCGCCGCAAAGGATTGTGAGCGAACCACCTTCACCCCCTGCTCCATTCACTTTCCAGCCGGTTGCGCCGAATCTCTTCGCGAGTTCGATGATTGCAGCGGCATCCTGCGAGATGAGCGCCGGATGCAGTTCGCCCTGCGCCTCGGTATTCGAGATCATCGCTTTTCCAAATGCCTTCAGATCGCGTCCTGTCAAGGCGTCCCTGCCGGCATATGCGGCCTTGCGCAGTTTTGCGAGGATTGACTTGTCGGCATTGGGTTTTTCGAGCCGATTGATCACCTGCCCGTGCACATCGCTCGACGAATGGCTCTTGCCCAGATAAACCAGCACAAGCCGCCGCTCGAGTTCCCACCAGAGGCTGTTGGGAATGGTTATCTGCGTCACTGAAGCTTCGGGATATTTCGACATCTCGATAAAACAGATTCCACCGTAGGCCGAGCACAATTGATCCTGTATTCCACACTGAAGCCCCAGTTTTTTGGTTTCAACCGAGTGCGCCAGTGCGGCGATCTGGTGAGCCGTGTGGTCTCCCCTGGCAAGCATGTCCAGCGCTCCAAGGAACGCCACAGTGACGGCGGCGGAAGTTCCGGTTGAGCCGCCGGCAGGCGCTTGCGAGTAAATGCAAACCTCAAACGAAAGATCTTTCAATTCAAGGATGTCTATGGACGCTTCCAGAAGAGGATGCTTGTCGTAGACGATGTTGGCCGGGTCGAGCTCGTAACGATCGCCGTAATTCTCTGCGTTGATGGTGATCTTGTTCCTTCCGCGTTCGGACGGCTTCACGTACACCTGGACTTCCGCGTAAGGATAGACGCCTATATTACAGACTGCACCTGAATCTGCGAACCATGTGTCTGTCCATCCGCCAAGATCGCATATACGGATGGGCGCCATTGCGTTGATAATGCGCGTTTTTGTCTCCATGAGCTCCCGCCTTTCAATCACGCACAAGCTTGTAGAAACAGCCGACAATGAAATCAAGGAATTTGTTCTTGCTGTCGGTATAGCCGCCACGTAACATACGCGCCTGATCGGGAAAATAAAAGGAGAGACAGATTATGGATTACGGACTTACAGAACAGCAGGTGATGATTCGCGACCTATGCAGGCAGATTGCCGAAGATAAGATGAAGCCGGTGCGCGAAAAATACGACGAATCGGGGGAATTTCCGTGGGATATGATCAAGATCTTCGCGGAGGCCGACCTTTTCGGGCTGGCCATCGGCGAAGAGTACGGTGGCATGGGTGGTGGCTGCATGGACACCGTCGTCGCCGTGGAAGAGCTTTGCAAAGTTGATGGCGGCATTGCCCTCTGTTTGTTCGCCACAGGGCTCGGAACCTATCCGATTCTCCTATTCGGTTCGGACGAACAAAAGAAGAAATACCTGCCTCGAATCGCCAAGGGCACAGTTGCCGCATTCGGACTTACCGAAGCCAATGCAGGCAGTGACGCCGCTGGAATACAGACAACCGCAGTTCTTGACGGCAACGAATACGTGTTGAACGGCACCAAGCAGTGGATCACCAACGGCGGCGAAGCCGATATTTACACGGTGATAGCCATGACCAATAAATCCAAGGGTGCCCGTGGCGCAAGCGCCTTCATTCTCGAGAAGGGAACTCCAGGATTTACATTCGGTAAAAAGGAAAACAAGATGGGTATCCGCGCTTCTGTGACTCGCGAGCTGGTGTTCCAGGACTGCCGCATACCGAAGGAAAACCTTATCAGCAAGGAAGGCATGGGCTTCATCGTGGCCATGAAAACCCTAGACAGCTCCCGTCCTGGCGTTGCAGCGCAGGCGGTTGGAATAGCAGCCGGCGCGCTGGAAGAAACGCTCAAATACAGCAAGGAGCGACGCCAGTTCAAAAAGCCAATCTGCTCATTCCAGGCAATCCAGTTCATGCTCGCAGACATGGCCACAGAAGTAGAGGCGGCCCGGGCTCTGACATATCTGGCGGCCCGTTATGTTGACAGCGGCGCCAAGGACGTGAGCAAGATTTCCGCAATGTGCAAGGTCTTCGCATCCGACACCGCAATGAAAGTCACAACCAATGCCGTCCAGATTTTCGGGGGCTACGGCTACATGAAGGACTATCCGGTCGAGAAGATGATGCGAGATGCAAAGATCACGCAGATCTACGAAGGCACAAATCAGATTCAGCGCGAAGTCATCGGACTCAGCCTGATCAAGGAAGCTGCCGCCAGGAAGTAGTTGCGTTCCATCGTGAAGCGTAAGCGTATTTTGCATTCAGCGGGCGCAAGCCCGGCTGGAAGCCGCATCAGGCGCTGAGTTCCCTGCTGCGCTGAGCGGCGGCGGCTATGGTTTTTTGCAGAATCCCGGCCACTGCGGATTTTTCCAATATAGCCAACCCGGCGGCAGTTGTACCTTTTGCGGAGGCAACCGACTGGATCAGGTTCTGCGGATCAAGCTTCTTCTCCATAAGGAGTTTTGCCGTGCCCATCATCGTCTGCTCCGCAAGCAGGAGAGCGTCCTGCCTTGCCAGACCTTCCTTGACTCCGGCATCAACAATCTTATCCATAAAATAGGCAAAGAATGCCGGGCCCGAGCCACTCACAGCCGTAACGGCATCGAGTTTTTCTTCCGGCAACTCCAGCACTTTTCCAAAACAGGACAGCAGCTTTGTCGCCGTTTTCCTGTCATCCACAGAGGCGGTTGAACCAGCGCAGAAAACGCTCATACCCTCGGAAACGAGGCAGGCGAGATTCGGCATTACGCGAATGATCCTGGCTTGTGGAAATGCCGATTGAATTGCGGCAATCTTACGCCCTGCAACAATTGAGATCACAAGATGATGATCAGTTATATTAGGCCCGGCATCAGCGAAGACCTCGTCAATCTGCTGGGGTTTGATGGCTAGAAAGACTATCTCGGCCATGCCCGGTATCACCTTGTTGCTTGAGTAAACATTGATACCGTATTGCCGTTTCAGCGAACGCCGCCTTTCGGCACTGATGTCGCTGGCGAAGATTCCGTGCGCTTCCACCGTTCTCGAATTCAACAGGGACGCTACAATGGCCTCAGCCATCTTACCGGCTCCAATAAAACCTATCTTCATGCTTGCACAGCTCCTTCGGCTAATAACCAGAGATCTCGCGCATATATATCCCTCCTCGGATTCCAAGGCAAACGATTTCGCAACTTTGCACTTTTGCGACCTTCCATCTTGCGTCAATAACCGGGTTCATGTAATGTCTGTTTGAGACTTTAGCGACATAGCGACTATGCATAAGCATTGTTCAGATGTTAAGGACAATGCGGTTACTAATAATAGTGAGATACATGCCTCGCATACTGGTAGTTGATAACGATCCGAAGACCCTGAGTGTCTTGAATACTCTTCTCAAGGCAGAGGGCTACGAGCTGACGCTCGTACGGGAACCCGAAAAGGGTCTTGAGCTCATGCGGGCCGAACAATTCGATCTGGTGATTTCCGATATACGTATGGCGCCCATGAGCGGCATGGAGCTCCTCAAGATTGCGCGAGCCGAGTGCCCGGACACGTCGGTTGTCATGATCACGGCTTTCGGCAGTGTCGAAACCGCGATAGAAGCCATGAAGCTCGGTGCGTTCGATTATGTTGCCAAGCCTTTCAAAGTTGACGAGCTTGTGCTTACCGTCAAACGCGCCCTCGCCTATAGAAGAGTGCTCATCGAGAACGTGGATCTCCGGGCTCAACTAAGGACGCGATATCGTTTCGAAAACATCGTGGCGGAAAGCCCGGCGATGAAGAACGTTTGCGAACTCATCGAACGTGTCGCGCCAACGAAAACAACTATCTTGATCTACGGCGAAAGCGGGACAGGCAAAGAGCTGGTTGCGAAGGCGATTCACACTTACAGTCATGGAAAGAACAACAGATTTCTTGCCATCAACTGCGCGGCGCTTCCCGAACCTCTTCTCGAATCAGAGATGTTCGGCTATATGAAAGGGGCATTCACGGGAGCCTCCTCCAATAAGAAGGGACTCTTTGAAGCTGCAGAAGGCGGCACGATCTTTCTCGATGAGATCGGCGCCATGCCGCTAAGCATCCAAGGCAAGCTGCTGAGGGTTCTCCAGGAAAAAGAAATCCGTCGTGTGGGCGGAAACGAGAACATTCCCATCGATGCCCGTGTACTGGCGGCGACAAATACGCGTCTCGAAGATCTGATTGCAGCCGGCAAATTCAGAGAGGATCTTTACTACCGCCTGAACATCATTCAAATTACGATTGAGCCATTGCGAAACCGCAAAGAGGATATTATGCCTCTGGTCAACCACTTTATCCGCAAAGAAATCGGCGAAGGCAGGGAAATGCCTACAATTACTCCTGATGTTCGCAAGATATTCGAATCCTATGCGTGGCCCGGCAATGTGCGCGAGATAGAGAATGCAATAAAGCACGCCCTCACATTCGCCATGGATAATACGATCACCAAAGATGTCCTTCCGCCGAAGATTATCAACGCTGCAGGCGCAGTAAGTGGAGCCGGCGAGATCGGACAGGGCGGCGACTCTCATCAATTCGAATCTCTCAAAGCTTTTCTTCAAGCGCAAGAGATGGAGTATCTCGAGCAGGTTCTGGCAGTCTTCAACGGCGACAAGGAGAAAGCAGCGAAAGCCCTCAAAATCAGCCTGGCAACGTTCTATCGCAAACTGCCCAAAGACAAAGCCGGACAGCTTGATGGAATCGAAGGTGGCCCAGATGTCGCGAAAGATGCCTGAGCGGGCCGCGGCGCCTTATTTCGCTGTGATCTTCACCAACAGCTTCACGAGCAAACGAATCGGCATCATGATCGGACCGGAGAGATGAGGTATCATCTTGAAACTGGCAAACACCATTAGCACTACGTACAACGTGGCCACGAGGCAAGTGATATTCCGCACGACATGGCTCTCGTGACGCCCGTGATGAATATGATTCGAGCTTGGATTCTCTCTCAATTCCGGCTTCTTCCACCCGTCAGGCAAATCGCTGCACACCGTGCCGGTCGTGTGTGCGTCCAGGATTTCAACAACGCCGGTCAGAAAACGGCTTTTGGCAATATGTCCCCTTCTCTCGAAGACAATTTCCATAACCTCTGGTTCCGCATTGACAGGGCAACCGGTATACGAAGCGACGTTCGCGTCGAACATGCTGATATCATTATGACCGTCGCCGATCGTCAGTACATTTTCCTTTCCAATCCCGATATGCCGCGCCAGTTCCGATACAGCCAGTCCCTTTGTGAAAGGCACAAGCCTGATGTCAATCTCACGAACGAATTTCAGCATACGCAGGTTTCTGTAAGGCTTGATTTTTTCTCTCACCATATTCGCAACTGATGCGGTCGTCTCTTCGCTGTCAAATCGCATCCTGGCCCAATTCTTGGTGCGTCGAATACAACCTCCCCTGCTGGCGCTGCCGGCCGCCATATCGCAGCACTCTTCTAGGACATTGCGAACTCTTAGCCGCTCCATCCAGAGAAGGTGTCGTGTGCGCAGGTTCCACGTGAAATGGGGCATGTATCCGAATCTTGTCAGACTATAGATATAAGCATGCCTTATGATGAGGTAATTTGGCACTATGCCGATCAAGCGCATCGACTCAAAGACATGGCGGAAACTCTCCCGCGAACGGCCTGTGCACACAGCCCAGGCCGCATTTTTTGTCATCTGGAATTCTTGAATCTTGTCGCGGAAGGTATTGTAGAGATGGAATTCGTTGCCGCTTCCCATCAGTGTTCCATCGAAGTCTATTACAATCAATCGAATGTCCAGCATTTCGAGCCTATCCGTCAGTAGCCCATCTTTGCCAGCGCATCTCTCAATTCCCGTTGAAACGACTGTACGTCATGCTGGCTGGGATTGTAGCCGGGCTTACCTGGATTGAGCGCCAACCGGCCCATCTGATCGAGGAACCATGTTGCCGATATTCCATCGCTGAATGTCACTGTGCCGCTCACGACAGAACCCGGCGCTGTAACCCGGTCAATTCCGACGGAAACACCGCCCCCTTCAGGTTTGGGCGTTGCTGAAGCATCCTTTAATGACGACGATGCAGGCGCGGCATCCGCCCTGCCGGAAGCGGCTGGATTTGCCGATAGCGACACGCTGGCCGCCTTGGATTTCTCCTGTAACTTGATACCGAGATCGAGGACAAGAAGCCTGACATCCATGAATGTCAGCGAAATCCCAAATTCGGCAGACATCTTCTTCTGTATTTCGGACAGCCCGCATCCGTCCTGCGCCCACTGTCTGATGGCCTGTTTCTGATTCTCGATAAGCTCCATGTCCTGTCCTCCTGCGTAT
>CAZASC010000078.1:0-15663 GCA_964487695.1 uncultured Victivallales bacterium
CTTATGAAGCAACATGGAGGCAGGACATTCACCGCAGCCGCTTTGGCTGGCAGCGGTTTCGGGTACTGACTGTGACGACCAATTCAGAACGGGTTCGGGAAATGATTGAGGCATGCCAACAATTGAAGCAAGGCCGGGGACTTTTTCTTTTCACCGACTCACAGCGTTTGCGCCAGCAGCATGATTTCTTTTGTTTGCACTGGCATACTGCTCGGGACGCCAAAACGGTCAAGTTGCTTGATTGAAATGTCAACCAGGAGCAAAAAAAGCAGTTCACTTGAACTGCTTTGTCTCTCATTTAACGGATTGACAACTGGAACTTTCAATCAATTGAGTCAGAAAAGCTCTATATAGTCATCTAATCAATGTTTTTCACTTTCTGGGTTTACGAATAGCCATTGCGAAGAGACCAGCGACCTGCCCGACGGTGGCCACTCCGAGCCACTGGAGAAATGAATCACTTAGTTTGAATCCCCCCACGTTAAATCCTTGGAAAAAGATTATTGTGAAGGTCATTAGCAATGAGAAACCGTAGGCTTTTTGCAAAAAACCCACGGTTTTTCTTCGAATCTCAACATCACATTCAACAGTGACCTTTTGAGCGTATTCAGTGACTGACAACCTTTTGACAGCAGTGCAGGTGAGACTCCTTCCCGATGGCCTCGGAATCTCTACTAACTGTGCGGTGCGACTTTGCCCAGTTTCATCTGGATCGCTCGACATTTGGTCAAACCTTGCTTAGTTCGAGTTCTTGTTTCGACTGATGATTTTTACGGGCGAGCCCATCTGAGAGAATCGGGAGACATAGTTCTTTATATTTGTTTTCTTCTTCATTCACAGAAGCAATAATGTTTCCCTTTTCCTTCTCGCGGACCGTCCATTCGAGAACAGCAAGAGCGTTGTTGATGAGGTCCTTTTTTGTCCGGATACCGCATTTCTTCATCAACTGCTCGAATTGGCTCAACTTCTCATCAGCCAGCTCAATTTGAATTCTGGTCATAATAAAATTTTGCTTAAAACGTGTTCAACGCTTGAGACGTTGGCTTCGTTTAAGCTTTTTAAAGGGTTCCGTTAGAGCGAGAACATAATTCTCCACTTTTAACGTTTCAATTTCCTTAGTCGGATGGGGTGTTTTAAACCGCCCTATACGACCACAATGATCGAATTGAGCTGCTTTCATTTCTTAGCCTTTGGCTTCGGTATTGATTTTTCATAGGACAATCTTTCGTTTTTTTGTGATTTTGGTTTATTCGGTTTTTGTAATCATTTAATGACTACTTCTGACTCGTATTATACTCAGATAACACTCGGTGTCAATACATATCTTGCTCGCAAATTCAGCATAGAATGGTGGACATTAAGTTGCTTATCTCCAAAAACCTAGAATTCCGTGCTCTCTCAATTCGGTCGATAATTGTTCAAAAGCCTTTTTTCCAAAGTCGCGGTATCGAAAGAGTTCCCTGGCGCGCAATTTTGACAAATTTCTCGAAGTCAGCCAGCGTCGAAACTCGTGTTCCTGGTCCTCTAATAATTCGTTTATCGCCTCCCTGCTCATCCCTCGGAAATCTTGCGTCAGGTTGTAATGCGGTCGGATACGGGTGACAAAATGACGCCTTAAAATTTCTAACGAAGTGTTTGAGAGCCACTTGTCCCAGTGCTCTTGCTGTGCCGTGAGGCTGGAAATTGCCGGAGTTGATTTGGCAACCATTTTTCGCACCACTCCTTCAATTGCACCTCGGGCCTGATAGTCCTTCAAGAGCCTCTCTTCCCTCTTAATCACCTCACCGCCCATTTCATCAATGAATGGCGAGGGCTGGTTCTCATATAGCAAATAAACCAAGTCGCGCGCGCGGGTCATCGCAACGTATAATCTTAGCGCATCTCGCCATGTTTCCTCTTGGTGCACACCGGCAGCGGGGAATTTGCCAAGTTCGCAACCAACTATAATAACCAAATTAAACTCGAACCCCTTGAGGTCATTGAGCGTGCTGACAACCATCGTTTCTTGTTTCTTGATGTAATCCCCAGAGAGAATTTCAGCACGCACGTCGGTGGGGGCATGCCACAACAGTGCCTCCGTTGAAATATACTCCGGCGCTGTTGTCGCTACGCAGATCGTCCAAGCCTGCGTCTTCGTATTTTCCATGCACTGCTTAGCAAGTTCCCACGCCTTCTTCATGGGCTGGTTGGTCTTCAGCGCGATCGGGGCCGTTGTCTTACGGGTTGCCAACTCAGGGTCAAGCGGTTCAATTTCCTCCCCCAGTTTCTTCGCCAATGCTGCATAACGGTTTGCCAATGTGCTGGCAGCCTTCAGAATCTCGCGGCTGTTGCGGTAGTTCTTCTTGATCTGAACGTGAGTCGCACTGCCCCGTTCCATGCTGGTTTCAGATAGCTTCAACCGTTTGACCATGATTTTCTGGACAGGATCCCCGGCAATGAAAAGCCCATTCTCTTCGGGAATAGCAACGTGTCTAAGCAGGCGCAAATCTAGGGTAGAAAAATCTTGATACTCGTCAACCAGAAGGCATCGGAAACGTTTCTCAGACGGGATCGAACGGATTTCCGGCCACAATGGTAGTAGTGCCTGCGTCAGTTCGAGGACATCCAACATTCCTCCTGCGAGCATGTACTCTTCATAAAAGAGCAACAACCGTAGAATGTCTTCTCTCTGCTTCGGCTGCAATGCAATAGACCTGCCGGCGCGGTCGAACTCGCGATACCCTGTGTCACGTTCTGTTGTGGCAAACGCACTGCGGATGAGAGTGAATTCCTCCCGTAGATATCGCGACGCGTCGATACGGTATTCTTCCATATATTTTGTAACGCCCCCCATCCATTCCCGGATGTCTGGATTTTGCTGTGCGTAAAAGTCATCCCAAGTGTCTTCGAGGGTTTCGCCGCTCCGGGTATCCACCTCATTGGCAAGATTTTTTTGATCAACCTGCCGGATCACAAGTTGCATATTCAAACTCCCCGCTGTCAGCTTACTAAGTTGCTCGAGATATTTGTCCGGACCGAGTTCGTGCAAAAGCGCGCGGAAATAGTCGTAAAAGGCGAAGACATGAATATTTTTGTCTTCGCCATCCATGCATAGCTGTTTTACCAAATTTCGCAACAAGTGGGCGAGCGACCGATTCAGCGTCAGAACACCAATCCTTTCGTTTGGGTACTTGCGGGCGAGATGACGCGCCCGATGAATTAAAATACAAGTTTTTCCGCTACCTGAGACTCCAGTCAACACTGCCGGTTTGTCAAAATTCGCTTCAGCCACCTTTTTTTGATCCGGGTGCAGAAACAGCATCCATTCCTGAAAGCGGTTGGGATCGAGCAGCCGATCCAATTCCTTTTCGTCCAGTTCATTAAGCACGATGACTTGATCAGCATTGGCATCCGCGGCCACTGCATTCGCCGCGAGACCTGCCGCATCAGCAACGGGACAGGCTTCCCCTTTGCGCAGTTTGAGCCTTGTTTCCGCAGCTTGAATTTCCCCAGCCCGGAGAAGATTGATAATGTCAAAAAGGAAGGAACGGAGATCCGTGTCACTGATTGTTTCCAAGACTTCCATAATTTCCGCCTCTGACGATTCTTCCGTGAGACCGTTCAGGAGTTTTCGTATTAGCGCTTGTGGAACTATCTGTTCCAAATCCAACCCGGATACACGGTTTAACAACGATTGCTTCTCTTCGGTGAACGCGACTGGCTGGAGATTCTCTGCGCTTGGCTGAGTTCCCACGACGGTTGTGTTGATACGGCATGTTCCACCATCCACGGTCAGCGTTAAACCTTCGTTGGATGCTATCCAGAGTGCAACTTCAGTTGGATCGCCAAGAAACCAAGGATACAAACTACTGCCCATCACCAACGCCAGCAACTGGGAGTGCTGATTGATTGTGAATACCACACTATTCGGGATTCTGGGGTTGCTGGTTCGTGGAAGTGCAGCAAATGCGTTGATACCGCGCCGCACCTCCTCCAACAGTGCCATCACTCGAATTGCACCTTGAAATTTCGCACCACCCGCCTCCCGCATACGAGCCTGACATTCACGAAAAAGCGAATCCTTATGATAAACGATGCGCAATTTATGCGGGGAGCCACCGCCGGGAGCAACGAACGCCGCAGCAGCGGGTACTACGCCAGTGTAGAGATGTTTCGGTTTGAGTTCGAGACACCGAATGATTTTGGACAACTCTTCATCTGAAAGTTGAAGACCACCGCTTTTCAACCCCAAAAGCCTTGTGCTACAATTGCGTTGATCGCAAATATGGAACCAAGGACTAATCGTTACTGGAAGCTGCTCGTCAAAGTGTATGTTCTTGCCAAAAACCACCATGCCCGAAATATGTCCCCACTTGACCGAACGTTCTTGATTCAGGATATCGCGCTCCCTTGTAACCAAGTATTCCAGAAGTTTGAACTTGTTCGCACGGACTTGAAGAAATGGATTTCCTTGCCTCCCTCCTTGTACCACTGTTTCGTCGGCAAACCAGTCGGAGTTCTCAGAGAAATGGATCATCCCACCATAGTTTTTCAACTCCACCACGCAGATCGTGCCGGGTTTAAGAAACACACCATCGAGATCTTGACCGTTAAACAGGACGTTGCCGACCAAGTAGTGCGGAACAATTGAATTCGCACAGCTCTTTTCAAGCGAGCGGACCAATGTATCGAACATCATGTTCTCGTGGATGTGGCTAAACGCAGCGGGCAAATATGCTTCAAATGGCATATAATGTGGATAGATTATCTAATTTTTGTGTCGGCATAGTGACATTTAGAGAAATACACGCCAACGGAAAAGTGCAAACTAATGGAGCTGGTTTGGAAGTTTTCCACAGTTAGTGCAAGCACGCTGGCATGGTATCATTGCTTATCAGAACCCGGTTCGATTCCCGAACCGCCTTGGAACCTTGAAAGGAGAATTCCCATGCCCAAGAGACCCTTCGTTGATTTCCGGGACATCCGTTCCCGGATCACCATGGAACAGGTGTTGGAGCACTACGGCGTGCTTGGCACCTTCAAACGCAGCGGACATAACCTGTCCGGCCCATGCCCGATCCATAAGGGCAGCAACCCGACCCAATTCCGTGTCGAAACAGAAAAGAACATCTGGCACTGCTTCAGTGAGTGCAAACGCGGTGGCAATACCCTCGACTTCATTGGCAAGATGGAAAATATCTCCATTCACGACGCGGCCCTCAAAGCCTGTGAATGGTTTGGTATCCCCCTGGAAAAAGTCAAAATCAGTGGGAAGGCCGCGGAACCGGGGGAAAATACCCCGGCAGCCGCAGCCAAGCCCAAAACGCAATCCGAGCCGGCTCCAAAGCCCGAGGACAACGCACCCAATCCGCCGCTGAAGTTCAAGCTGGATAAGTTGCAGCGCGAACATCCGTATCTCACCCAGGAACGCGGGCTGACACAGGAAACCATCGTTGATTTTGGCCTCGGGTATTTCACCGGAGACAAGGGCTTAATGGTGGGCCGGATTGTCATCCCCATTCACAACGTCAAAGGCGAAGTCGTGGCCTATGCTGGCCGCTGGCCGGGCCAGCCGCCCGAAGACACCGAAAAATACAAACTTCCGCCCAAGTTCAACAAGTTGTCGGAAGTTTTCAACCTCGACCGAGCCATCAAAGAGCCGGCGGGCAAACCGCTGGTAATCGTCGAAGGCTTCTTCAGCGTCATCAAATTGCACCAGCTTGGCTGGCGCAAGGTAGTCGCTCTTATGGGCTGGTTCATGTCGCCGACGCAGGAGGAATTGATCCGCGAGCATGTGAAGACCAGTCACATCATCGTCATGCTCGATGAAAACAAGGCGGGACAGGAAGCCCGTGAGAAAATCGCGGGCAGGCTGGCCAAATTCACCTTTGTGAAAATCCACGTCTTCGACAAACCGGATATGCAGCCTGAACACCTGTCTGTCGAGGAAACGCAGCGAATCATTGGAGGTGCGGCATGAGTGGGGGCACAGTTCCGATTGCCAAATTTAAGCTTGGCCACATCGTATCCACGCCGAACGCGCTCAGCCAGTTGACGCAAGACGACATATTGCTCGCCATTCAACGGCATCAGGCCGGTGATTGGGGCAACGTGGGCGCACATGATCGCGAAGCCAACGACCAGGCTTTGGTTGAGGGCGCGCGGATTCTGTCCGTCTATCACGCCGCCAATGGAACAAAGTTCTGGCTCATCACGGAGGCTGGCCGTTCGGTAACGACGGTTTTGCTACCGGAGGATTACTAATCCGCAACCCCTTTCGATTTGTTTGGAAGGGGTTTTTTTGTTTTCCACAAGCCGAGTTTCCAAATCGTCTGTTATACTTCCACCAGGGATTTTGTTCTTTCCATTGAAGGAACGATTTCACGTCACTTCCCTGCCTCTCACTGAAGTGCCGTCCGCGCTTCCAGTTGAGAGTAACCAAAACCAGAAGCAACCCGCGCTAACGGGTGGACGGCAAGAAAGAGAGTAACCGTGAAAGAAAATGATGCAACATTGACGTTACTTCACCGATTGAAAAGTGAAATGCCGGAGATTTGGGGTCAAGCCCAGGTCGTCGGCAAATGGGTCTGGCTGGAATTCAACATCCCACCGGCCGGGGAAATCCGGGCAAACCTGAAAAAGCTCGGTTTCCATTGGAACGGTCCGCGTAAATGCTGGCAGCACCCATGCGGTGTCCCCTCTTTGCGCGCTGGTGGTGATCCACGCACATATTATCAAGTCAAACCGGCTGGCGAATTGGCGATGAACGATGCCCCACCGACCGCCAAGGAATACAAGGTGGTGGCCTTACGGGAGTGCCCGCTACCTGAGCAGATGCGAATCTGCGACACACCCGACACCGCCGCCGATTACTGGAGGTTGCATGTGGCCACGAACCCGTACTTCAACCCAGAGTGTGAATGTTTTGCAGTGTTGATGTTAAACACGCGACGCCGGGTGAAAGGACATCAGTTGGTCACCATCGGCACGATGGACACACTCTTAGTGCATCCCCGCGAAGTATTCCGGGGTGCGGTGATTGCCAGCGCGGCGGCGGTGGTACTCATGCACAATCACCCATCCGGCGACCCGGCACCAAGTGAGGCCGACATCAAGGTGACGCGCGACCTCATCCGTGCCGGCCAGCTGATGAAGATAGACGTTCTGGATCATGTTATCATTGGAAATCCTGGTAGGACGTCTTTACGGGAGACGGGCTACTTTTACAATTAGCCAGCGTGCATACGCCCCTCGGTTCGAGGGGCGTTTTTAGTTTTAAAGCACCAGAACGCTAATTAATTAACTGACACCCGCAGCCTCGTTTAACGCTTCGACAACCAACTTGCAGGTCTTCACATATTCTCCATACTTTTCCTGCGGCTCTTTCAAATTAAACTCTTTTCCCTCACCGTGAATAATCTGATACGCCCACGCAGCAAACATTATATCGTGAAATGCGCTAACAGTATCTTCCTCAAAGCTAGGTGGTCTTCCCTCGTCGAGCAACTTGATACGTTCAAATATTGAAGTTCCAAGAACAGGGCGCTTTGAAGCAGGTATTATTTCCTTGGCAAGTTCTATCAACTTCGAGAGACAATGTGGCAAGCATCCGATTATGAGCCCATCGATGTACACTTCGCTCGACCATTCTTTTCGTGTGATTAAATCATTTAGGTCGTTGACATGATTTAGTGACTTTAACTTGCTCTGCCATTCGCGAAGCAAATACATAAGTCTTTCAGTCTCAAAATTGAAATCATCCTTGTGCGAATCCAAGAATCCAATGAGATCGTAACCATTGCCTGAATCGCAGAGGTGTTGTAGAACAAACGCCAATCGCAGATGAATGTTTGGATATCCCTCCTTCAGGACCAACGAGTTTTCCTTCCAATCACCCATTGTTTTCAAAAGCTCTGCTAGGGCGATAAAGTACGGAAATCCGAGCATTCGCGTGGCGAGCAAATCAGCAAAGATTTCTCTCAAAAAAACAGCTAAACGGTTTGCAAGTTCCTGAAATTGATCACCCTTGGCAAACCGTTCTGTTCGCTTAATAATTGATAACTGCTCGTCGATTATTTTTTTTGAATAGGTCCCTCTCGATAAACTGCCAAAGTCGATGAAATGGGCAATCTCATGAGCAAACACTGAGTATAGTAACGCGTCATGGTCATCCAAACCACCAAAAGATATTATTGCTATTTTAGTGGGAGGCTCGATGCCTAAATCAGCTCGATCACCTTCAGGAATTTTTTTGAGCCACCGCTCCCAGAACTCATGCAATATTCCATCCACATCCGAATTATCGACCTGAGAGACCCTTCCAGTATCACTGTCGAATGTCTCGTCCCAGATTCTTGAATTACCAGGAATCAACAAAGGATCGAAGTGTTTTTTGAAGAGGTCTTTTACCGGTTCAAAGTATGTCGCCATGTACATCGGCTGTGTCCGTGCCAGGCAGGCAACCTTCCGTCCTGAATCATCTAAGAAATGGGAAGCCAAATACGCTATGGCAGCCTGAATGCCGCGCGGACAATAATTTGGCCCACTCGCTCGAAGGGCTCTGAGATTGCGATAAATGCAGCGGAGTGACAGCGCAAATGCCAGTAATTTCCCAACATCCTCTTTGTCAGGCTTCTTCCCCGTCGACTTTTCATCGTTTAAAACTTTGCCTAACTCGTCTTGGATATAGTCTACAATCGATAAAAAAACATTTCTTATCCTAAAGGCCTGTTCAGGATAATTTTCACCGTCCATGGCTTTCAATTCCTCCGTGAGTGCGTAAGCCTGATAAAGCACAGCCCCAACTGAAGGTGCGCTGACCAAATCACAAAGGCGTTTCTGTTCGTTCGTATCCAACATAAAAAATGGCACTTGTACGGTTAACAAGTGCCTTGGTCAAAAGCTCGGAGCCCGAGCGGAAAACAAACTTCGCTACGGAGAAAACTCGAGCGAAACGTACTGCTCATATGCAGTAGTACCTCCGTCCTCATATATCTTGAGAAAGAGGTTGCGAAGTTTAGACGCCATCTCCAATTCGCGCTTATCGAGCGGTCGTGACCGCGATAAGTCTTTTACGAATTCGATCAGCTTCTCCAAAGATGAGGCGGGATCAGTGATTTCTCGTTTTCGAGTTTTTGATTTACTTCCCTTTGATCCGGCTGGGTGAAAGAGGCCAATGTTCAGCGCCAATGATTCATCTATGGACGCACCTTTTGCGGCTTCCTTTAAGTCCATCAAAAGAAGCTTAGCGCAATGAATATCTTCATCGTGAAAAAAATTTGGCCCGGCGCGCTCGCTTTTGATGATGTCTTCGAGTCGCCGGGCCATTGCAGCAGACGTGTATATCCACCGAGTGCTGTTAAATGACTCTTCGTCTCGTATAATCGACATAACAATTTCGCTTTAATTCACAGGTTTTCTCACCAAGGGCAAACTTTTTTTGTGGCGAGATGTTTTCTTCTCGCAAGATTTGTCCCCAAAAGTGAACAACAGAGTATTACAAAGAACGCACGAATCGGGCCAATCCCGGCCCGAACCCGGTATGATTTTTTCAATTTTTATCATTAAAGTCAACAATTAGTTGTGGATAACTCTAGAGCACCACAACATATAGCGTATCCTTTCAAGATTGATTTCTTGGTAAAAGAGCGTTCAATTTGATGGAGACCGCTCGATTGCTTGTTGAATCTTCTCGGCCACGATTTGCACGCCTTCCTGAACCCGCGCCGAAAGAAAATCGTTCATCTGCATCCGGCTTGGGCTGACGGCGGTCAACTGTTTGTTGTCGTGGTAATTGAGCAAGCCGTTGGAGGTCACGGTATGTTGAACCTGATATTCCAGCACCTTGAACCAAATCTGCGTTTCATCGTCCTTCGCTTGGCCGACCACTATGAGGCAGTCGCGCTCCGTGCCGCCCAAGATACCCAGGGAAAAAGTACGTTGGGCCACCACTTCGTATGCCTGCGGTTCTGGCGAATCGTTATACAAAATTTGGAACGCCCCAACGCCGTTTGTTAAGGAATTAACAATCGCCACGGCCAATTCTTTGGCCGGTTTGCTCGTTTTAAATTCGTGTTCCGCAAACAGACCGGCGTCCTGATAGTGCTCACACAAGCTGTCAAACACCCGTTTCGGCCGCGTGAGTTTGTCCTGCCGTTGCTGTTCGGCGCTCAAGCGGTCTTTTGACTGATTCAGCAAAGCCAGCGCATCCGCATCGTCAGGCTTGGAATTGAGCGCTGCGCTTGCTGCTTGAACCGCCGATGCGTAATTTGACGCCGCTAGATATGCCCTCGCTTCTTGCATTGCGGACACATAACCAATACTGACCAGGTTGGTGCGGCAGACGTTCGTTTGATCGGCTGCAATTTCAAGCGTAACTGACACCGGCTCATACCCGGACAAAGACAAATTGAATTGCGCCGTTTGCGGCGTCAGGTCTGAGAGCAATAGCGGCGTTTGTCCCAAGTAATTACCATTCAGGGTGAGAACTTGTGCGCCAGATGGCACCGTTTCCAACTGTAACGCACCATACACAAATTCAATCGGCACTTCATTGGTGACGCCCGTTTCAACATCTGCGGATTGTTGCAACCGCCGGTTGTGATACCAAACGGTTAGCTGATAATTGCCTGTTGGCAATTCACTGGCGACAGCGGGCAGATTGCCACCGTCCACGGATTGCCCATTGGCTAATTCCAGGCGATACGTTGCATCACTCTTGTTGCATGTCAGGCGTAATGCGCCGAAGCGCGGCGAAAAGGTGACCGGCGACGTTGTATCCCGGTTGACGGACACCATTTGTGAATTCCACCAATGCGGATATTGCACGCTCACGGTGTAGGGGCCGGTGGGCACTGTCAAAATTGCGCCTGAACTGTCCGGGAGGTTTGTCGAATATTCCGGGCCGCTGATGGCAATGGCCTGTGCCGGCGGGTCGGCATTGACCGACAACGTGCCCATGCTTCGCTTCAAACGAATTTCACCCAAATCATGCCTGCCATACCAGATGAACAGGTTTGTGGCAAACGGATCAGTGTTTTTGCCGGTAATCTCAAACCGATGATTGCCGAGCGGAATGTTTTCGCCGCTAATAATTGGTCTACCGTCGAATGTGATCGCAACGTCATACGGCAACGGTTGGCTGTTGAGTGAAATTGAATAGAATAGGCGGGTTTGTTCGAGCAGCTGTTCATTCAAGCGAATGCCGTATAGCACCAGAAACAGGAGTAGCCACCAAAGCAAGGGACGCAGACCGCGCACCCAGCTACGCTGACGATTGTCTGAAGGCGCGGGGACACTCATAGCCACTTTGATTCTTGAAACCCGTTTTTCAGTTGACCAACCCGAAGCAGCCCTACCATGATTGTCTGCAAATCTTGGGTATGGGCATCTTTGGATTCAAGCCGAAAAAAGACGAAGTTTTGGATCATTGGATTTCCTTTGCCGACGGATTCAACCAGCCCCCGCAGGAATTTTATGCCCTCGTCAAAAAGGAACTCGACGCGCGGAAAATCCCCAGCATGGAAATGTCAGAGGTCGAATACGCTGAAGGCGGACTTCTTTCCGACAAACGGATTTACTTGCGGATGATCCGGGAGCGATTGGCCTTTGACCTCTGCGCCGCGCCCTTCGGCAACAGCTATTTCTTTTCCTGCCGCACCGTGCATTCCCCGCCGGCACTGCGGCTTTGGCACATTGCTGCTGCCGTTTTATTCTTTTGGATTGTCTATGTGCAGATGTTGCACCTCTTGGGCTTTTTCTTCGCCGACATCGCCATCGTCGCATTGCTCATCGCCATTGCGGAAGTGTTTCGCAACGCTGTGGGCATGGGCTTGAACGATTTGGACAATGCCTTGATGAAGATTCCCGTCTTCGGCCCGATCTATGAAAATTGGTTCCGCAAGGAGACGTATTACCGGGAGGATGCCCGATTGGTGTATTTGAAAATGGTCCCGGAAATTGTCAAGAAGGCAGCCGAGGATGTCACCGGCACCAAAGGCATCAAGCTCGTGCAGCAATATGAACGTGCGCCGATTTTCGGCGGACTATACAAGCCGGTGCCGCTACCCAAATCACCCCCGCATTGAATGATTTATCGCCCAATTTGTTCAACGCGCTTTTCGAGTTTTATCCTCGGGAAGGACATACTCCGAAAGAGAATTTCTTAAGCGAAGCCTTTGCTTACGTGCTAAGAACATGCGATGAGGCGCGTGACGCATGGTTGACACGTGTTTTGGGGCGATCTGTTAAATCGATACAATGCGAAGTGACAACTAGACAGACTGAGCGTGACGAAGACGGTATAGCAGTCTTCCCTGACATGAAGATATCTGGTATGCGCGGTGGGCAGCAGTTTGAAGTCTACAGCGAGCACAAATGGAATTCACCATGCGACTCTAATCAGATTCAGAGATATCTCAAGGTCATGCAGAAGCGCGACGAACATTGCCAGTTCGTATTTATAGGTGCCTCAGATTACCAAAAAAGAAAGGCGGAATATTCTGACGCCAGAATGAAAGGAAAGACATTCTTATGGGAAGACGTATTTCAAACGCTCGTAAGCCTTTCCATTAAACCTGAAATGGTTATTCAATTCCTTGATTTTATGAAAAAAAACGGTTTGAGCCCTGGTGAGCCTATCAGTATCCAGCAAATGCAAGCGTTTCTTGAATCATCTGGTTTCCTGGCTCGATTACATCATTACGCAGCAAAGCTCCTCAACGATTATTCGTGGTCGGAAATTCCAGCGCGGTATCGCCAGAAATCAAGGGTCGAAGACCGTTGGGGCCGCGTTGGATTGATATTCGATACGCCTGACTGGGCACCAACCCTCACGGCCGGTTTTTTATATTCGACCGCTGACCATGCCGTGAGTCTTACCGCCCCGAACGAAGGAATTGATTTGTTCCTCCGCGTTGAGGGTAATCCTACAACTAATCCGGAGCCCAGCGCTGTGCTTAAGGCGCTTGGTGAGAAGGTGGATCCTCTTCGCCAACTCGGTGCGCGTGTGCTTTTGAAACAGGATTGTGGGAACGGAAATCTTTGGACCCTTTTAATCGCTCAGAAGAGCCTTGCTGCACTCATGGCCGGCAAATTCAAAGAACGCGAGCACCTTGATGCGATTTATGACACATTAAATCAGTGGCTCATCGTACTGTTCAGAGACGGAAAACTGGAGGGAGGATTGAAAACCATCAGGCCATGAAGCTCGTCAACCAACGACCTACTGCCGCCCGAACGCTCAGCGCATTGCTCAAATCCATATGCAACATCGTGTGCGAGGGCAAGGGACTACTTGGCGATTAATATGGCAACCGTCCATGAACAACTGACAAAGCAGTTCTACCGCTGGGAACAGCGTGGGCGTGGCTGGAAGGTGTTTGGCGAACCCGTTTATCCCGAACCGCCCTTTGTTCCCTTTGATGGTCACTATCTGTCCGAACCGCCGGTTGTTGATGATGGACGGAGGCCGACATTTTTAAGTTCGCTCTTTCGTAAAGTAACCGCCGCCCCAGAACCGCTGCCAGTCCTGCTCGAACCCGAAGAAGAACCAGAGCCAACGCCGCTTTCTCGCGGCGATCTGGTTGAATTTCAGACATCGCTCCCGGACAAGCTCGACGTTTCAAGGGAGACGTTTGAGCATTTCCTTTTGAATCTTTCGCTGTGCCGCGAACCGATTGCCTTTGAGTTGTTCGGTACACACAAAAAAGTAACTGCCCAATTTGCCGCCGCTTCCGCCGATGCTCCGTTGCTGCGGCGTCAGTTGCAGGCATATTTCTCCGAAGCAGTGTTTGTCCCGCGCGAAGGCACGCTGGAACAAGCATGGGAAACGACTGCTGGCGACGAAGTGTTGGCGGTGGAATTCGGTCTGGCGCGAGAATTCATGCTGCCTTTGGCTAACGGCAAGATTGATCCTTTCATCGGCATCATCGGCGCATTGTCTGAAATGCTGCCCGGCGAGCTTGTCCTGTTTCAAGTCCTCTGGCAGCCGGTGCATAACCGCTGGGCCGAAAGCATTATCAATTCAGTGACGCAAGACGACGGTAAGCCATTTTTCGTCAACCAACCTGAATTGACCGGTGCGGCGGAAAACAAAATCGCCAGCCCCTTGTTTGCCGCTGTTGTCCGCATCCTGGTCCGCGCCGGGGAATTTGAACGCTTGCTGCAATTGGCACGCGACTTGGCCGGTTCATTGCGCGTGTTCGCGCATCCCAACGGCAATGAACTCATCCCACTTCAAAATGACGACTACCCTTTTGAGGATCACATTGAAGATGTGTTGTGCCGCCAATCCCGACGTCCAGGAATGTTGCTTAATGGTGATGAGTTAATTGGCTTCGTTCACCTGCCGTCCAGTGCCGTCCGTTCGCCGGTATTTGAGCGGCAGACCGTCAAAACCAAAGCGGCACCAGCCATTGTCCGGCAGCAACAAGGCTTGTTGCTTGGTAATAATGAACACGCCAGCGAGGCGCTTTCTGTTCGGCTCGTGTCCGAACAACGGGTGCGTCACTGTCATATCATCGGCGCTTCCGGCACAGGCAAATCAACCTTGCTTTTCAATCTCATCCGGCAGGACATTGAAAATGGCGAGGGCGTAGCCGTGCTCGATCCCCACGGCGATTTGATTGACCGCATTCTCGGCATCGTCCCGCCGGAGCGGATTGATGACGTGGTTTTGGTTGATCCGTCCGACGAACAATATTCCGTTGGATTCAACATCCTGTCGGCTCACAGCGAACTTGAAAAGAACCTGCTGGCCTCCGATCTAGTGGCCGTGTTCCAGCGGCTTTCCACGTCCTGGGGCGATCAAATGAACAGCGTTTTGCAAAACGCCATTCTTGCCTTTTTGGAAAGCGACAGGCGAGGAACCATTGCGGACTTACGCCGCTTCCTGATTGAACCGGCTTTTCGGAATGAATTCCTGAAATCAGTCAAAGATTCCGAAGTGGTGTATTACTGGCAAAAGAGCTTTCCGTTTTTGGCCGGCAACAAATCCATCGGCTCGATTCTGACGCGGTTGGATACGTTCCTTGCCAAGAAACCCATCCGCTACATGGTATCCCAGCCGGAGAACCGGCTGGACTTCGCCCACATCATGGATAGTAGTAAAATATTTCTGGCTAAATTGCCGGAGGGATTGTTGGGCCGGGAAAATTCGTATCTGCTGGGTGCGGTCCTGCTTTCAAAGTTTCAGCAGATTACCATGAGCCGGCAGGCGCAGCAGGTGGCCGCGCGGCGTGATTTTTGGGTCTACATAGACGAATTTGCCAATTTCATCGCGCCCAGCATGGCGGAAATCCTGTCGGGAGCACGGAAGTATCGCATCGGCCTGACGCTGGCGCACCACGAGTTGCACCAATTACAACGCATTCCGGAAGTGGCCAGCGCAGTCATGTCGCATCCGTTCACGCGCATTGTGTTCCGCGTTGGCGACGACGATGCCAAGAAATTAGCCGAGGGGTTTTCATTCTTTGAAGCGAAAGATTTGCGGAATTTGGAAACCGGACAGGCCATTTGCCGCGTCGAACGAAGCGACTACGATTTCAATCTGACCGTCCCGCTTCCCGCCGAGCCGGACAAAGACGCAGCAGTGTTACGACGGCAGGAAGTGGTTACGTGTTCGGGGAATAAATACGGGATGGCATGCGCGGAGGTGGAGGCGATGCTGGCAAAATCCCGAACGCC
>CAZASC010000079.1:0-15607 GCA_964487695.1 uncultured Victivallales bacterium
CGTCGGCCAGGAAGACAATGATTGACACCACACATCGGGTTGTGTGACTATATGTGTGGAGGAAATGCTATGGCCACAAATCTACAACTCGATGATAAGCTGATAAAGCAGGCTGTCGCTCTAGGAAGTCACCGCACAAAAAAAGCAGCGGTGACACAGGCGCTGGTCGACTACATTCGCAATCTCCAACAGGAAAAGATTCTCGACCTGTTCGGGACGGTCGATTTTGGGACTGGGTATGACTACAAGCGACAGCGAGCGAAAGCATGAGAGTGCTCATTGATACGAGCATCTGGTCTCTCGCTCTGCGCAGGGCAGGACATATTCATAATCCGGAATCTGCGGAGCTCAAACGCCTGATCACCAATCATCTGGCTGAAATCATCGGGCCAATCCGGCAGGAAATACTTTCCGGAGTTCGGGATCAGTTGCAATTTGACCTACTGGAATCACGTCTCTCATCCTTCCCGGATCTACCATTGCTGTCTGAGGACTATGTGACAGCGGCTAAATTCTTTAACTTGTGTCGCTCAAAAGGCATTCAAGGCTCAAACACGGACTTTCTAATCTGTGCCGTGGCTATCAGGCATGATTTCGCCGTTTTCACGACCGACGGAGACTTTGATCAGTTCGCTAAGTGCTTGCCGATTGTGATTCATGAATTCAAGAAACAAGCCGAACAAAACACTTGCACGTTATCGTCGCTCCCACTCCGAAACGTGAGGCGCAACGTTGGCCGATGAAGCATATTGATGGCAAGTGTGTTCTATTGTATTCTTTTCTTGTTTGGTTGGAGTAAAAGAGGCAGGAATGTCCAAAACAGTGACACTACGACTTGACGATGCTGTCTATCGGCTATTCAGAGGCGTGGCCGAAAGGGAGAACAGACCCATCTCTAACTTTATTGAGACGGCAGTGTTGCGTTTCGTGCAGGATCACGAAACAGATGAATTGGCCAACACTACCCTGCGTTCGCCTGCGGTGTGAGCAATCCGATCTCAAGGCTTGAATCAACGTCGAGGGACATGGCTTCGGGGCCTGTGATTCCCCTGCCCTTTCCAGCAAGCCCGGCCACCATTGCGGCGTTGTCGGCACATAGTTTCGGTTCGGCAAGAAGCAGTCGCAGGTTCTTGTCCGCTGCGAGATCGGCGAGCTTCGCGCGAAGACGGCTGTTCAGTGCCACGCCGCCGCCGGCGACAATCGAATCGCCGTTTCCAGCCGCGCGTGAGCATCGGCTGACCAGTGAATCAACAATGGCTTCCTGATAGCTTGCGGCAACGGAGGCAAAATCGGGGCTGCCGATCGCAACCGGATGTTTGCGCAGGTAATACAGCAGTGCCGTCTTCACGCCGCTGAAGCTGAAGCACAAGTCCGGATCGAGTCCGCCAATCCTGCTTTTGTCCCTGCGCTGAACGCCGCGCGGGAACTGCTCGAAACATGGATCACCTCCCCTGGCGGCCTTGTCTATGGCGGGTCCGCCGGGATAGCCGAGGCCAAGCAGGTTCGCGCCTTTATCGAACGCTTCGCCGGCGGCATCGTCAATGGTCTGGCCAAGCAGTTTGTATTGGCCCAGCCCTTCGACTTGGATGAGACAAGTGTGGCCGCCGGACACGATCAAAGCGAGGAAGGGGGACGCTTTTTCAATCTCCGGCGCATTGGTGCCAAGAAACACGGAGTAGAGATGCGCTTCCAGATGGTTGACGGCAATGAGCGGCTTGGCGAGTCTCATAGCCAGACCTTTCGCGGTGGAAAAGCCCACGAGAAGCGATGTGGCGAGACCGGGCCCGTATGTGACAGCTATCGCATCAATGCCACTCCAATCGAGGCCGGACTCACGCACAGCGCTTTCGATGGTTGACGGCAGGGCTTCGACATGACTTCGCGACGCGATCTCGGGAACCACGCCGCCATATGGCCTGTGGAGGGCCGTCTGGCTGGAGACGACACTGGATAAGATGTGGCGACCGTCGCGTACTATTGCGGCAGCGGTATCGTCACAGGAGGTTTCGATGCCAAGGACATTCACTTGAATATCTTGAGCGCCTGAAGAAGATCAATGGCCCGTTCCAACTGGCGATCAACCACATCGGCGTACTGTTTCTTCTCTTCGTCGGTGAACTCGGCCGGGTTTTCAATCTGCGCTCTTTTGATCTGGACCTTTCGCCACTCTTCCCCCGTAACCGGCACCGGAACATCCGGTTCGATCCCTTTATCGTTAATCTGATTGCCTGAAGGCGTGTAGTAAAGGGCCATGGTAAGACGGATCGCAGTGTTGGTCGCGCTCTTCAACGGCAGGATGGTCTGTACCGAGCCCTTGCCGAAAGTGGTGTCGCCAACCAGGACTGCGCGTTTATGATCGTGCAATGCCCCGGCCACAATTTCCGAAGCGCTGGCCGAGCCGCCATTGACGAGCACGGCTATCGGGAAATCGGTGTAGTGCCGGTCGCCTGCCGCTCTGGCTTCGACCTTGTCGTATACGCCTTCCCGGCCTTTTGTGGTCACGATCAATTGCCCTCTTTCAAGAAATTTCTGCGCCACTTCGATTGCGGATCTCAACAGGCCGCCGGGATTTCCGCGAAGATCCAGCACAAGCGCATTTATCCCATTGGTGGAAAGTTTATCCAGCGCTTCCTGAAGCAATTGTCCGGTCGGGTCGGTGAATTGGGTGATGCGAATGTAACCGATGCCGTCCTTGATTATCCGTGTCCCCTTGATGACCGGCAATTCGATGTCGTCCCGGATCATCTTCACTTCGCGAGGTTTCTCATCGCTTATGCCAAGGATCGTAACCGTCACTTCGGTACCTTTCGGCCCTTTCAGTCTCTTGACGGCGTCTTTTATCTCCATGCTGGTTGTTTTCTCGCCGTTGATCTGGAGTATCTTGTCTCCGGACTGGAGTCCCGCCCTGAACGCCGGCGTGTCTTCGATCGGCGCAATGACCGTCAAAATGCCGTCCTTGACGCCTATCGTAATGCCTATCCCGCTGAATCTGCCTGTCGTCTCTTCCTGGATGTCCTTGTAAGCATCTGGTTCCATGAAAGCGCTGTGTGGATCGAGCGCCTGCAACATCCCGTGCAGAGCCCCGTTCATGATCTGCTTGTAGGTCTTCTCATCAACGTAGTCCTTCTTGATGAGCAGCATGACCTCGGTCAACAATTCAACTTCGTCGTAGGCTTGGGCGTGTTCCTCGGCCGGAGTCAGCTTGATTTCCGGCGCATTGTTAGTGGTGGTCGTCACTGTGGGTGAAAGAAGCGGTTTTTCGTTTTCCGGTTCCGGCGCAACGGAAGGCGCATTGGTGGTTTCCACCGGATCACCGGCAGCGGACACCTGATGCGCGGGCAATGAGAGACATGCCGTGAAGGCGATTACGGAAAGCAATCGCCACCAGTTTCGTGTCAAATTAGTATTTGATCGCATGGGTACGTCTTGTAATCCGGCATTCACAAACTCGCAAGACCTTTCCTGAACCCGGCCTCGTCCTGTTCGGACAGGTTTGGAGCTATCATGGAGAAGCTGATTAGCGGACGCTTGAGTATGGATATTGCAAGGGTCCTGATATCGTCAGCTGTCACGGCAGAGACGGCCTTTATCACATCTTCAGGAGGAATGAACTTTCCGTGGCCCATGATATTATCGCCGATCCACATCATCTGATTTCTTGTGCTTTCGAGCCCGAGCCGGATCTGGCCAATGATATAGTCCCTGGCGCGTCTGAGTTCCGAGGCCGATACAGGCTGCTCCCTGAAGATGGCTAATTGGCCGGTTATCAGTTCGACCGCTTTCACGCGTCGCTTCCGGTCGAGCCCGGCGCTGATCACGAGCGCGCCGGTCTCCTGGAGAAGCTGAAAACTCGAATGCACGGAATACGCGAGGCCATGCTTTTCCCGGACAATTTGAAAAAGCCGCGAACTCATGTTTTCGCCGAGCACAACGTTGAGCACCCTTAGCGTGTATCTCCGCCTGTCGTCCATGCCGAATGACAGGCGCACTCCAAGCGCGAGATGGGCCTGTTCGATGTCCTTGGCCTGAAGCACCATTGCATCCTGTTTTACGGCTGCGGTGACTTGCCTGCATATGTGTCTGGCTTTCGGCTTCAGCCTCGCAACGTATTTCCGCACCTTTTCAACACAGGCATCATGACTTAATCTGCCGGCAAAAGCGAAAACCGTGTTGTCGGCAACATAGCTCCCGTTCTTGTAATTCAGAAGGTCATCGCGGGTCATGCTTTTGACTGTTTCCGGCGATCCGCTGATCGGTCTGCCGAGAGGATGTCCCTTCCATAGCGCCTGGCCGAGCATTTCCTGGACCATGTGCTGCGGTTGATCCCGGTACATCATGATCTCCTCGACTACGACGCCTTTTTCTTTTTCGATGTCGGTCTTGTCGAGGCGGGGATTGAGATACATGTCAGACAATACGTCCAACGTCTGGTCCTGAAAGTCGTAAGGAACGTGCGCATAATAGCAAGTGCTCTCTTCCTGTGTGAAAGCGTTCAGATAGCCGCCGCGTCCCTCGACAGCGCGGGAGATTTCGACGGCGGAACGCTTCTTCGAACCTTTGAAAAGCATATGTTCGATGAGGTGGCTGATGCCGGCCAGATTGTTGGATTCATGCCGCGCTCCTACGCCAACCCATATTCCCACCGTGGCGCTCTCGACGTGCGGCATTGTCGCGGTTACGACCCGTGTGCCGTTCTCCAGTTTAGAATCCTGAACATCCATAAGCATATTATTGCACCTTTTTTCTACTTCGTTGCCGCAATCAATTCTTTCACGCTGACCCGCTGCTCATACAGCGCCTTGCCAACAATTGCGCCGATGAGATTCCGTTGATTCAATGCCCGAAGCGATTTGATGTCTTCGACCGATGTGATCCCGCCGGATGCTATAACATCACATCTCACTTTTTGGCAGATTTCGGCCACTGCCGCGGTGTTTGTGCCGCTCATCATTCCGTCAGTGGCGGTGTCGGTGTAAATGATCGTCTTCACTCGCATCATGTCAATCTGGGCGGCGAGGTCAACCGCCTTCATGCCGGTCGTTTCAACCCAGCCTTTGATCCGCACGGTGCCGTCTTTGGCGTCGATCCCGACGGCCACGCGGGCGCCGAACTTGCGGACAACACTCTTGAGCGTGGCCGCGTCCGCGAATGCGCGTGTCCCGACTATTGCCCTGCTCACGCCGCAGTCGAGGATCGCTTTTATATCATCATCGGTGCGCAGACCGCCGCCGACTTCCACGGGAATCTTCACGGCGGCCACAATGCGCGTAATTGCTTCTTTGTGAACCGGCCGGCCTTGAATCGCGCCATCGAGATCCACGACATGAAGATACTCCGCTCCCTCTGCGACCCAATGCTTCGCCATCTCAACAGGATCCTTGGAGTAGACCGTGGAATCGTCCATCCTGCCCTGCTGCAGTCTGACACAGCATCCATCCTTGAGATCTATTGCGGGAATTACCGTGATCATAAAACTTCTCTAAAGCGCGCCTTTTGTTGAAGGCACGCCTTTTGCGCGGGCATCCAGGGAACAGGCCATGCGCAAAGCCCTTGCCATCGCCTTGAACACCGCTTCGCACGCATGGTGCGGTTCGTTGCCATATTCCTGATGGAGGTGCAGGTTCATCCTCGTCTGAACGACAAGCGCCTGAAAAAATTCCTTGAGTAACCCAAGATCAAAATCGCGGATTTTATTCCTGCGTGTCGTCATCTTATAGACCAGATAAGGACGGCCACCGAGATCAATTACGGCGCGACCGAGTGCTTCGTCCATCGGAACGATGCTCCACCCGTAACGCGCGATGCCCTTGCGGTCGCCGAGCGCGTCATTCAACGCG
This sequence comes from uncultured Victivallales bacterium, assembly GCA_964487695.1. Lineage (GTDB taxonomy): Bacteria > Verrucomicrobiota > Kiritimatiellia > UBA8416 > CAZASC01 > CAZASC01. The sequence goes on from CAZASC010000079.1 coordinate 5,838, forward strand.
GTTCCCAATGCGAGCCCGAGATCCTCAACCGTGTGGTGAAAATCTACGGCCAGATCGCCGACCGCCTTGATCTTCATGTCTATCAGCGAGTGCTTCGAAAGCAACTCCAGCATGTGATCGAGAAATGCCATTCCCGTGCTGATACTGTATTTTCCGTTTCCGTCGAGATTGATTTCGACGGAAATATCGGTTTCCTTTGTCTTCCTCTTCAGTTTGGCCGTTCGGTTTTTCATGGCTCTCTTACCTTTCATAAATGCAACTCACTGAGTATGCCAGAACCACGCCGGAAGACAAGACCGGGGAAATATCCGACATCCTTATGCATAGTCTCAAGCGACCATAAATTGACGGGATGGACTTTGAGACTCTGCAATTCGACATTCAGCAATCTGCGGTTCGCGAATCAACGCGGAATGAAGCTGGTCCTGCGTTTGACTGCGAAATGAATTTTAAGCGTTGCTGCTTGTTGAACACCCGCAGCTTTTGCATTTCGCGGCAATGAGAACCACAAGAACCGCCAGGATCCCGGCGACCCAACATGCAATGCGTTTGAAGGACTCAATTCTTCGTTTCTTTAGAAAGGTTTGAGCCTCGACATTGCCTTGTGCGGCGGCTTTGCTGAACCAGTTCAGCGCCTCCGGGTCATTGTGCGCAACGCCTTCGCCGCGATAGTAGCAAACGCCTGCGTTGAATTGGGCCATGGAATCGCCTTGATTCGCCGCTTTCAGAAACCACTTGAACGCATTCGTATAGTCCTGCTCGACACCGTTGCCATTGCCGTAACAAAGGCCAAGCCGGCGTTCAGAAGCAGCGTCGCCCTCGGTGGCTTTTTCCATGATCATCTTCACGTCAGGCGCCATCGGGATGGTTTCCCCACGTGCAAACAGTGCGCAGCATCCGACACCAACGGCTATGGCAGTCGCAAAAAAGAATTGTTTATTCATGCTCCCCTCTCTGTTAGTTTTCATTTCCGCCATCGTATACGCAAGCTGCAGTCGAAGTCAAGAAACGCATTGGCAGACTATTCATCCGTCCGGGTGAGGCGGCGGAACTTTCGCGTGTCCATGATCGGCTTGAAACGGTCGTCATGCTGCGCTTTCTTCTTCATGTCATTGCCGCCGTATCCTACGGATTTTTTCAATCCTTCATACGCCTCATCGGAATCGCCGCAGGCGCATTTCCATGCCGAATACTCGAACCATGCTAGCGGATTCGTTGGATCCCCCGCCAGGTATTTCTGCATGAGATCCGCGCCGCGCATGGGATCGTTTTCCGACTGGAACATTTTCGCTGCCTCGATGTATTCCATGAGGTCGGTCTTAACAATCACGCGAGTTGTGTAGTTGGAAAGCGCGGCTTTTGTCTGTTCATGATCCTTGAGGACTACGCAAACGCGGGCTATCCCCAAATCCACGTCCGGACTCAAGGCGTTCGTGCTGGTCATAATCTCTTTTGTCATGTTGACCAGCTCATTCCTTTTCTTGCGGCCATCGTAAACCGTCACAATTTCTGCTGCCATTTGCGCGTCCATATTCCCTGAGCGAAGAGCGGCCTCCAGCTGTCTGGATCGGGCCAGGCTTTGTCTAACGGCGTTCAATCTTTTTGAAAGCTCCTGAACCTTCTCTGTTTTCGCGTCCGACTGGGCGAGATCAACGAGAAGTTTCGAAGCCTTCGCAACCTCCTCGTTTGCGAGGGCTGAGTTGAACTGATCGATGATGGCCGTTTTCTCGATCGTTACAACCACAAGTGCGGGATTGGATTGGGCCGGCGGCGGTATAACCGGAGACGGCACAATAGGCGGCTGTGGCGCGGTTTCAAATTTCGCTGGCTTGGTCTCGGATTGGCGCGCCGCAGGCAATTCCTGCGGAGACGTCGATTTAAGCTTTTCGCCGGGGCCGCGCAAATAAACCACCCCAAGTCCGCCAACCATGCCGATGAACACCAGGAGCAAAGCTATTGGAACAACGGATTTCTTCTTTGTGGCTTCGCGCTGCTCGTCGAAGGCCGGCGGCGGAGCGGTCTTTATCGAAACGACTTTGCCTTTTGTTCCATCCTGAGCGGGGAACAAGTCTTCCACTGTGGAGGCTTGGACCCAGTGTCCGCCGGTCTTATCGCTCCAAACCAGGTCGGTGGGCTTGATTTCGCCTTTCCGGGCCATGTCGAAAAGGGCGGTCTCCTCGACTATGCCGTGCCTGGAACCATCGTTCTTGTCTTTAAAATACCACTGCATACGCAATCCGCCTCGCCAAGTTGAAATTTGACATATTTTTCAAAATCGCCGAAAGTGTAGCCAGTAGCAAGCATAACTATTAGAATTTTGCGGGTGGTAAATGCAATGAGTTTTCCGTGGTCGAAAAAAAGGGCAGCCAGCCAGGCCGATGTCGTGAATCCGGACGAGTTGATTCAGCGTTTCGAAAAAGATATCGAGCGGCATGAAGACCTCCTGTACGGCGTCGCACTTTTTTTCGAGGGCGTCAGCCTGTTCAATGCGGGACAGGAAGACGTTATGGGGACCTATCGCAAACAGTTCCGGAATATCGTTCAGAGCGGCAGGAACGTATCGCAACAGGCCGCAGCCCTGTTGGAAGAGGTAAGACATGACCGCTCCAGTGCGCAACTTCTTACCCAGTTCAATTTCGCGTTTTGCGAGGGACATACCGATCCTGAAGGTATGTTGAAAAGAGCTGAAGTAATGGTCGAATGTTATCGTAAGCTTTTCCCGGACAGGCCCAGATCCCAGCCGTTTACCGGGGAGGAGATATTCCGACTCATGGAAGAAGCTGGCGAAGAGCTCGCGAAAACGAGGCCGCCCGGTAACTGAATGGAACCTCGCGCTACTCCTTCTTCTTAAACACGCTATCCGAACCCGACATGCTGAAGGTCGCTTTCGCACCGCTGGACTGGACGGTTTGTCCTCTCATTTCGGTCAACAGCGCTTCGAGGGAGTTCAGGGATTTTTCGATGCAGAGCTTCACCATGCCAACGGTTGTTTTGTTCCCAAAAAGCACGAGTATGAGAAAACCGGGGCCAAGGTTCTGCATGTAAACGCTCTTGTTCTCGCCCTTGTGATAAACGGAACGGAATGTTGGCTCGCCTATCAACTTCGCAAGTTCGCCGGTTGCGGCGAACGCTCCCGAAGCCAGCGCCGCAATTGTCACATCCAGCTCCTTTTCGTCGAGAGAGACATGGTCAACGATGTTGCCGCCCCTGTCACAGACGAACACGGCCTCAGTCTCGGCCCGCACAAGTATTCCGGAAAGCATATAGCGCAGCGCTTCGCCCTGTTGCTCCGTTATCGCACTGTTAAACATGGCTCTTTTCTGTCTCCGTTACCGCAACGCTCGACGCCTCGTCCAGGCCGCCCGGCGACATGTTGTTGTCCTTGATAAATTTGGCCATGACCATTTTGCATATCAGGTTCAACGTCACATCAACGCCGATATCCTTCGTCGCGATCGCATCAACGTAGGTGGTGCGCGTTCCGCCCTGGTTAATCAGGAAATCCATATACTTGATCGGGGCCACATTCGGTAGATCGCGTTTATTGAACTGCAGAACGTAGGGCAGCAATTCCAGGGACGTATTGTGCGTCTTGAGATTGATTTTGAGGTCCTCGAAACTGAGCACATTATTTTCCATCTGCTCCCACTGGGAGTCGGCCACAAACACGACTCCGTCGGATCCTATCAGGACAAGCTGACGCGTCTTGTCGTAGATCGGTTGTCCCGGAACGGTATAGAGCTGGAAACGTGTCGTAAACCCGGGAATAGCGTTGGACTTGAGCGGCAGGAAATCGAAATAGAGAGTCCGGTCTTCCTGGGTTGAGAGCATCGTCATGTTGCCCTTTATATCGTCCGGCATCATCGTGTGGATGCGTTCAAGGTTGGTCGTCTTGCCGCTTCTACCAGGTCCGTAGTAGACGATCTTGAAGTTGATTTCTTTCTTGCGAAAATTGACGAACGACATTGGACCCCCGCCTGTTTGAAATCACGAATCAATACCCGTATTGTGGTTTGCCGGATTTCTACACAATCCATACTAGTGAGCGCACAACCGGAAATCAACAGCATTTCACCATCAATGAATTGACGCTGTTCGTGCTAATTGCTTATTCTTGAAGAAATGCGTTGTTTATTCATAGTCCTTGATTCTGTCGGCATCGGCGAAGCACCGGATGCCGCGAATTATGGCGATGTCGGCTCAAACACCCTCGCTCATCTTTCGGCAGCCGCAGGTGGCCTGAATGTGCCAACGCTAACGCAAATCGGGCTTGGCAATATTCCGGGTTTGCTTCCGAACGGAAAATCGATTGCCGGTGTGCCGCCGGTTCCGAACCCCGGCGCCAGCTACGGCGCAATGCGGGAAGTCTCCGTTGGCAAGGACACTACAACAGGTCATTGGGAGATGGCTGGGCTTGAACTGAAAGAAGGTTTTCGCCTGTTCCCTCACGATTTCCCGTCATTTCCAGCGGAACTGATCGCTGAATTCGAGCGGCGGACCGGTCGGGCAGTCATCGGCAACAAGGCCGCGAGCGGTACCACCATAATTGCCGAACTCGGTGCACAACAAATGAAGGAAGGATGCTGGATTGTCTACACGAGCGCGGATTCGGTTTTCCAAATCGCCGCGCACGAGGAAATCATTCCGCTTAACGAACTCTACAAAGGCTGCGAGATTGCCCGGGAAATGTGCAACCGATACATGGTCGGCCGCGTCATCGCGCGGCCATATCTCGGCAAGCCTGGCGCCTTTGTCCGCACCGAAAACAGGCACGACTATTCATATCCCCTGCCTGAACCGACAATCCTCGACAAACTGACTGAAGCCGGCGTTTCAGTGACGACCGTCGGCAAACTTGACGATGTGTTTGCCAACAATGGTATCTCCAGATCATTTCATGTCGAGAACAACCGCGACGCACAGGCAATCGTTCTCGACCTCGCGGCCAAACGCGCGGATGGTTTGATTTTCGTGAACCTGATTGATTTCGACATGCTGTATGGACATCGCCGGGATTCGCAAGGCTATGCGCGGGCCTTGGAAAACACCGACGTGTTTCTGAAGAATCTGCTGACTCTTCTCGACGACAATGACATGCTGATAATAACCGCAGATCACGGCAACGACCCGACATTCCAAGGCACGGACCACACCCGTGAGTTCGTGCCACTGCTCGTCTATCGACCCGGCGTCCCCGGAAAGAGCATCGGCATCCGTCAAGGCTTCTACGACATCGCCCAGTCAATTGCCGCGTTCTTCAAGATCGCGCCGATGGAAAGAGGCAGAAGCTTTCTGTGAAACACGCCGAAGGATCCATGCGTGCCCGACTAGATTTCCTCTATCTGACAATCTGGTCGGAAGACCGTGAATGATCGAGGCGTACCATCACGTCCCAAAATCCAACCAGGTTCATAAATTACTTTCTACTTTCCAGGTCTAGTCTAGGGGGAGTCTTGTTATGCGGATTCGAATTCCTTGAGTGTCTTGCCTTTGCTGGTCTTCCAAGCAATGAGTCCGTTGGCGTGACCGCCATGCACCACGGCAGCGGCGGCACTGGGGCTTGAGAACTCGACGTCCTTAGTGAACACAAGACGATCTCCTTGTTCAAGGAGCCCACCATCTTCCTTGAGTTTCAGGCGCATGTTTTTCGGCCATGGCCATTTTTCAGACGATGCCCTATCTTGCGCAACCGCTTCAGAGTCTTTGAGAATCAGGAAACCGCTTGGAATCAGGTGACCGTGGGCTTTGAGACCTTTGATTTCGCATGTGAGCATTTCATTCGCGGGGCGCCCCACTACAACACCCGACGAAGGAACGAGAAGTTCTACTCCGAGCACAGGCAAGAGTTGGTTGATCTTCTCCAGGAATATTTCCATGTCCTCCCGATCTGATTCCGGAAGTCTCGCGCCACTGATCTGACCATTCGTAACTATTGCGCGACCTGCGGAGCGCGCTTCCTCTATCAGCTTCCCTTCAAGGTACCTTATGTGAGCTTTGGTCAGATTTTCATCCTTGCTCACGAAATAAATCACTTGGTTCCAAAAGTCTTTCTCGACGTGCGTTTTGATTCGATCCCTTATCCGCTCAGCCTCTCCAATGTAGATTGCTGGCTTCCCTGACTCAATGTCAGTTCCTGTGAGGAAATACACTCCGGAGTTCTCTGCCTCTTCTCTAGCGAGAACGCCCTCGAATTCACTGCGTGGGCCAGCAACGGCCTTGCCTGTCCAATTCGATAGCTCTGCCGTGCGGAGTCGCTTGGGATCCCCGTGAACCAGAAAGATTTTGATAGTCGCGGTTGCCATGCGTAGACCCCGTTTAATAACAAATTGCTGAACGATTTACTATACTATTGCAGGCGTGAAATCCACTGTCAATCCGTTACGCTTTTTCGATCTTCGCTAGGTACGGATGGCTGTTGATGTCCATCTCTTCCCAGCCGGTCAGGTCGGTTGGTTTGGCGGAGACGAATTGGGATTGGACGCAGAGTGTTTCGGCGTTGATGTAGTCGCAGGCTTTGTCTTCGGCGGCGCGGACTTCGTCGTCGGTGTGGTACCAGCGGCGGATGCGGTCGCTGACTTCCAGGCCGTCATTCTTGCGTTTGTTCTGCAAGCGGTTGACGATCTCTCTCGCGATTCCTTCCTGGACAAGTTCCGACGTGAGCTTAGTTTCAAGCGCGATTACGAGCTGGCCTTCGGACGCGACGACGAGCCCTGCTTTCGGAAGGCGCTCGATCACAACGTCGTCATGGCTCAGTTCGACGTCTTCGCCATCAACCTTGACGCTGACTTTTCCGCCTTCGGCCAGCGCTTCCAGTTCTTCGTCGCTCATCGCGGCGATTACCGGCGCGGCTTTCTTCACCTTCGGACCGAGGCGGGGCCCCAGCTTCTTGAAATCGGGCTTGGCTTTCAGATGCGCTAGCGTCGTCTCGTGCTTGCCGAAATCGAGTTTTTTGACGTTGAGTTCATCGAGGATGATGTCGCCGAGCGCTTCGATTCGCCTCAGGTTGTCCTTGTTCCTCGAAACGATGTGCAGAATGGAAAGCGGCTGGCGCACCTTGAGATCATGCGCCGAGCGGAGTTGCCTGCCGAGCTTGACGACCGTCGTGACCTGCGCCATTTCGGCTTCCAGTTCCTCGTCGCGGTTCGCGGCATCGGCTTTCGGGAATTCGCACAGATGCACGGATTCCGGCATATCGTCGGTGCGCAGATTCTGGTAGATACTCTCGCTAATGAACGGCACGAACGGGGCTGCGATTTTTGAGAGCTGCAGAAGAACATAGTTCAGCGTCTGGTACGCCTGCGCTTTGTCGTCATCGTCCTGCGATTTCCAGAAGCGCCGCCTGCTGCGTCGGATGTACCAGTTGGTCAAATCATCGATGAACGCAACGAATGGCCTGACAGCGCGCTGGAGATCGTAATCGTCCATGGCGTCCGTGACTTCGCGGATGAGAGTTTCGAGCGAGCTGCGAATCCAGCGGTCGAGTACGTTTGTGCCCGGTTTCATGCCTGCCATTTTTGCTGTTTCCCAGCCATCAATGTTGGCGTACGTGACAAAGAAGCTGTACGCGTTCCACAATGGGATCAACAGGTGGCGAAGGGTATGCTTTACGCCTTCCTCGGAGAAACGCAGATCCTCAGCCTTCACCACGGGCGAGTAGATCATGTAAAGCCGGAGCGCATCGGCGCCGTACAAGTCGAGCATGTAGACCGGATCGGGATAGTTCTTCAGGCGCTTGCTCATCTTCTTGCCGTCTTCGGCCAGCATCAAGCCGTTGACGACGACATTCTTGAAGGCGGGCTTGTCAAACAACGCGACGGAAAGCACCATCAACGTATAGAACCAGCCTCGGGTCTGGTCCAAGCCTTCGGCGATGAAATCGGCGGGAAAATGCGCATCGAAATGCGCCTTGTTCTCGAACGGGTAGTGCGCCTGTGCATAAGGCATCGAGCCGCTTTCGAACCAGCAGTCGAGCACTTCCGGAACGCGGCGAAGCGTCCCCTTGCCTTCTTTCGAAGGAATGCCGATCTTGTCCACAAAATGCTTGTGAAGATCGGTTATCTTCTGGCCCGAAAGCTTCTCCAATTCCTCGATCGAGCCGACGCACTTTATCTCGGAGCCGTCTTCGCTGCGCCATATCGGCAGCGGTGTGCCCCAGTATCTGTTGCGGGAGATCGCCCAGTCCCGTGCGCCTTCCAGCCATTTCCCAAAGCGGCCTTCCTTTAAATGTTCCGGAACCCAGTGGATCTTTGCGTTGGCCGCGAGCAGACGGTCCTTGATTTGTTCCACTTTGACAAACCATGTGGCAATCCCGCGATAGATCAGCGGCGTATCGCAGCGCCAGCAATGCGGATAGCTGTGCGTGATCGTGGCCCTGTGGACCAGCTTCTCTTCCAGCTTGAGCCGCTTCATGATGTCGTTGTCGGTTTCCTTGACCTGCCGACCGGCATAGTCTGGAACCTCGGATGTGAAGCGAGCTTCGGCGTCAATCGGGCAAGGAGCTGGTAGGTTCTCGGTAAGTCCGAGGCGATGGTCGTCTTCGCCGAATCCTGGCGCGATATGAACGACGCCCGTGCCATCCGTGGTGGAGACGAAATCTGCCGCGCAAACCCTGAACGCGCCTTTGGACCTGGCCGCAGCAAAGTAAGGAAACAGCGGCTCATACTTCAATCCAACGAGCTCCGAACCCTTGATTTCGGTGGTGGAGACATAATCGTCGGCTGTCTTGTAATAGACCTGCATGCGGTCTTTCGCCAGGTAGTAGACTGAGCCGTCTTTGTTCGCCACACCCACATAGGCGATGTCCTTGCCAACCGCCAGCGCCATATTCGACGGCAGCGTCCACGGGGTAGTCGTCCACGCAAGGATATAGGCATTATCCTGTCCTTCGATTTTAAACCTCACCGTGATTGCCGGATCGGTGACATCAACGTAGCCCTGATTTGTCTCGAAGTTCGACAGCGGGGTCGAGCAGCGCGGACAATACGGAAGGATCTTTCGTCCTTCGTAGATCAAACCTTTGTCCCACAGCGATTTGAATACCCACCAGATTGATTCCATGAATGGCGCATCCATGGTTTTATAGTCATGGTCAAAATCCACCCAGCGACCCATTCTCTGGACCACATTGCGCCACTCCTGCGTGTATCTGAGGACGATGCCCCGGCATTTCTCGTTAAAAACGTCCACGCCGAGCTTTTCAATCTCGCTCTTGCCACTGATTTTGAGGTCTTGCTCGACTTCATATTCGACAGGAAGCCCATGGCAGTCCCAGCCGAACCGGCGTTCGACATAATGACCACGCATGGTCTGGTAGCGCGGAACAATGTCCTTGATCGTGCCGGCGAGGAGATGACCGTAGTGCGGAAGGCCGGTGGCAAATGGCGGTCCGTCATAGAAGACAAATTCCGGACTTTTCTTTCTTAAATCCAGCGACTTCTCAAAGGTTCTATGTTCCTGCCAGAAAGCCAGAATGCTCCGTTCAACTTCGGGGAAGTTGACGGACGCGGAAACGGGGCTGTATTTGTTTTTCGCCATTGCACAAATTCCCAGCTAAAGTACCAGTTTTTCTTTAAAATCGCCTTATTGTGTCTTAAGCATCAGGACTCAAATGAATAGACGAAAAGAAACCTTTACGCCACACCTTTTTATTGGCAGTATAACGCAGCTTTAAAAGGGAGACACCCGCATGACAAAAATATCTCAACTTTTCGCCTGCGGTGCGCTGACTTTGATCGCATCGCTCTGTTTTGCTCAGACTCCAAATACGGCTA
>CAZASC010000080.1:0-14942 GCA_964487695.1 uncultured Victivallales bacterium
ACAGTATTCTGAAGACTCCGATCTTCCCTCTTCTTTCTGAAGTTCGTAATCCAACAGAACAGCAGCCATGTGACAATGTCAACGCCAGCCGTCAAAAAGGCCCAAAGAGCGTACATTGCGCTCTTAGGAATCTGCTACGCACCCGTTCTTGCGGGTCCAGCCCACGACGCACCATTCCTATAGTCAACCCAATTGTCTCCTTTCAGCACTGAATCAGCGATTAGCGGGGGACCGAACGGGTTGTACTCCAGAATTGGATCACACTCAAATGAGTACCGCATCTGAATGAATCCAGCCCATGCCACGGAAACTGGAAATGTCACGATCGCCAAAAGAAGCAACAAAAGAAATACGGCAAGAATAGAACGCAGGGGCGATCTACGTTCCGACGGTATTCGCCGCAATTGACGTTTTGCAGCCAACACTATCAAGGAGGTAAACGCCACCATAGCAGCCAAACCCAAGATCCATTCGACAACCGGTCTGTAGGGTAGGATATCCCAGATCGCATGGCCCAACAGTTCAAGGAGAAAGAGGAACGGATAAAAAGGTATACAATACAGATTGTCCATATTCTCAACCTCAGGCTCACACACAATTGGACTTACCGAGCACGCTTCGCAGTTCCATCCTGTTTCTCTTCATAGTCTGTGTGGCCAGTTTCGCCCTTTCCTTGCTGGCCGATTGGCCGGGATAACGAAACTGGATAGCGTATTGAGACAGGAGTCTCATGTCGTCACGCATTGCCTCCCACAAAGGATACTTCTGAAGACAATCGTTTAACAATACAGGCAGGTCGTGGATTTTTCGGATGTCAATCTCGTGTAATTCCAGAACAGCCTTCAGATACTTCTCGATGCATTGTTGCGCATGAAAACATGCGGCATCGTAGTTTGGGTTCTTGCGTGCGCGATATTCCCGCAACGCCGAAAAGTTATCGCCTTCGGCTTTCTTAATCCACTCTTTGACGCTGTCTTTCATACAGAGTGTTGCCATCCCGGAAAACCCTTGTCACAAACATGTCTCGTCCCCTGAGTCTCTTCCTCGCCTCCGCCGGAGTTTTGACAATCAAATCCAACGGGAACGGACAGTCTATTCGTCTGCGAATGGCGAGTGCCTGATCCACAGAATCGCCTTTGTGTCTCATTATAACCATGAGGTCAACGTCGCTGTCCTTGGTGGGTGTTCCGCCTGCATAGGAACCGAAGAGAATGACACGTTCTGGTTCAAATTCCTTTGCCAGAGTTCGGACGAACTTGCGAATATCTTTTTTGACAATCATGTTTTAATATTACGAGCAAGCTGCCTGCCGATCAAGTCTGAATCGCCACGGTACAGCAATTCTAATTATGGCAGTCCGACTTGAAGATGCGGCGTCCATAGGAGCGGCTTTATGCCGCGACGATATATCCAGCGCTTTTGCCCATCCATCGCGGGATAAACCCGCTCCGACAACGGTGGATTGTAAGGTCTATATTTGGGCGCGTTTTCCAGTGCGGGCCATTTTCTCTCATCATTTTCTTGATCCGAACGGCAACAATCCATAGGCTCATGTGTAGTAGTTTGTCAGCTCGGAGAATGAGCAATGGAAGAGAATAAATCGGGAGCAACGCCACTGAAGACGCCTCCAACCTGGCCGCCGTCGAAAAGAGTGCCGTTCCCAACGCGCCAGCAACCCAGCAAGATGCACATGCCGCCAAGGCAGGATTTCGCAACCATGAACCGCCAACCTCCACCTGGATTGAAGAAGCCCAAACCCGACGATGCAGTCATCACTCCCGCGATATCGCGCGCCATGTTCCACATGAAGGCTGCGACGCCACGGGCCGACGCCGATCCGACACGCCCGATTTACCATTTTCGTCCGCCCGCACAGTGGACGGGCAATCCCACCGGCGCGATTTGTTGGGATGGCTGGTGTCACCTGTTCTACCAGTTCAATCCATATGGCGACAGTGTGAACTCGATTCATTGGGGACATGTCAGAAGCCGGGACCTTGTCCAATGGGAGCACATGCCGATCGCACTGTATCCTTCCGAAGATCGCGGCGAAGAGCATTGCGGTTCAGGCTGTGCGGCCATTGCGGCGGACAACAAGCCGATGATCTTCTACACCTGCGTCCGCAGGGGCAAAGTCCAAACGGATTACACGGAACAATGGGCGGCGCTGGGCGAAAGCCAGTTAATGGTCTGGAGAAAGTATGCCGGAAATCCGCTTCTTCATCCCGAGTCCAACGGAGGTCTGGCAATCAAGGATTGGCGCGATCCCTTCGTCTTTAGAGATTCTGACCGCACGTTCATGCTCACTGGCGGCAAGCTCGACGAGAAAGACGGCGGCGAGGCTTGCGTTTTCATATACGAGTCCGATAACAAGGAACTGACACGGTGGACATATAGAGGCATACTTTTCAAACACGCCAGAAAAGAAGTCGCAGGCATCGAGGCTCCAAACTTCTTTCAAATCGGCGACAAACATGTCCTTCTTCTATCGCCGCACGGTTTGGTTGAATACTATGTCGGAAAGTTCGACGTCAACACGCTGACATTCACACCGGAGACACGTGGAGTTGTTGACGGCTCTGAGAATTACTACGCCACGACCATTCTTCGCGATGACGCAAATCGCTGTGTTCTCTTTGGTTCGGTGCGAGGCTTCAGACCAAACCGGGGGTGGAATGGCTGTATCGGCCTGCCGCGCGTTCTGTCCCTGGGCGCAGATAACTTACTACGCCAGGAACCGTTGCCAGAACTGCGCAAACTGCGAAGCAACTATGTAAAGGTGCAGCCCTTCATGTTGAGCAGATGCTCGCAAATTCTGCAGGACGTCAAAGGCGATACGCTTGAGATTACAGTCGAAATTACACCTGACGATGTCAGGGCATTCGGACTAAGAGTGCGCCGTTCCGCAGAAGGCATCAGCTCCATAGCCATTAGATTCCATGATGACGTACTCGATGTGGCAGGCGTGGGAGTGCCGCTTTCCCTGAAAGATAACGCTGGGAAACTCGCGCTGCATGTGTTCCTTGACAAATCGGTAATGGCCGTTTTCGCCAACGGTCATGTGTCCTGCACGCGCGTGATATACCCCGCTACAGGCGATATCGGCGTAGAAGTCTTCGCCGAAGGGGGCGAGATGACCGTCAATTCCATTGATGCCTGGACCATGCGTCGCCCCATGTAGATCGTTCTGGCATTCTGTGGATGGATATTGTTGAATCGCGAAATTCACAACACACAAGGAAAGAACAACGAGCATGCCGATCACAAAAGAAAGCATTCTGGAATATCACATGGGCGGGAAAGTCGGTTTGAGCCTCACGAAGCGACTGACGAGCATTGAGGACCTCTGCAAAGCCTACACGCCGGGCGTAGCCGTCCCAGTGAAGGAAATCGCGCGTGACCGTGCGCTGCTATACAACTACACCGCGAAGGGCAATCTTGTAGCGGTAGTCACCGATGGAACGGCAATTCTGGGACTCGGCGACCTCGGCGCAGAGGCCAGCATTCCTGTAATGGAAGGTAAAGCCGTTCTTTTTAAATCGTTTGCTGACGTTGACGGTTGGCCTGTTCCTCTTAATCATTGCCGTCTCGCCGGCAAGAACACCGGTCCCACCGATCCGCAGCGCGTGATCGACGCGACTTGCGCCATAGCTCCGATGTACGGCGGCATCAACCTCGAGGATATTGCGGCCCCGGCATGCTTCGAGATCGAGGATCGTCTCGCAGCGATTCTGGACATTCCCGTTTTCCACGACGACCAATGGGGCACCGCAGTCATCACTCTTGCTGGCGTCATGAATTATTGCAGGCTCTGCGAACGCGGGCTTTCGGAAATCAAGATTGTGATAAACGGGGCCGGCGCGGCAGGGATCAGGATAGCCGAAATGCTTAAGAGCGCGGGCGTCGTGCATGTGACCATGTGCGATTCCAAAGGCGTACTGCGAAAAGACAGGCAGGATCTTAACGCGAACAAACTCGTTCATGCCGTCGAAACGTCGGCGCACACTTTGAGTGACGCAATGCGCGGAGCGCACGTTTTCATCGGCGTTTCGGCGGCCAATTGCCTGAAGATAGAGGAGGTTCTCTCGATGGCAAGTTATCCTGCTGTTTTTGCGATGGCCAATCCAGATCCTGAGATTCGTCCAGATGTCGTAGCCCACGGTATGGGCAACAAGCCATATGTAATGGCAACAGGCAGATCGGATTTTCCGAACCAGATAAACAATGTTCTGGGATTCCCATACATCTTCCGCGGAGCACTCGATGTCGGCGCCAGAAAGATCAACCTTGCCATGAAAGTTGCCGCGTCACACGCACTGGCTGCGCTGGCGCGTCTGCCAGTGCCTGACCAAGTCAAGAAATACTATCCTGGCGAGGAACTGGAATTCGGTCCAAACTACATTATCCCAAAACCGTTTGACCGAAGACTGTTTATTGAAGTGCCCCACGCCGTGGCGGCAGCTGCAGTTGAATCAAAGCTGGTCAAAAGTGTGGAACTCGAACTCTATCGCAAGACACTGGAGCTGAGAAACGAAACGCGCCTCTAGCTGGATTTGCGTTGACGAGAACAAGCGTTTCCTGCTACTTATCTCACATCTATGGGACAACAACTTAAAGCAAGACTCAAAAGAGCTCGACGCAAGAACTATCTTCGGCGGAAAACGGAAGCTTCCAAAAAAAGCAAGCCAGCATCCGCCGTCGAGCCGAGCAAGTGATTCCAGCCTGTCAGTGGCGTCATTGCCATGTGAAGGTCAACGTCCATTGTGTCGCCTGCTAACGAAGCGATGACGAATGGTTGGGCTTATATGCACTGCGTCACCGCGATGATGGCACCAGTCTTTCTGGCAAAGGCAAGTGGTTCCCCCATTGATCTGCAAAATCAGGACTACAAAGGATCACCAAACCTGATCAACCTACGAAAAATGAGGGGAGAAGCGAATCGCGGCGGGCAAAGAGGCACTGCGGTTCGTCTCGCGATCTACTTCATTTTCCTGTTCTTCGCAATGATCGCGCACACATTCGCCGACGGTCTGCTTGGCAGCTACTTCAATGAGGACATGCGGGGCATCTACCAAAACGACTGGAGAATCAATGAATCCACCAATCTGTTCGGCACTGTGGCTTATCCAAACCCGCGCCTGGATGCCGGCATACAGTTTGCCGGCGACGGCAGCGCATCCTGGGCCACAGGCGGGAACGATGTCAACCGGACCGACTGGCAGATCAGCGGCAGCAATGCCGAATGGAACGCTTTCTCCGTGCAATGGGACGGTTTTGTCGTCATTGCCTCGAACAACACGGTGCTCTATACAAGCTCTGACGATGGCTCGCGCGCATGGGTGGACATGAATGGAAATGGCGCAGTTGACACGAACGGACTCGACACCGTGGGCGCACCGGCATGGAATACAGTCAACAACAGCGGTATTTCGAATGGCTGGGTCAACAACGACTTCGTCACAGGACAAGGTGAAACCTTGAGACCAGTCTCCGGCCCGCTGGCACCGGGAGTCTACAAACTGCGAGTCCAATACGAGCAGGGCTATTTTAATTCCGTGATGTTCCTGTGCTGGAATGATGGCACCCACAATAACGGAACACGCAACGGAGAGTACATAATTCCGGCAGACCATCTTCTGTCAATTGTCTCCACTCCCATTATTGACAACGACGGTGGCGCTTCGAACGTTACCGCATCAACGGCCATGTTGTACGGAAATCTTATTTCAACTGGCAGCGCACCGACAGCGGTGTATGTCTTCTGGGGCATAGCTGACGCTGGCTCGAATAAAACTGGCTGGGCCAGCTCACTTGCACTCGGCTCACAAGGGACAGGCCCTGTCGCAACAAATGTGACCGGGCTCTCCGGCAATACGACATACTTCTACCGCTACTACGCAACGAATCAGAACGGCGATGCATGGGCCGATTCATCAACACCTTTCACAACCTATGCAGAGAGTCCTTTCATTCAGAACTCGGGCGCTGCCACGGGCGTCACCGCCGTTTCCGCATGGCTCACTGGAGATCTTGTTTCAACCGGCACGGCACCGGCGACAGTTTATGTGTTCATGGGTTCGAGTGACGCCGGCACAAATAAATCAGGATGGGCCACTTCACTTGACCTCGGCGTATGCGGGGCGGGCCCCGTCGCGACAAATGTGAGTGGGCTTGCAGGCAACACGATGTATTTCTACCGCTACTACGCAACGAACATGGAAGGCGATGCGTGGGCTGATTCGTCAACCGCATTCACCACTTATCCGCAAACTCCGTTCGTCCAGAACTCGGGTGGTGCCACCGGCGTCACAGGCTCTTCCGCATGGCTAATGGGGGATCTTGTTTCTACGGGAACGGCACCCACGACCGTCTACGTTTTCTGGGGCACAACCGACTGCGGCACCAACATGGCTTACTGGGCGTCCGCAAATAACCTCGGCATCTTGAACCCGGGGCAATTCACCGCACATTTGGCAGGATTGACGAATCCAATCGTGTATTACTATCGCTTCTATGCGACAAATGCCTTTGGCGGAGCATGGTCCGAGGCTACAGAACAGTTCCTGTCCATAAACGCTTTCATGCCACCGTCGGGCCAGATTGACACAAGACAATTATGGCCGTGTTCGCGCATGACGCCTTTGACCATCTCGGAAATCATGTACAATCCGCCCAAAACTTACACCAACGACACAGAGTTTATCGAGCTGTACAACACCGACCCGATAGATCATGACATAAGCGGATATCGATTGAGCGGCGACATTTCCTTCACGTTTCCAACCGGGACAACGATCAGGGCACGAAGCTATCTTGTTGTTGGAACCGACCCGGTTTTTCTCGGGTATTTCTACGGACTAAATAATGTGCTGGGCCCCTACTCCGGCAAGCTGCCGAACGAGAGCGGGACCATCAATCTCAACAACTCACACGGCGCATCTCTGCTCAATGTACAATATTCCAGCGCATATCCGTGGCCCGCAGCAGCCGACGGGTCGGGTCATTCACTGGTGCTGACGAAGCCCGACTATGGAGAAGGTGACGTCCGGGCTTGGAGCGCAAGCGCGGGCATCTGGGGCAATCCTGGAACAAACAACGTGGCGCTGACCAATACGCTGACACAGGTTGTAATCAACGAGTTTCTCGCCCACACCGATCCGCCGGAAGTGGACTCCATTGAGCTTTTCAACAACAGCACAACAGCCGTTGATATCTCCGGCTGTTACCTATCCGACGATCCAACGACGAACAAATTCAGGATTCCCAACGGGACAATCCTGACGCCGCGCGGATTTGCTGTTTTCTATTATGGTACGGACTTCAACTTCCTGCTGTCTCCTCACGCAGCGGCAATCTATCTGGTTGACCCCACCCAGAGTTATGTAATTGACGCTATCTTGTATCCCGCGCAGGTGAACGGGGTTTCCTATGGAAGATATCCGGATGGGGCGCCGGGCTTTCAAACGTTGTCAAGTTGGACGCCGGGAACGAGCAACAGCGTTCCTTACCAGTCGGACATCGTTATCAACGAGATAATGTATGCTCCAATGTCTGGACTGGATGACGATCAATATATTGAGCTGTACAACCGTGGTACAGGTACGGTTGACATGAGCTACTGGCGGTTTACGTCCGGCATAGACTTCATGATTCCGCCCGGCACACTGATCGCGAGCAACGGCTATGTGGTTGTGGCGAAGAACGCGACGAACCTTTTCACAAAGTATCCGAACCTGAACACTGCCAACACGGTTGGCGACTATTCCGGAAAGCTGTCCGGCGGCGGGCGACTGGCCTTATCGAGACCTGACAACATAAATCTGCCATATCAGGATTTCGTGGATGTGGACGATGTGACGTACAACGCCGGCTGGGGACAATGGTCGGATGCAGGCGGAAGCAGTCTGGAGCTGATAGACCCGCACAGCGACAACCGGCTGGCGATGAACTGGGCAGATAGCGACGAGACACACAAGGCCGGCTGGACGACCATTGATTACACCGGCAGCGTTGACAACGGCATGGGACCTCCAGACGCTTTCCGTGTCTACTTTTTGAACGCCGGCGAATGCCTGCTGGATAATGTGCAGATGGCTACACCCGGCGGAACCACATATCTTCCATTGCAAACCTTCGAGAGCGGACTCGGCAACTGGCAGTTCTGGGGCGATCATGTCAGATCCGGCCTTGAGACAACGGGCTATTTGAGCAGCGCCAGCTTGCACATCCGCGCAAGCGACACCGGAGCCAATGGGTGGATATTGACACAGCATTCGCCGCCCGTTGACCCATACCTGAATAACGTGTCGTTTCCCTTGTCCACCTACCCCAGCACGAATTCCCCCGCAACCAATGTCGAGATCAAGGCCATGGCGCGATGGTTGTGCGGATATCCTTATGTCGTGTTGGGGCTGAAAGGCTTCTGGATCGAAGCCTCGGTCAAATTGAATGTTCCTGCCAACCTTGGAACGCCAGGGATGCCGAATAGCCGTTACAAGGCCAACACCGGACCGGCCATAAGCGAGGTAACACACGCACCAATCCTGCCATCGAACCAGCCGGTCGTCGTGACGTGCAGGGTGAACGATCCGGACGGTATTGCCTCGGTCAAATTGAATTACCGGATTGATCCATCATGGACGACAAACACAGTTGCAATGCTTGACAACGGCACTGGCGGCGACGCGATCGCCAATGACGGCATTTACAGCGCAACCATTCCCGCCCAATCGTCGGGCACTATTGTGGGGTTCACAATCGCGGCTGTGGACAATGTGGCTCCGGCGTGCACTAACGTGTATCCACGTCCACCTTCAACTACAATGCTTGCGCCCTTGGAATGTCTTGTGCGTTTTGGCGATACGGTTCCGCCGGGCAATTTCGCGACTTACTTCATGTGGCTCAGCCAGACAAATGCTTTTCTGTGGACTAGTATCTGTGGTCCGACCTACAGCAAGTACAGTAACGAACCTCTCGGTTTGACCTTGGTACTGGGTAATTACAGGGCAATCTACAATTGCGGCGGCAGATGGCACGGATTTTGGCGTGATTATGATAACGCTACTGACAGTGGGTCATATAACATAGATGTGCCCAAGTCCGACAGATACCTGGGCAAGGGCAGTGTTTTCTTTAGGGTGCCGGAAAACGGCCAAGTCGATTCAACGTTTCAGATAAACAAAACTGGATACTGGATCACCGAACAAATGGGTTTTGAGGCATCTCCTCTTCGTTACGTCCGATTCTTCGCGAACGGAACCCCACGCGACGGCGCCAACGGCATTATGTTTGACTTTGTGGAGCCTTCGGTTGATCTAACGGCCAGCTGGTACGGTGATAGCGATCCACAGATTTACAAGAATTATGGCTTGTTTGATGGCGATCCATTCGGCCTGTACGAGGACTCTCATGGCAGCTACAAGCAGAGTCGCTATCGCTGGTATTTGCGCAAGGAACAAAGTGACCGCCCCAACGATGACTACACCGGTTTGTATGACCTGGCCGCGGCATTCTCCACGACGAACGATGCTCTCTTCACGAAACGGGTGCAATCGCTCGTTGATACACGCGGTTGGCTGAGTTACTTCGCCATTAATGGCGCACTGGGGAACTGGGATACGTATGGCTTGGGCAACGCTCACAACATGTATGCGTATCTCCCGGTCGGGGACAAAGCCAGAATGTTCATATTCGACACGGACTGGTGTTTCTCCTTTAGCCCCGGAGTCTCTCCATTCCCTTCGGACACCACTGATTTTCCCATCGCCTGCCGCATGTGCAGTGTCAACCAGCCAGCCTTCCGACGCGAGTTCTGGAATCTCCTGAAAGACATGGCGGATGGGCCAATGCAGGCGGCAAACTGCAACCCTGTTATGGATGCCTGGTATGCCGCGTTCAATGCGAACGGTGTAACGGCAACTTCACCAACAAATATTGAAGCCTGGATATCCCAACAGCGCACCTACCTCATATCGCAGATGGCGTCTGTGACAAGTACGGTCTTCACTATTTCAACGACCAATTTTACAACGAGCGTTAGTCCGGTTACAATCGCCGGATCTGCTCCCGTTCAGGTTGAGAAAATCCTCATAAACAGCAATGAATATCCCGTCATCTGGACTGCCACAACAAGTTGGCATATTTCAGCGTCACTCACGAACGGGCTCAATAGTCTCACGTTTTCCGGACGTGATCGGAACGGCAACGTTGTTGGAACAGCCCACATCAATGTCACCTACACCGGCGGCTATATGTCGGCGGCAGGCAACCTTGTGATTAACGAGATCATGTATAATCCGGCACAGTTGCATGGCGAATTTCTGGAGATATACAACACGAACAGTGTTTATGGGTTTGACCTTACCGGCATGCGATTGGATGGCGTTGATTTCACATTTGGCGGCGGTAGTTATATTGGGCCAACGAGTTATGTTGTAGTGGCCGCGAATCTGGCGGGGTATCAGGCAATATACTCCAACGTCGAGGTTGTGGTTGGCGAGTACTCTGGCAGCCTGAACAATGGCGGTGAAACAATAAAACTTGAGATGCCGCTGACGACCAACACATGGCAGATATTGGACGAAGTGAAGTTCGACAACAATCCGCCCTGGCCAGCACAAGCCAATGGAGGAGGGCCATCGTTGCAGTTGATTGACACCACGAAAGACAACAATCGGGTTGGCAATTGGGCGGTTGATGCGAACACGCTTTATACGCCGGGGCGGGCAAATTCTGTCACGGCGAGTCTGCCGTCCTTTGACGATTTATGGATCAACGAGATCATGCCGTCGAACACGGCGACGATCAAGAACAACGCGGGACAATATGCACCGTGGCTGGAGTTATATAACAGCAGCAACACTGTGAATCTCTTCTCTAACGGTTACTACCTGACGGACAGCTACACGAATTTGACGAAGTGGGCGTTTCCTGCAGGATGGTCTGTGACAAACAATGGGTATCAGCTTGTCTGGTGCGATGGAGAGACAAACCTTACTGCGAGCACGAATCTGCATGCCGGATTTATGATGAACAGTTCAAGCGGGAGCGTGGCACTGGTGAGGAAATCCGGTGCCAATGCAATTATCGTCGATTATGTGAACTACGGTGCGATCGGGAAGGACAGTTCGTACGGCTACTACCCGGATGGGACAGGCGGAGCGCGCCAGGTATTCTACTATCCTACGCCTGGAGGGAAAAACAACAGCGCTTCGCTGCCTGTGCATATATGTATCAACGAGTGGATGGCCAAGAACACGAGCACGCTGGCAGATCCTGCGGACGGCGATTTTGACGACTGGTTCGAGTTGTACAATGCTGATACGCAGACGGTGGATATCACCGGCTTTCAGCTTGCCGGCAATCTGAACACGAACAGCCTGAACAAGGTCCCGGATGGAACTACGATACCGGGGCATGGCTTTATGCTGGTCTGGGCAAATGCCGCGAAGACCGTGACCGGTTCCGATTTGTATGTGAGCTTCGGCTTAAGCAAGTCTGGGGATAAAATAGCACTGTACGCTCCCGATAACACATTGGCAGACTCTGTTGTGTTTGGAGCGCAGTCAGACGATATAAGCGAAGGACGATGGCCTGATGGTTCGACAAACATATACCAAATGCCCATCCCCACCCCACGAACAACAAACAGATTGTTTACCATCTCCAATGTCGGGATGTCAGGAACCAACGGCCTCTCACTATGCTGGAACACGCGCTACGGCGGCCAATACAGAGTGATGCAGACGGACTCTTTGACGAATCCAGTCTGGACCAACGCATTTGGCGTGGACATGAATGCAACCGGCGGCATGTTCGTAACAAATCTGTACTTCTCAGCGCCGGTAAGCTCACGCTATTACAGAATCAAGCAGGTAAATTGACATCCTTGCGCCGGTTTGCGTAACCTCCACCTTTTGAAATAGACATCCTTTTGCCCGACGACCTTGACCGGTCGCCACATCATGGCAAGACCAATTCGACGCTCCAATATTTACGGATTGCTGAACGTTGGATTACCATCATAGAGAAACTGGAACGCGACAGGCTTGTTGTCTTTCGTCGGCGGTTCCCACCAGACTATGATATTGGTGATTGCATTGCCTGTGGCATCCACATATGTAAGCATCCCATTGGACGAAATGTTCAAGACGGTAAGCCGATTGCTGCAGCACTTCAGATTCTCAAGGCATGGGCAGGCCGAGATATTAATCTCCGCAAGCCGGTCATTGGCGCAATCAAGATTCTGGAGCTTGCAACACCCTGAGACGTTCAGGTTCGTCAGTTGATTGTGCCCGCAATCCACATTTCTGAGGTTTGAGCATCCAGACACATCCAGCGTTGTGAGCCGGTTGTTCTCACAAAATAGTTTTTGGAAGCTGGCGCAAACCGGGACGTTCAGCTTTGCAAGACGATTGTTCTCACAGAGCAAATTCCTGAGGTTTGCGCAAGCCATGACGTTTAGATTCGTGAGTTGATTGTTTTTGCAACCAAGGGTCAGAAAGTTCGTGCAGGCAGACAGATCCAGATCAGTGAGCTCACCATTGTCGCAAAACAAGTACTGGAGCCTGGCACAGCCAGAGAGATTCAACTTCGCGAGTGGATTATTACCGCAAGATACACCTTGAATGCTGGCGCAAGCGGAGAGATCGAGATTCGTCAAATGGTTGCATCTCAGATTCAGACTCTGCAGGCCTCTCAAGGCCTCAATGCCGGCCACGTCGGCAATCCGGGATGAACCGGCGTCCAAGACTGTAATCGACTCCACATCGCTCACGCAGATCTGATTTGTCGCCTGATTCTTGAATGGGAGCGCCATTCTTACTGCGCGTTCAAAATTGGCGTCCGAAAAATGCACAGCCGGATCGGCTCCACTTTCCTGCATAGGTTGAGCGACAACTTGCAATTCGAGCAAGCAGAGGCAAACAAAGCATATTGCATTTCTCATGACGTCTCCAAGTTCAGGGCTGTTATTGTGCAGCCAAACGTCCGTAATTCCAACAGAAAACACTAAAGAATACCGGATATTCCAGTCCCCTGCCCTCCGTTTACTGTAACTTTAGAACCTTCTCTCATTAAGGTATTTAGAAGAATGCTTTCAGGGGCTTGCCAATTGTAACATTCCGGGCGATCCCTCACGATGATCCCACTGTGCAACTTTAGGTTCAAAACACAAAAGGAGGTTCGCATGTTGATGGCTTCGACCGCCTGCTCGTCGCGGAGTTCGGGCATGCCGCGTGATGCGCATCAAGAGTCGAGCGAAATCACGGCGGCAGGCAGGTCACGCAACGTGTCGTTCCGTCTCCAACGCATGCTCCTTATAACCGTGTACTGCGCCATTGCGTGCGGTCCGCTTATTGTCGCCATGTTGGTGGATACACGTCCGCCGGATCCGCTTGTCTCCAGAATCGGCAGAATGTTGGCGCTGCTGGGACTGCCTATTCTTACCCTTCAGCCCGTTTTGTCGGCGCGACTGAAAATCGTTGACCGGGCATTCGGGCTGGATGCCGTCTACATCTTCCACAAAATAATGGCGATCGTCGCGGGCTCCCTTCTGGTCGCTCATCCTGTCGTGCTGGCATCCGCCAACCACTGGCGACTTCTCACCAGTTTCCAACTGCCGTGGTTCATCACCATCGGAAAGATCGGCCTGCTGGCGCTCGTTGTCATCATTCTGATCTCGTTACTTCAAACGCAGATCCGCCTGCGCTACGAACAATGGCGGGCTACCCACAACGTGCTGGCCTGCGTGATCGTGACCGTCGGGTTCGTCCATAGCATGAATATCGGAGCAGACTTGTCGAATGCGGTCATGCGGACTATCTGGATCACCCTTGCCGTCCTTGCTGCGATCAGCTACGGCTGGCACAAAGTCATCGGGCCGCATTACCGGAGGAAACACTCGTTCAGCATTATAAATGTGTCTCGTGAAAGCCACAATGTCTGGACACTGAAGATGGCCACGTCCGACGGCACGCCATGCTTCTCCTTCCATCCAGGCCAGTTCCAGTTCATTTCCTTCCATTCCGGGAGCCGTCAATCGGAGGAACATCCGTTTACTATATCCTCCAGTCCGGATGCGCCAGGCTTTCATTCAGCCACAATCAAGGAATCCGGCGACTTCACGGCTGCGATTGGCAGCGTAAAGCCCGGCGATCTGGTTGGTATCCAGGGGCCTTTCGGACGTTTCTCTTACTGCTTTTACCCGGAAGAACACGACATGGTCTTTATCGCGGGCGGAATCGGCATCACGCCCTTCATGAGCATGCTACGTCATATGCGCGACACTGCCTCGGACAATTCCGTAACGCTGTTCTACGCCAATCGAGGCGAGCAGGATATTGTATTCCGTGACGAACTGAATGCAATCGCCACCGGTGCGCATCCACGTCTGAAAGTCGTACACGTCTTGAGCAATGCGGAGCCGTCCTGGCCGGGCGAGAAAGGGCGTGTCACCATGGATATGATCCGGCGCCACGTCGCTGAGCTCAATCCCGATAAAGCCTTCTATATCTGTGGATCTCCCGTAATGATGAGACGGATGATTGCTGATCTGATCAAGGCTGGCGTACGTTCCGCGAAAGTCCGCGCCGAGCGTTTCGAACTCTGAAAGACTACTTTTTCGGACACAACCGCACCCCACCCTTTTGGCTGAACCTGCACCGCCATCGCTCCAACACACACCACCTTAACCAACCGCAAAGCGCTTGCCTGTTTTCCGGCAACCCCACATCTCGTTTGCATTGAGTAGATTTGGCAGACCAAGAAGAGACGGCGAAATAAATGACCCTGAAAGGGTCACATTCCGCAGCCCAGGGCAACGCCCTGAGGAAAATGCAAACGCAGAGAGAATGGAGGCCGGTGTGAGCGAGATGAGGACGTTGTCATGCTTCGCTCCATTTGGCCACTTGAGATCTGTTTTGGTTGGAGCGGTACCGAGGTTG
>CAZASC010000080.1:15042-15473 GCA_964487695.1 uncultured Victivallales bacterium
TCGAGGCCGGTTAGAGCGAAGGAGGGACGAGTGTCTATCTTCGCTCCATTTGGCCACTTGAGATCTGTTTTGGTTGGAGCGGTACCGAGGTTGCGCCCTGGGAACGATTTCATATATTGTTTAGCCACGGATCTTCACGGATAAGCACGGATCAGAAGGTGTTCGCAGAATCCGTGTTTATCTGTGTAAATCCGTGGCGGGATTTCTTTTTCGCAACGTTTCGTTAAGGAGATGGAGTGGGAATTTTCAATACACAACACTCAATATTCAAGCGAATCATGAATTGAACGACCCTGAAAGGGTCGCATTCCAGAGCCCTGGGCAACGCCCTGGGAAAACCGGAAACGTGGATGAAATCGAGGCCGGTTAGAGCGAAGGAGGGACGAGTGTCTATCTTCGCTCCATTTGGCCTCTTGAAATCTGTTTTGGTT
>CAZASC010000081.1:0-15383 GCA_964487695.1 uncultured Victivallales bacterium
CCAAACCAACCCCCAGAGACCAAATGGAGCGAAGCATGACCACGTCCCATTTCGCCACGCCGGCCTCAAATGTCTTCTTCTCTTCCATCCTCCCAAGGGCGTTGCCATGGGCTCTGGAATTGCAGGCTTTCAGCCTGCCGCCCACCAATTGCAAGGGTGCTATCCGTCAGCCCAGTCCAACGGGACGCGACAATTGATATTTGTTTGACGATCTTTTATATTATCTTTCTTCTTGGTCTGCCAACAAAGGATTCCACATTCAGGCAGTGCAGTCATTAAATGAGAGCGTCTTCGTTGCCTTCGACACAAGGGAGTTGATGTGCCAACAAACTAATTCTTCCCAACCGCCAGTTCTTTCCTGGCCGCTGCAAGATCCCGCTGAAAGTCTGCTGATTTGAGAATCTTCGCGGCAACGGCCAGCCCGAGTTGCCGTCCTGCCACAACGTCGGACCTATAATGGACCCCGGCGAGAATGCGATCTATTCCGATGTCATACGCCTTGGCCATCAGTTCGGTCCTCTTTTCGGGAAACAGCTCTTGTATCACGACAGCCCACGC
Source organism: uncultured Victivallales bacterium (assembly GCA_964487695.1). Classification (GTDB taxonomy): domain Bacteria; phylum Verrucomicrobiota; class Kiritimatiellia; order UBA8416; family CAZASC01; genus CAZASC01. Next base: position 559 of record CAZASC010000081.1, read on the forward strand.
TGTGGCGATTGTCGTATCAGCGCTCGGATATGATGTACTGAAGAACGGCTCATTGACCTCGTATCTGACCTTTGGATCGAGATTGCCCGGTCGCGGTCGAGCCCAGTGATGTTTGGCCCTGTCCACTACAGCCCCGGCATCAACCTCTACCTGGCGCAGAAGCATGCATGTGACTGGATGAGGATTGAAGTCGAACGTTGGGGAGATAATGGGCGCGAAAAGAGTCGGCGTTGGCGGGCTCTGCGCCTTGACCCTGACCGCCTGCTCCGGCGTTCGAGATGCCTGCATTGCGAGTATCTCGTCGAGCTCCGAGCGAGTCTGCGCAGAATCGTTTGCCGGCGGATTCGGCAGGATGGAAGTGAAATCAAAATCGTCAGGATCAATATATTTTGGTCCGTGTACAGGCGTGAGGCAACCGGTCAACGCCAGGGCCGCTAAAAGCAGAGTCAATGTTGTACTTAGTCGCTTCGGTGTCATTTTGTTCGCTCCATCAATGCAATTTTTACCTGTTAGTGAGACAGTCAAACTGTCATTTCTGTAAAACAGTTGCGATTCATCGCAGTACTTGGACAAATGATGGCCCTAAAGCAGCGTTTGAACCATCCGGAAGTCCCTTAGTTCAGACCCCGAAAAACCTTATCTTTGTATCGCCGTATTCGTTGGACAAATCTAAGCCCATTTGAGAAACTCGAACCCAATTTGGTGGTTCGGTTACAAGAAGCGGTGAAGAGTAATTAAGGGGAAAGGCGGTCGGCTATGGTTTTTTTGCATCACGTCATGATGGTTTTCTGGATCGTTGCGCTCATTGGTCTGATCGGCATGTGGAAAGTTTTTACCAAGGCCGGAAGACCGGGTTGGGGCTGCATCGTTCCATTCTACAATCTCTATTTACTTCTTCAGATTGCCGGCAGGCCGGGCTGGTGGATGATCCTATTCTTCATTCCTGTTGTGAACATAATAATGGCGCTCATCGTATCCCTGGACATTGCAAAAAGCTTCGGCAAGAGCGGCGGATTCGGCGTCGGCCTTTTCTTCCTGCCATTCATCTTCTATCTGATTCTCGGATTCGGCGATGCCCAGTACGGCGCGCAGCCACAGCAGTCCTGAGCCGGAAACAAGGTTGAAAGCAGGCTATTGTCGTTAGCGGACTCGTCGCCGGGCATGCCACGCCGTAGCCTGCGAAGGCGGATTAGCACTGTCTTTCTGCATAAAGAAACGTTGCGAAAAAGAAATCCTGCCACAGATTTACACAGACAAACACGGATTGCCTTCGAACACCTTCTGATCCGTGCTTATCCGTGAAAATCCGTGACTATTTCTCTTCTTGCCACAACGCCGCAGCTTGACGCACACTACGAGGCCACTTTATCCAATCGAGCAGCCAGCTCATAGCGCTGGCTGTACTGCAGTGCCGCCATTGGTCAAACTCCGTATGTAGAGCACGATGGGCCATCTATGTTCAGAAGGCACCACACGTTCCAGCACCGGCTCGTGCCCCACGCCAGTGAGCATTGCTTTGAGCAAGCTGGCATCCGATAAAGATTGGATGCTGGCGGATGTCAGATCGCTTGGAGCCGGCACATAACTCTCTCCAACCGGACCGTCGCCGCGTCCAGCATCTCCATGACAAAAAATACAGTAGTATGAATAATAGATCTTCCCGCGCGCCAGAGTCGCTGGCGTGGCGGTCTGTGCGTTAGTCAAGCTCATTGCCTCCTCAATGGCTGACATGGTCTGGCTTGACTCGAAGGGAACAACGCCTTTGGGAAGCGGATCAACCCGGGCCTGAAATGTCCTGATATTCGGCTGCACATACATTCGTGGTCCATCCATAACGAGGACAAATACTAGAACAAAGACGCAGACCATCAGGGCAGCAGCTATGACCCCCAGTATCAGTTTCACGGGTTTGCCTCCAGAACAGCAGGATTCGAAACAGTTTGCGATATTGGAGTTCCTTCAGGCAGTGGTTGAACCTGGATCGGCACGGATGATTCGTTCACCTTCGGCGCAGCGGTTGAATATATGGACTGCCCCGGTACATCGCGCAATGCTCCGATGTCCCACTTTCGCGCCTGATCGGGAATTGAGAGATAATTGAATATCCCCCAGCCCACTATTACAATACATACCGCTACCATAATGATCCAGCTCCAGAAGGAACTGAGCTCGCCATTCTCTTCCTCAAATTCAGACGGCATCTTAACCTCACCAGTTTGGCGGATAACGAATCATAAACAACGTATAGACGATCATAAACACAAGGGCGAACGCATAAACCAAAATCAGGACTTCAGGCAGCAATCGAGGCTTCTTAGGAGCCGCTGCTCCTGACTGGGCTTGCCCCGAAGCGTCAGGTCTGCGCCGCCACATCGCCACATAGTACAGTACAATGCTCAGCACAAGCACGAGGCCGCAAGCCATCATGACGACCAGCCACTGGTTCTGAAAAACATCAAGCCGATACATGTTTATCCTCCGACTTGTCGTGTCCACTGTCAGATTCCGGCGGAATCCCGCTCTGCAAAGCAAGATACCGGGCGCGATCCTGCCGGCTGAATTGATGCGAGCGCATTGCCCATACCAGAATCGCTATCACAGCCAGAATGGCAACTGCGCTGAACGTGAGCCACATTACAAGCAACGCATCCTGTTGAGGCATTCCTGTCATGGCAGCCTCCCAGCAGTATTCGTTGACGCTGTGCCCAACTCAGGCGCTTTGTACCGGTTTGTCCACTCCGGTTCATAGGAAGCGGGTATGCCGCGCGGCTCCAACTCCGCATCGGTATATCCCAGGAATCTGACCGCAATATAATTAGAGACGTCCCATATTTTTTCGGACTCAAGTTCGCGTTTGAAATACGGCATCCCTGTACCTGTTATCCCGTTCATGATCTGATAGTAGAAGATTCCGCCGATGTACTTGTTCTGGACAAGATGGCGGCGCAATGTTGTAAAATTGAGCGGAGCCGGATCCAGATATTTTACGGCAGGCCCCTGGCCGTCACCGACCGGTCCATGGCAATTGATGCAGAACTGCTGGTAAACCTTCTGGCCGCGCTCCAGATCGGCATCAGTGGCCGGATACGGATTCGGCATTTCACGCCACACCGCAGGCACGTTGGAGTGCAACCATTCCACGTTCTTGTCAACGCCTGCCCGTTCGGCTTCCAAAGCAAGTTGCTTCCAGTGTTCCTGCCGCTTTTCCCTCATGTCGGCAAGCTTTCCGCCCTGCGCCTGCACGAACGCGGTCAACGCTGCGATCTTGTTGCTGCCAAGGAATTCCCATGACGGCATCAGTGAAACCGGCCGTGTGTTTCTTGGATTCGCAAAATGCGCCTTGTGCCAGTCATCCGGATGCTCGCCGCCTTCCTGCGCCAGATCGGGCCCCATTCTCTCGGTGCCCAGGATTGCTGGATTCTGGTTCACGTAGTCGCCAGCCTCGGAGATACGCTGCGAACCCAAGTCGAAATCCATAGTCCGTCCAAAGAGCGTGTGGCAGTAGCTGCAACCGTTGTCCACATAGAGCTCATGACCCTCGTTCTCCTTTTGTGTCCACGGACGCCAGATATCGGATGCAGTGTCCTTCATCGTCATGCCGGGCAGGATCACGGCGACAAACACCGAACTCCAGAAGACAAGCAGGCTGCCGACGATCAATAGTGCGGGTGTCATTTTCATGATGGCTGCGCCTCCACGCTTTCCGATACTTCCATGGGCGCGCCATATCGGATGGTCATCATCAGGTTGTAGAATCCCACGAGAGCGGCCGCGATGATGGAAATGCCGAACATCGCCCGCAACGCCATATATGGCGCAAGCTGCGGCAGGACCTTGTACACGGTTTCACCATTCAGCCACGCGGAACCCTGGATCAGGCCGGCAATGGACAACACGACGAAGAAGCCAACCAACCCGGTCAGCAACAGACTGAGTTGCAGGAAGACCAGGCGCTTCGAATAGAGTTCGCGTTTAACGATAAGAGGCAAGACGTGCCACATGCCTCCCAGCGCGCAGAAACCGGAGAACCCAAGCACCGCGATGTGGGCATGTCCGGTTGTCCAATTAGTGAGATGAGTGACGCGTTGCACCATCGGCAGCGATTGCAGCGGCCCCTGAATGCAGGTGATCAAGTACCAAATGCAACCAACGACGACAAAGCGCCCGCCGGGATCTGACCAAAGAAGCGCCCCTTTTCCCCTTGCGGTCATCCAGAGGTTTACGAGGACGGTCAGTACCGGCACAAACATGGCGATTGAATCCACGACTGAAATGGTTTTCAGCCAGTTGGGAATCGGAGTCTGCAGAATATGATGGCCGCCGATATGCGTGTACATTGCTACCAGCGTGAAGAATCCGATCAGCGAAAGCGTGTGGGAATAGAGCGGCGCTTTCACCACGCGCGGAAACACAAAATATGCAATACCAAGGGCGAGCGGGGTCAATAGAAGACCGACGATATTGTGACCGTAGAACCAGAGCAGAATGGAATCCAACAGCCCTGGCACCGCACCTGTGCCGGGATGCCACATGACGTTGCCTATCGGGTATACACCAGCCGTCCACAGCATGGCGGCAAACGCATACCAGACTGACACATACAGACTGTTCTCCCGCCGGTTCACAATGGTCATGGCCACATTCACAATCAGAAGGAGCATGGCAATCACAATGCACACGTCGAAAATCCAGATGTATTCAGCATACTCGCGTCCCTGGGTGATCCCGAAGGAAAACGTGAATGGCCCGCTGAGCACGGCCACATTCCAGAACATCAAGCTGGTCCATCCCAGCCGCTCCGACCACAACCGCGTCCGCAACAACGCCGGCACATAGTACAGCGCAGCCCCGAATAGCGTGTTTACAAGGAACCCGTAGATGACGGTGTTGACATGAACGGGCCTGCTTCGTCCAAAAACAAGCCATGCGATATTGTTGAAGAATTCCGGCGCCATCAGGTGGATCGCTGCGACCAGCCCGTAAAGAGTTCCGATCACGAGCCAGAACGAACCAGCGACCAGAAATCCAAGGGCTGCGCCCGACTTTTCATTTCCAGAGTCCGACATATTCCTCCTTCCAACTAACGATGACACATAAAGCAATCGTGCGAGATTTTGTTATCCTTATGGCACTGCACGCAAAACCCCATGGTAAACTCGTTGTACTGAACGATCCGATCCATATTTCTGACATCGCCGTGGCATTTGCCGCAATCAATTTGCCGCCTGATGTGAGCCTGATGATCGAAATACACAAATTCCTGCAAATGGTACACTTCCTCCCACTCCACCGGATCGCGTTGGTCAAAGTGCTGGCGCAATTTCAGGATTTCCGGGTGCGTCGTGATGATTTTCGAATGGCACAACATGCACGTCTCCAGGGGGGGTACGCCGGCGTGCCGGCCGTTTGCCACCCCTGAGTGACAGAAAACACATGCGATCTTCTTGTCGCCGGCATGTACGCGATGACTGAACGAAATCGGCTGGGCTTCACCGATCCGGTCCTGATAATGAAAGTTATAGAACCACGCTGTCATAACAATCAATAATCCGGCCGCGATCGCAAATGACATGGCCAGCCAGCCCGATCTTTCCGGTCTCTTGTTTACCACAGGTTGCCTCGATGATTCAGTCACTTTCGCGCATTCCCTTGTGATCCGCCTGAACAATCCAATTCCTGGCGCGGCCCCTGTTTCATTACGCACACGCCCAATCCCAACGCGCCCGCAAACGCTGCACACGCTGATACATCCGCCGCGCCAAGCGTGGTGTCCAACCCCAATGCCGGCGACACGAGCCACCAGCGTTCGATCCATAAGCCGCATACGACCACAAGACAGATCATTCCCAGATACCACGGCGTTCGCTTTGCCCGTATCGGAAGAAGCAAGACGAGCGGCCCAAAGTACACCACGGGCAGCAGCCCAACGCTCACCATTGACCATGGGGCAAAGTTCATCCTCGGAACAAGGAAACGGATTTCGGCCGGGAGATTCTCGTACCAGATCGGCAATAACTGCGAGAACATCATATATGTCGTCATGATACTGAAAGCGACCACGAGCTTGCCAAGGTCGTGCAGACGCTCAGGGGACTTGTCAGGCTGCCACACAGCCACGAAGGTCAGGAAAGCAATCGCCGCATACATGCCGGAAACGAAGAAATATCCGCCGAACAATGAGCTGGACCAATGCGGATCCAGCGCCATCACCATATCGAACCCGATCAGGGAGAAAACCACGGCATAGAGAAATGCAACCCAGCCGGCCAACACCTTTGGCCTTCCCTTGCGCAGGCTCAGCGCAAAGCACAATGCGAACGACCACCAGATGACAAGCGCAACGCCGTCGCGTGCAAATAAAAATGGCGCGTTCAACCAGGCCAGATTGTGGGAATCTCCGGAAAGCATTGAAGCTGCCCAATGAGACCGGCCGGCCCACAGTGCGACGAAAGCGGCAAGCGATAGCGGTGCGACCGCAATTCCAGACATGGCCACACGTTCCAGCGGCCCCAGCCAGTTGCCCCGTGAAAGCATTACTGCCGAGGCCCACACCACCAGCGCCGCGGAAAGCGGCGTAAAGAAAACGAAATTGACAAGAAGTCCGCGCCACACCGGAACTGGATCCATGAATATGGCGCACGCCGACCAGCCAGCCACTCCGAGCAAAAGCAGCATGCCCCACGCCAGAGCCACGCCACTGCGCGCCGGATCGATGCCTGATTTTGGATTATCGCTGGATGACATGTATCTCCTTCGCTCCGGCCTCCCGCATCAGAGACCGCGCACTCTCCATCCGCCTCGCATCGCACACCGCCATCAGTCCGTAACGATCCCTGCTGAAACGCAGATCGTAGCCCGAAGGCAGAGCTGTTCCCCTTCCAAGTTTCGAGTAAAACAGCACGCCGGCCAGGTTCGCCAGGCCACCGAGCAATATCGTGCCTTCGAAACCAATGATGCAGTAAGGAAAAATCGAAACCGGATGTTTGCCACCTACTATCAGCGAATTGACCAGAGCGGCCCCAATGGCGAGTGAGAAGCCGCCTATCAGGCCCAAAATCGCGCCAGTCAGGGTCCACAGGCGGAGCGGACTTGGCCCGCGCCCCATGATTTGCTCCGCTTCGCGCAGTCGGACTGGGGAGTAAGTTTCGAGCTGATTGAAAGCCGAGGCTCGCGCCTTGCGGAGTGCCGTCAAAAGCGCTTCCGGCCCGTTGAACACACCAAGTATTCCGTTTTCGAGTTTGCGAACATCGCCGATATGAGGTTCGTTGGTATCCAGTTCAAAATAGCGCTTCGAACCCTCAGTATGGTCTTCCTTAACATCCACCATGGAGACCGTCGGCGCCAGTTTGGCGAACCCGAAGAAGCAGAACAGGAAGAAACAGAAACTTCCGATAGTGATCGAAACCTCAACCCACGAAGGACAATACGAATGCCAGCTGTGTGGCAGGAAATCGTGAGACAGCGAACCCGCAATGATCACAATTCTTTCCAGCCACATGCCGATGTTCACAAGAATGGAGATGATAAATAGTGAAACGAGATTTTGCCGAGCCGGGCGATAGAGAAGGGCCAGCGGCACGAGCACGTTGAGAGTTGGCAGCGCCCAGAAAAACGGCGCGATGCCGCCAGTCGCCCGCCACACGGCAAACTGACGCTCGAATATGTCGCCGGAATACCACGATATGAATGGCTCCACGGCATACGCATAACCGACGATGACTGTCGTGACGATCATGGTCTGAGCCACGGCTTCGAAATGCTTCCGATCAATCACGCGATCCAACTTGAGGAGATGGCGCATCGGAATAAGCAACGTGAGAACCATGGCCAGTCCGGAATGGATCGCGCCTGCCACGAAATATGGCGCAAAAATAGTCGAATGCCAGCCTGCGAGATTGGACATGGCAAAATCCCATGACACTACAGAATGCACCGAGATCACCAGCGGAGTCGCCAGAGCCGCAAAAAAAAGATAACCGCGTCCGTAATGGTGCCATTGATTGCCAGAACCGCACCACCCAAGCGCAAGAATGCGGTACAATTTCGTCCTTGGATTATCAGGCCCCTGCGTTTGCATCCAGCGGTCTCGTGCAGCCGCCAGATCCGGTATCAGCCCGATGAACCAGAAAATGCTGCTAACCGTCAGGTAGGTAAGAACCGCACACACGTCCCAAACCAGAGGACTGATGAAGTTCGGCCACAGCATCCGCTCGGAAGGATACGGAACAATGTAATAGAAAACCCACACCCTTCCCAAGTGTACCAGAGGAAACAACGCAGCCGTCATTACGGCGAAAACAGTCATGGCCTCTGCCGCGCGCGACACTGACGTCCGCCATCTTGAACGCACCAGGTGAAGGATGGCTGACACCAGCGTTCCGGCATGTCCTATTCCGACCCAGAAGACGAAATTCGTGATGTACGTTCCCCAGCCGATTGGAATGCTCAGCCCTGTCACCCACATTCCGGCCCGCACTTGATAGACCCAGGTACAGAAACCAGCCACAGCTCCGGCTCCGAGCAGTGCGACAATCGCCTTGTAAAGCAGGCGGGGCGGTTTCATCGCACCAAGCACCACGTCCGAGATTTCCCCGTACGTCAGCGCCGTCTCCGAAATTGTTTCTTTGTCTTCCATACATTCTGTCCGACGACAGCGGCCCGGCGGAACACCGCAGAGTTTATGCCTTCACCCTTTGCAGGTACGTCACAGCTGGCTTTGTGTTCAGTTCCTCAAGCACATGATATCGCCTCGGGTCGTTGCGGGTCAGATCGGAAACATGCGACTTGGAATCGAGCAAGTCGCCGAAAATCAACGCCCTGGTCGGGCACGTCTGCACACAAGCCGGTTTGATCTCGCCGTCCCGCACCGGCCTGCCCTCCAGTTTGGCCAGTCGTTCGACTTCCCGGATTCTCTGAATGCAGAAGTTGCATTTTTCCATCACGCCCCGGCACCTGACCGACACATCCGGATTTAGTTGTTTATCCAGCGGCGATTCCCATTTTATATTCATCCAGTTGAACCGCCTGACCTTGTATGGGCAGTTATGGGAACAATATCGCGTTCCTATGCATCGATTATACACTTGCGCATTCAAGCCCTCTTCATTGTGAACCGATGCAAAGACCGGGCATACCGGCTCGCACGGGGCCGCGTCACATTGCTGGCAGAACATCGGGATAAAACCGGCCCGTCGCGCGTCCCCATCCTGGCGATACGGCACGACCCTCATCCACGCCATTATCCTTCCACGGCCGGCTTGTTCATGGCCAATGACCGGCAGGTTGTTTTCTGCATAACAGGCAACCCCACACGCGCCACACCCGGTGCAGCGATCCAGATCCACGGCCATGGCCCATCTGTGATTTGGATAAGAATGCGGTTCGTAAAGATCGCGCTTTGGATCGTATCCTTCCGGGAGCGGCAATCTCAATTGATTCCCGTCGCCAGGCTTCATTGCCGCCACAATCCCGAAGTCAACCCATTGAACAATTTCGCGGTGATGCTGGTCATCGGTGGCACAAGTCGAGATCGGCTCGGCGTTGCCACCGACCCGCCGGATTTCCCCCGCGCCAAACATATGCCCATTCTCCAATCCGCCGAGGAGCAGGAAGGCGTTGGCTCCGCGCCCCGACGCATTTCGGCCCAGGGCTGTGTGGCCCTGCCCGAACGCGATTGCGGCAACCTCCTCATGTACGTCATCTGTGAAGCGCACCGGCGCCATGATTTTTCCGCCCGGTGTTTTCATCTCAACGATATCGCCCTGCGATATTCCAAGGCGTGCCGCCCGGCCCTGGTTCATATCCATCCACGAGCCCCATACAATCGTGCTCAAGGGATCAGGCGCTTCCTGCAGCCATCCTCGATTCGCCACACGCCCGTCAAAGAGCAGAAGCGAAGGCCACACCCACAATTCAAAAGCGTCGTCGGCGAGCTTCGGCTTTGTTTCCGATACCGGAGAAAGCTCCACACCGGTGCTCGCCAGCTCAATATGAACTCCTGATGACGCATCTTTTTCCTCAAAGAATCCCCTGCGCACGGAGTCCGTCCAGAAGCTTTCAAACGTCCCGCCTGCCGTATCCTCAGCGGCCTTCTTCTTCCAGCGCGCATGCAGGCATTCCTCAAAACTCGCCGCCGGTATCGCGTTGCCATCCAGGGTCAACGAACGCCCGGCGCTCTTCGCCAGTGCCAGCAGGATGTCGCCGGCGTTGCGGGTATCGTACAGGCGGGACATGGTCGGCTGCATCAGACTGCATATTCCCGTCACAGGCTCGTATTCGCCCCACGATTCCAGCGGCGAATCCATTGGCAAAACCCAATCGGCCAGTTCCGCCGTCTCGTCCATCATCGTCCCTATATAGACCACTGTTCCTGCGCGACGAATATGCTCTGCTGCACCCGTCATGGAGTAGACAGGATTCGCGTCGTGGACAATCAGCACATCCTTGGCGGTGAGTTCGGAAAGGAATCGCTCTGTATCGGCACTGTACGCCACGCTGCTCAGGGCATGCGGATGACTGAAGTCCACCGTTTGCCCGACCCGGCCAGCGACGCGATTGAGCATCGCTGCCGCCATCGCAGTTTCCACGGCGGCCTGTCCTGTTGCACCCACGGGCCCGGCCAGCGCGACGCTTGCCTTCGCATCAACGAATGCCCTCGCCATATTTTCGAGAACCGATTCTGAAACATTAGTGCGCGAGGCGATTACTTTCAGATCGAGGACTTTGACAACCGACGCGATCCAGCCCGGGTCGGCCAGATTCCAGCCATGGTCCAGGATTATTTTGACCATTGCCAGCGCTATCCATCGCTCGGTTCCGGGCGGAACTTTAAGGAATTCATCAGCGTTGGCGGCAGTCATCGAAAGCCGCGGGCCCACGTAGCACAAGCGGCCTCTCTTCCCGTTCAAATACGAATGGGACTCCGAGAAGGCGTTGGAAAACTGTACAGGAGAAATCCAGCTTTCAAGAAAATCCGCCGACAGGCTGAGAATGAAGTCGCACGACTCCAGACGATAGTCAGGGATTGCGGCCAGCCCAAACACTTTTTCATGGGCAACGCGAAGCGCTTCGTAGTTGAAAGGCTCGTAGAGTAAAACTCGCTCCGAATCGAATGCGCCGGCGAACTTGCGCATGACTTCGGCCAGTGCGCCGGTCTGCAGATTGGAAATCAGAGCAACATGACCGCCTGAATCCCTGATTCTGGAGCTGATGGATTCGATGGCGCTCGCCCAGCCTGCAGGCAACGACACTGCGCCGCGTGGACGATGCAGGACCTGTGAGATTCGATCCGGATCGTAAAGCCCCTGCACACTTGACTGGCCGCGTGCGCAAAGCGATCCACGGTTGACAGGATGGTCCGGGTTGCCTTCCGCTTTTATAGTTCGACCATCAATATGGCGCACCCGCATCCCGCAGCCGGCCGGACATTCCCTGCATGTTGTCGAAAAGAGACTCCATACGCCGGGCTTGGTCTCGTCCTGCGGAATGACATACGGGATCAACTTGTTCAGACCCTTCTCGTATGGCCAGACCATGGCTGCCGCGCCCGTAAACGCAGTGCTTTTCAAAAAAGTGCGCCGCGAGATATCTGTCACATCTATGTCTCCGGAAAAAAATTACACCACGACTGCTAAAGATTCATACTTCTAACCCAACTTACTCCGGAAGTCCACCCGGATGAACTGCTCAAAACCCTAATTGCCACGCCGAAATGCCTGAGATCGGGTCGTGCAAGGGACTGAACATTAAAAAGAATTCGAGGACATCAGACAATCACAATTTGAGGCCGACAGGCGCGAAGAAAGTCTTCGTTTTTCATTCGCTCGAATCTGGCCTTTTTGTTCCTCTGCATTTCCATTTTCTTCAGGGCGTTGCCCTGGGCTGTGGCGTTCGACCATTTCAGTGGCGTTCATTTCTTCTTTTTGTCTGTCAACAAGTTATCCATTGGTTTTTATACTTTCACGGATTTGGCACATGTGTCGGCGGCTCAAGAGTTTTTTGGCAATTCCTTATTGACTAGGCAGGTGATAAGGGTTATTTTTTGCGGCTGTTTTGTGCATGATTTCATGGAGATAACACGTCAGGCAAATACGAGGTCCAATCGCGGTCCTTAGATGGAGAAGCATATGACAAGAACTGTGAACAGGTGTTCGCTGATACTGTGCGGAGTCGCTCTCATCACTGCCGTGGCATCGGCACAGGAGAAGGAATCCGATATTCTCAAATTTTCGGGCTCGCTCTACGGCGAATCAACCGACAACCGGGACTCGACTCCCACCCCCGAAAGCAATTTCGATTTGTACGTAAAACCCCGTATGGACGTCCACCTTGTCAGCGAACATGGTTCGACGCTGGATTTTCACTATGCGCCATATTATCGCTATCGCAGTAATCCAAGCTCGATCGAGAACCAGACCGAATTGTTTCATGACCTCGGGCTCTCGGTGCAAAATCAGCCGAATCCGGTGACGACACTACAACTTAATGAATATTTCTACAGGACAGAAGATCCTAGCGTAGATGCGAACGGTGTCGAATTACGTAGCGACTGCAGCTATATAATGAATCATATAGACGCTTCAGCAAACTACGAATTGAGCGACAGGATTACTTCGGTAAACCTCGCCGGTCGTTCGACAGTCAAGCGTTATGACGATACCACCGTAGCTCAGGAATCGGATGAAGACAACTCCGGCGTTACTCTGACTGGTTGGCATCAGATCCAAAGAACGCTGGCGCTTATGGGCGTGTTGGATGTGGCTGAATACGGTTATGACAGTTCGCTCGGAATAGATCGCGATTTTAATGCTATTTCGGCCGGCGCGGGCGTGGAGAAGAATGTCAACAAGAACCTGAAGGTCAATCTGAGGGCTGGACTGATAGCCGCGACTTACAAGGACAAGTCTCTCTCATCGGAGTCGCAGCCGTTCGTAAGCTTGAACCTTAACGGCCAGTCCACTCCAGCGGCAAGGATTGACGCTACACTCAGCTACATGATAAGGGATGCTGACGTTTATCCCTTCTCTTCCCAGGAATGCGCTCAATTCTATACCAAGATGGCATGGGATTGCACCGAATTGTTAACTCTCGAACTATACGGAACGTACAGAAACGGCCAGTACAAGAGCGATTCGCTGGATGCAGCCGGTTTGGCTTACCAGGAGGCAACTGGCTTTAAAACGTCCGGTTCCGAAAAGACACTGCTTTTTGGCGGCGATATCAGCTACAAGATGGGACTGACCACCAGCGTCATGCTTGCGCAATCTTACGAGCATGTTGATTCCGATGTTTGCGCGGGCTTCACCAGAAATGCGACGAGTCTGCTCATTACAGAACAGTTTTAGGCTCATGATTCTCAATATGCTGTTCGGATGTCCATACCTCGTTTTGCTTTTTAACCTTTCAAAGATTCGATACGCGTATGACTGAACCTGAAGACGCTTTGCATTTCCTGGACTATTGGCGGATTATTCGTTCACGGCAGGAAATCATCATAGCTGTTTCTTTGCTCGTTATTCTTACGGGCATTCTAGTCACCTACTCCATGCCACGGGTCTATATGGCATCGGCGGTCATTCAGGTCAAGGAAGAGACTCCTGATATCCAGATCATGCAGAATCAAACCGAAAGGACTGTTTATGACCCTTTGTTTCTGCGGACACAGTACGAGATCATTCAATCGCGCCCGATAATAGAGGAAGCTGTACGCCAGCAGAGTTTAAACGACAAACTTGGGAAAGCGTACGGTTATCTGGATGAGCTCGGGGCGGCCTCGTTTGACCACACGGTAAAGATTGTGACCAAGAGCATGAAGGTCCGCCAGTACAGGGACACGAATCTGATAGCCATCGAAATTTATCTCAGCGAACCCAAGGAAACCGCACCGCAGGAGGCCGCGGATCTTGCGAATAGAATTGCAGTCATCTATCGCGACATCAGCATGCAAAAAAGCCGCGAGGAAATGGATGCCGCATTGAAGGCTATTCACGACGAGCTTGATGGGCAGGAAAAAACCGTGGCAGAGCAGGTGTCCAAGGTCGAGGAAATCCGCCAAAAATACAAGATAACCTACGTAGGCCAGTACGGGACCGAGTCGACGCCACTCGAGAAGGAATCTCTCGTCAAGATGGACTCGGAAAGGATAAGGGCAATCGGAGAACTCGAGAACAAGAAGGCCAGATACGACAAGATTATGACTCTTTCACCCCAGGAACTCCTGGATGCCGCATCTCATCTGGTGAGCGATCCGGCCTTGGCTATCCTTGTTCAGAAGAAACGTGAATCGGAAGTGGAGTTGAGTTCCATGCTCAGCAAGGATTCACTCGGACCGGCGCACCCCGATGTCATACGCACAAAAGCGACCATCAAGGAATTGGATTTGAAAATCTCCGAAGCATTGCAAGGCATGAAAACCGGCGTTCAAGCTGACTACGAGGCGGCAAAGGCCCAGTTCGATGCGATGGAAAAGATGATCGCCGAGCAGAAAAGCAACGATATCACATCCGAAGCTGGCGGCTACAAGGAGTTCAAGAAAGCCGAGGAAGAGTTGCTCGATACAAAGAAACTCAGGGATGCACTCAAGTTGCGGTATCGTGAGGAGGAAATAGAACTCCACATTCCAAGGACAACCGTGAAAGTGTGGGAGCCAGCAAAAGCTCCGGACAAGAACGATCCTGTCAGCCCCAAGATCATGCTGAATATACTGCTGAGCATTGTCGTTGGACTGATGACCAGCATCGGGCTGGCCTACTTCATCGAATACCTTGATACTTCGGTAAAAACGATTGAGGATGTCGAGCGTTTCATGCACGTTCCAGTTCTCGGTG
>CAZASC010000082.1:0-14962 GCA_964487695.1 uncultured Victivallales bacterium
TCAAATCGCAAAGTGCTGGGCGTCACCGAGATCACCCGTCTCATCAAGACGATACTCGAAGGCGAGATCGGCGAAGTCTGGGTCGAAGGAGAAATGTCAAATCTCAGGCAGCCTTCGTCAGGGCACTGCTACTTCACGCTCAAAGACGAAACCGCTCAAATCCGCGCAGTCCTCTTCAGGGGCAACCAGGTCGGAATTAAATTCCGACTTAAGGATGGATTGCTCGTCCGTGTCTTCGGCGAAGTGAGTGTGTACGAGCGTAGCGGCGACTATCAAGTCATCGTCCGGCAGATCGAGGAAGGGGGCAAAGGCGCGCTACAGGCTAAATTCGAGGCGCTCAAGGAGAAGCTGCTCAAGGAGGGACTGTTCGACGAATCGCGCAAGAAAGCGATCCCTCTGCTTCCCCGGCACATCGGCGTCGTCACGTCGCCGACTGGCGCTGCAATCAAAGATATTCTAAAGGTGATATCCAGGCGATTCTCCAATCTTCACGTGGTTATCGCTCCGGTCAAGGTGCAGGGTGATGGCGCGGCGGAAGAGATTGCAGCGGCAATTGACTTGATGAACGAGCTTGGCGGCTTCGACGTTTTGATCGTCGGGCGCGGCGGCGGCAGTCTCGAAGATCTCTGGGCGTTTAACGAGGAGATAGTAGCCAGGGCAATCGCCAGATCGGGAATACCGGTTATCTCGGCAGTTGGTCATGAGATCGATTTCACAATCAGCGACTTTGTGGCCGACCTGCGGGCGCCGACTCCATCCGCTGCCGCCGAAATGGTTGTGGGAAGAAAAGACGCATTTGAACGGCAGTTTGACGAGACGCGCCGGAGAATCGTAAGGGCAATGCGGGAAAGCCTCCTGAGAGCGAGGCATTCGCTACAGTCGGCGGCGGGGAGTTACGTATTCAGGGAACCAAGGAATCTTGTGCGACAATATCTCCAGACCCTGGATAACCTCGGCATGCGGATGAGACACGAGTTGCAAGGAGGACTAGGCACGGGACGGCAGCGACTCGACGACATCGGGTCGAGAATGCGCCACCGGATGCTCGTCAGCGGGCAATCGTGGCGGATGCAGATTGGGAAGTTCGAGGCGCAATTGAAGGCGCTCAATCCGTTGGCGGTTCTCGGGAGGGGTTACAGCGTTACCAGCGACGAGAACGGTAGGATTGTGCGCCGGGTTGCGGATTTGAGGACTGGACAGAAGTTGAGCACACGGGTAGAGGAAGGCACATTCGAATCGGAGGTTATATCAAGCCATGACAACGGTTAAGACAGACAGGAAGATTGCCAGGCCGGAAGAGAAAATCGGCTTCGAGAAGGCGATGGAAAGGCTGGACAAGATAGTCGGCGAAATGGAAAGCGGTTCATTGACTCTTGAAGAAATGATTTCCAGGTTCGAGGAAGGTCAATCGCTCATCAAGTTTTGCGGGGAGAAGCTCAACGAGGTCGAGAAGAAGGTGGAGATGCTTGTCAAAAAAGGCGACGAGATAACCACGGAAGCGTTCGGCGGGGAAGATGCGGAAGAAAGCGAAGACGTTTCTGCGTCGTCGTTCATGTCGGGGAACGGGAAACGGCAGGACGAGAGCGAGGAGAAGGACTTGTTCTGATTGACGAATGAAGCGGTTTTGATGTAATGTCAGGCATCGATTTTTGACGGAAGGGGCGCATCACACATGGCTGAAATTACGCTTGAAAAAGCATCTCCAAAGGCAAAGACGCTATTTAACAAAGGCTTCTCCGCTTTCGAGCGGGGGAATCTCGATGTCGCGATAGATCTGCTGTTTCAGTGCGTCGAGACTGAACCAGAGTTTCTGAAGGCGCGCAGGTTTCTGAGAGGCGCCGAGATCCAGTTGTTCAAGCAGAAGAAACCTGGCGCGATGACCCATCATCTTATCTTCGCCAAGAATCTGCCTGCATATGGCAAAGGCAAGATGTTGCTGAAGAACGGGAAGGGCGTCGAGGCGCTTCTTGTTGCGGAAAAGCTACTGAGACAAGACCCTCTCAATCTCGAATTCATTAAGTTGTTTGCCGACGCAGCGGAGGGTGCAAGCATGCCCGATGTTGCGACACAGACGCTCGAAATAGCCAAAGACCATTATCCTGACAATATACAGATCGGCAGACTGCTGGGGGAATCCTATCAGAGGGCAGGTAAAAACAAACAGGCGCGTGACATTTTCGAGAGGCTCTCCGAATTGGCGCCCAACGATCCCACGATCATCAGCGATTTGAAGAACGCCATGGCGATGGACAGCATGAGCAGGGATGGCTGGCAGGATGCGAAGGACAAGGGCGGAAATTATCGCGAGTTGATCAAAGATTCAAAGGAAGCTGCATTACTTGAGCAGGAAGCTAAGTCGGTCAAAACGGAGAATGACGTGAAAGATTTGGTCGCCGAGACCCTTATCAAGATCGAGGCCGAACCTAATAACATGAACTACTACAGGTCGCTGGCGAGGCTCTATGCTCAAGACAAGAAGTTTGATGACGCGATAGGCGTCCTGACAAAAGCGCTGGAGGTGGCGAAGGGAGATCCGGAGATTGACACGTCATTGAGCGCGACGCGGAGTCAGAAATTGGACCATGAAATTGCCACGCTCAGAGAGGCTGGCGACAATGAGGGAGCGGACGCGAAGGAGGCGGAGAAGCTGCAATTTCTCTTCGACGATCTCCAGGCGAGAGTCGGTCGTTACCCGAACGATCCGAAATTGCGCTATGACTGGGGCGTCATGCTGTATGAGAACGAATACGTCACCGAGTCCATCGGGCAGTTCCAGGTTTCCCAGAAGAATCCAAGGTACAGGACTGGCTCGTTTTATTATCTTGGGCTTGCCTTCAAACAAAAAGGCCAATACGACATGGCCAAGGAGCAGTTCGAGAAAACGCTGCCTGATCTTCCGACAATGGACCTGATGAAGAAGAACGTCCTTTACGAACTGGGCGAAGTGTTGGAACTCATGGGCCAGCATGAAAAAGCGCTGGATTCCTACAAGCAGGTCTATCAAGCCGACATAAGTTTCCGCGACGTTACCAGCAAGATAGAGGCTGGATACAAGAAATAATTCATCCACGATTTCGTAATGCTTCAGTTTCAGAGTGGCCTCCTTGCTGTAGCCGCGCCTGATACGGCTCGGACCGCGTCTTATCAGACGCGGCTACGTTGCGACCGCCCGGTAACTGAGGGACCCGCGATTTTCCCCACAACCCTTGACTTTTCGCATTCATTATGATACGTTCAAAACAAATTGAACGTAGGTTTTGTCCACATTTCCGGACGGTTGGCGCATAATTAATGGGTACGGAGTGTGTCTGGTTCCATGATGTTTCTCGATATGATCCTTTCCTGGGCGACTTTTACTCTGGTCGCCTCTGCAGTGCTCGTTTCCCCGTGGCTCTTTGGAGCCTGGGAAGTATGGTGGTTCTGGCCCTTTGTCGTCTGCATTTTTATGGCCATCGCATTGTTTTCACTGAGACTCCTGATCCGTGGATTTGCCGGGGTATCGTTGGCTGTAAAAAAAGGAGAACTGGCATCCCAAGCCTATCTGGATGCGATGACAGAACAGGATGCGACAAACGGGCGTTTGAAAGTTTTGTGCGTTACAAGTTTCTTGATTTTTCTGGCATATGTTGTCGCGCGTTTTCTTCACGCTGAAGTCGTGATGGATGCGCAACGAAGTCTTTTGCTGTTTCTGTCTACTTTCCTGCTCGGGGTTACAATCGTATTCGGCTTCGACAACGATAAGAACAGGTTATTCCATCGGTTGATTCTAATTGATTTGCTGTTGATCGGGCTCTACGGAGTGATCAACCACATAGGTTGGCATAACAAACTGGTAATGTGGGCTGATGGATATCCGCAGTACTTTTTGGATAATCGGGCAACCGGTCCTTATTTCTGTCCGGATCATTTTTCGGGGCTCATGGAGATTGCCTTGTCCCTGGCTCTTGGTTTTCTACTGGCAAGGGAAGTCCGTTGGCAGTGGCGCATGTTTGCCAGTGTCGTGGCGCTTGTGGCTTTCACAGGAATTGTTCTCAGCAAATCCAGAGGTGGCGGGCTGACGGTTATCGTCATGGCTTTTGCAGTCCTTGCCTGTGGATTTTCGCAATGGCCAAGAGTCATCCGCTGGTATCTGAGGGGAGCCGGCGTCGCGCTGCTTATCCTGGTTTTGGGGATCGTTTGCTGCATCGCGACAGCTTATATTGAACGCTTTGCAAGCGCCCGGGAAATGCAGATGGCAAAGGCCAGATCCTTTGCGGAAAACCGGGCGCTTCTGATTGAAGTGATCAGGGAGTCTTCACGTGGACGCATGATTGCTGGAGCGCTGCGCGCGTGGGACAGCTCGCGTCTTCTTGGCATTGGACCGGGCATGCACCAGAATCTTTGGCCACACTTTGCGGCGAGCCCCGATGGCAATCGTGAGCTTGGGAAATGGCCGAGTCTTCTCAACAATGAGTTCCATTCGTATGAAGTTCACTGCGACTGGGTTCAGCTTCTTGAGGAATACGGCATCGTCGGTCTTGTGCTTTTTCTTGTGATGGCTTCAGTAATCTTTGCGATTCTTATGCTTGGTCTAAGACGCGAGCGACTGGAGCGTTTGCATCATAACTGGCAAAGCATTGGCATGGGCTATCATCCTTTGCTGCTTGGCGGTATATTTGCTTCTGTCGCGCTGTTTGTTCATTCATTCGGCGATTTTAATTTGCAGATTCCCGCCACAGTGTGGCTTCTGACGGCGGTAGTTGCCATACCTGTCGCCTGTGTCGTGCGCGACGATCGGCTCTAAGTACTCAGGATGAAAACCATCGTAATCAGCGATTTGCATCTCGGATCCAAGTTTTGCCGATACAGCCAACTGTTGAACTTTATCCGGAATTTACCACCGGATTGCAATCTGGTGCTGAACGGCGACACGGTTGATCGCTGGCAGTCGCGCTTCCACGAGGAGCACAGTCCGGCATTGGAGTTGTTGGTTGCCGAGTCGTTTAAAAGACAAGTGGTATGGGTGCAGGGAAATCACGACAAGCGTTTTGTGTTGCGAAACAAGGGGATGATCGAATTCAAGCCGTCGCATTGTCTTGGAAATCAATTGTTCATATCGCACGGTTATGATTTTGACGGAGTGATGCCGCTGGGCAAGGCCTTCATTTTTGTTTTCAGATACATGCATCACTTGCGCATCAGGTTTGGAGCGGAAGCCATGCACGTCGCGTTCTACGCCAAACGTTTCCGTCGTCTCTACGAAGTGTTGAGGACGAATATCAGGACAAACGCAACCCGCTACGCACAGGAAAGAGGTTTTGGCGCGGTTACCTGCGGTCACACCCACTACGCTGAAGACATAATGGTTGACGGGATCAGATACATTAATACGGGCGCGTGGACGGAAGAGCCGATTTTCTATCTTGATGTGACGGAAAATGACATGAAACTTGTCAAGTTCATGGGATAAGCTCCAAGGAGAGAGTATGGACCAGCAATCTGAAACAAAGAGGAAGCCTATGGCCCAATCGGAATGTGACCGTGTCGCCCGGCGCATGGTTGAAGCCATGGGTCATGCGACGCAGTCATTCGGGGTGGGGCGTGTGCTGGGGCAGATTTTTGCATACCTCTATTTCAGCAGGGTGGCCCAGTCGCTGGACGATATGACGGCGGCACTGGGGATCAGCAAAGGCAGCGCCAGCATGGGCGTGCGCCAGCTTGAAGCCTGGGGGGCCGTCGACAAAATATGGGTGAAAGGCGACCGCAAGGACTACTATCAGGCAAAGGACGCGTTCGGCAGAATAATCAAAAATGCTCTTGTTGACCTTGCCGGGAAAAAGATGGAAAGTTCGGCTGGTCTTCTTGACGAAGTGGAGACGCATCTGAAAAAGAAAAGCGTAAAGGATGGGAAATTGTCCGAGGAAGACAATTTCATCAGGGAGCGCATAGAGAAAATTCAAACATTCCAGAAGAAAACCCAGGAGATGTGGAACAGCGCGATTCTGCAAATGTTCTTAAGGTGAGTACAAATTGAGGAAGGATCACAAAATGGCAAAAAGACAGTATTCTATCAGTCCTGACGGTAGAAAGTTCCCAATTCCTTTGCCCGGCGACTATAAAAAGGAATTTGCGCGGTTGCAGGGAATGGTTTCCAAACAAAAAAAACAAGGCAAAGAAATTGTTGTAGTAATGGGAGTAGGTTTTGTCGGCGCGGTCATGGCCGCCGTTGTCGCCGACGCCACAGACAAGAAGGGAAGACCCGCAAAATTCGTCATAGCCATGCAGAGGTCGAGCCCTCGAAGTTATTGGAAGATACCTTTGCTCAATAGCGGCGTCTCGCCGGTGAAGGCCGAGGATCCTGAAGTTGACATCATAATCAACCGATGCGTCAAAGAGAAGAAGACGCTCGTTGGAACCTTCACATACGATGCGTTGAAGCTGGCCGATGTAGTTGTCGTGGATGTTCAATGCGATTATCTCAAGGAATCCTTCGGCAACTGTCGCACCGGTTCGGCTGACATGGCCGCGTTGGAGGCCTCGATAAAGGTCATTGCAGATAACATCAAGCCGGAGGCTTTGGTTTTGATCGAGACGACTGTGGCGCCTGGAACAACAGAGCATGTTGCCTATCCGATCATGAAAAAAGCCTTCGAGAAGCGGGGCATAGAATCAGATCCTCTGCTTGCGCACAGTTACGAACGTGTGATGCCAGGCCGGAACTATGTCGCTTCCATTCGCGATTTCTGGCGTGTGTGCAGCGGGGTGAACGACAAGGCCAAGGAAAAAGTTGTGGAGTTCCTTCACAGCGTGCTTAACACAGACAAATTTCCTCTGACGGTTCTTGATCGCCCTGTCGAGTCGGAAACCGCGAAGATCATGGAGAACAGCTACAGGGCGACAATACTGGCTTTCATGGACGAGTGGTCTCTATTTGCCGAGCGTAACGGCGTGGATCTGCAAAAGGTGGTAAAAGCCATCAAGGTCAGGCCGACACATTCCAATATCATGTTCCCCGGTCCGGGAGTCGGCGGCTACTGTTTGCCAAAAGACGGGGGATTGGGCGTGTGGGCATACAGGCATATCATGGGCTGGGAGGACGATATTTTCAAAATAACGCCGATGGCCATTGATATAAACGATAAGCGATCGCTGCATGCCGCAGCGCTCACGCGGGACGCCCTTAGAAACATGGGCAAGCAGATTGCCTTGGCCGATGTGCTGCTGCTTGGTGCTGCGTACAGGGAGGATGTCGGTGATACGCGATACAGCGGATCTGAAATAATTGTCCGCAAGCTTACTGAAATGGGCGCGGAGATGAGAGTGCATGATCCTTACGTCGAGCATTGGTGGGAACTTGAAGCCCAGGACACTTATCCGCAGCCGAAGTACAGCTGGGCGCGGTTTTTCACCCGTCAGGAGAGACTCAAAAATCTCCGGGTCGAGCAGGACTTATGGAAAGCGTTGAGCGGGGCTGAAGCCATAATTCTTGCCGCCCGGCATTCGCAATACATGGATCTCGATCCCGATAAAGTGATCAAAGCCGTCGGAAAACCCTGCGCTGTGATTGACTGTTTCTGCATCCTTGACGACAAGAAGATACACCGGTATTTCGAGCTTGGATGCGAGGTCAAAGGAATGGGCCGCGGCCATATTCACAGGATAAAGGAAGAGCTAAATCGTAAGAAGCAGACCTGTCCGCCTGCGTCGTAACGCGCGCTGACAAAATAGGACACGAGAAAATGAAAAGAAAAGTCGCAGTTGTGGGGCTGGGATATGTTGGACTTCCTGTCGCTGTTGCGATGGGCAAAGTTGGAAGAACCATTGGTTTTGATATCAAAGCCGATCGAATCCGCGAACTGAAATCGGGGAAGGACCGGACAGGCGAGGTGTGCGCCGCCGATTTAAAAACAACGGACATCCTTTTCACCGACCGGATTGAGGATTTGAGGTTGGCAGATTTTCATATTGTGGCGGTGCCAACCCCGGTTGACGATGCCAACCGGCCCGATCTCACGCCTGTGCTGCGCGCATCCGAGACCGTCGGCAAGGCGCTGAAACGGGGAGATATCGTTGTGTACGAATCCACCGTGTATCCCGGAGCGACTGAGGAAGATTGTGTCCCGGTTCTGGAACGTGTCTCAGGGTTGAAGTGCGGGCGCGATTTCAAAGTAGGGTATAGTCCGGAAAGGATCAATCCGGGCGACAAGGAACACACGTTCACGAAGATAAAGAAAGTGGTTTCGGGCCAGGATGCGAAGACCTGTGAAATCGTTGCAGAGGTTTATGGCTCAGTTGTGAAAGCCGGGGTGTTCAAAGCTGCAAGCATCAAGGTCGCTGAAGCCGCCAAGGTGATCGAAAATACGCAGCGCGACTTGAACATAGCGCTTATGAACGAGCTTGCGATTATTTTTGAGAAGATGGGGATTGATACGGCAGAGGTTCTCGAAGCAGCGGGGACGAAATGGAACTTTCTGAAGTTCCGGCCCGGGCTTGTCGGCGGCCATTGCATTGGAGTGGATCCATACTACCTGACACACAAGGCCGAAAAGCTGGGGTATATTCCACAGGTTATTCTGGCCGGGCGCAGGATTAATGACGGCATGAGCAAGTTCGTGGCACAGAATACAATAAAGGCGATGATCAAGGCCGGGCACAATGTGCTGGGTTCAACGGTGACGATTCTCGGTTTGACGTTCAAAGAGAACTGTCCCGATCTGAGAAACTCCAAGGTCGCGGATATTATCTGTGAATTGAAGGAGTACGGCGTAAACGTGCAGGTTGCCGATCCAAACGCCGACCCGGCAGAAGCGAAACATGAATATGGCGTGACGCTCACTCCTTTTCGAAAGCTCTGCAAAGCGGCGGCTGTCATCATTGCCGTTGCGCACAAGGAATACTGCGCAATGTCAGCGAAGCAATTCAAGAAACTGATGCGGTCGAATCCGGTACTCATTGATGTTAAGGGAATTGTGGATCACGCTGCGGCCCGGAATGCGGGTATGACCCTGTGGCGGTTGTAAGTATACTGCTTAAATCGTGACTTACCATTTTACTTCAACAAAAGTTGCTTGAGGGTGAAGCATGACTCTAATAATAGGGCGGAACATGGAGGCAAGTGTTTATGTTCTTTATGATCGTTTTTAAACGCATGATTGAAATGCTTAAGTACCTGGTGTGCCAGCCATGGTTAACTTTAAGAATGATGAGTCAGATCCCAAGATCCTGTCGCGGCTTTAACTACTCCCGTTGTTGGAAATCTGTGGCGACTGAAAAGGCGACTATTGAGGATCGCCCCGCATCGCCGGCAATCTCCAATCCTTTGAAGGTATTCTTCGATGCCCGCGTAAAAGGGAGGGGAATATGGAAATGGGAGCATTATTTTGACATCTACCATCGCCATTTGAGTCGCTTTGTGGGCTGTGGCGTGGACGTGCTTGAGATTGGTGTGTATAGCGGCGGGAGTCTCGAAATGTGGAGGCATTATTTTGGTTCCAAATCTCGTATCTACGGTGTCGACAGAGAGGAATCGTGCAAGTGCTATGAGAATGAATACACCAAAATTGTGATAGGCGATCAGGGAGATTCCCGTTTCTGGGACGCCTTCAGTGAGCATGTCCCCGCCATCGATGTTCTTGTCGACGATGGCGGTCACACAGTTGAACAGCAAATCGTAACGCTCGAGAAGATGCTGCCACGCCTGCGTCCTGGCGGCGTCTACATATGTGAGGATATTGTTGGGAATCACAACGGTTTCGCGGCCTTTATGCATGGACTTGTGGACAATCTTAATGCAGCCAACGGGCTCGGGCCGGAAGCGCGTGCCAACGCCACCGAATTTCAGTCATGGATTAACTCGGTGCACTTCTATCCCTATGTAACTGTCATTGAGAAAGCCAAGAGTCCGCTGCGTCAGTTGATTGCGCCAAAACACGGAACAGAGTGGCAACCTTTTTTGTAGTGAGGAAATGGGCTCAGTTTTTTGAGCCCATGTGACGGTTCGCTGTCCCTCATGGTTCTTCTTCGATCGCCATGTCACGATTTGCACGATTTGCGCATTCTCTGGCTTCGGGATATGCCGTACTCGCTGCGAATGCGTTGTACACTCTTGCGTCGGTACCGCTCGCTCTCAAGTACCTGTCGAAAGACGGGTTCGGAGTATGGGCGGTAGTATGGCAGATGACAGTCTTCCTTCAGGTGATCGACGCAGGTTTGACGTCGTCCATCAGTCGTATCATCGTCGATGTCAAGGACAGGAAAACGACAGGAGAATATGCCAGTGTCCTTATTACAAGCTGGCTGACACAGGTTTGTGCCGGCATACTGGTGACGATAATTGGTTTTGCAGTGCTTCCGCTCCTGCCCGGCTTTCTGAATATTCCCGCCGAATATCGGCAAGACTTTCTGATTCTGGCCAAGTGTCAGATCGGACTTGTCGGATTAATGTTTTTCACTCGCATATTCGATCAGATACTATCTGCGCATCAGCGGCAGTACATTACGAACTATGCCCAGATTGTGTATTTCATATGCGGCTACGTTGCCATGTATTTTGGATTTCGTCATGGGCTGGGGCTCATCAATATGGTGTTGGCCAACGCTGTTGCATGGATCGGTTCCGTTATCGTTCAAAGCCTCTGCTGCGGGTATTTGGGTCTTCTGCTATGGCGCGGAGGACGATTATCGGCGGCTGTCTTTCGCGCTGTGTTCAGGCTGAGTCTGGACACATTCCTCACTGTCTTTGGCGCCCAACTTATCATGGCCAGCCAGACACTCGTCGTCAGCCGAACATTGGGAGTTGCCGCCGCTGCCACGTGGGCCGTAGCCACACGTTTGTTTTTCCTTGCCGGCCAAACGGTCTGGCGACTCTTCGATTCGTCCCTGCCGGCGCTGTCGGAGATGATTGTGCGTGGTGAAGATGAGCGTCTGTTCAACAGGTTTCAATTGCTGGTGCGGTTGAGTGGCATGTGCGGGGCTGCGGCAGCCGTTTTTTATGCGGCGGGAAATTCCGCTTTTCTAAAGATCTGGACTCACGGGCAGATTGCGTGGGGACGCGAAAACGACATATTGCTGGCGGTGTGGCTGGTAATGCTTTCGGTCTTCCACTGCTACGGCGCGTTCATTATCATAACGAAGGAATTGAGGGCGATGCGTTATATCTATTTTCTTGAAGGCGCATGTTTTGTCCTGTCTGGAACGTGGGCCATCCGCCGCTTCGGAATGGAAGGCATGCTGACGGCGTCCATCCTTTGCAGCCTGGCATTCCACGGCAACTACACTTACAGGCGAATCGCCTCCATCTTCAAAGTGCCGCAGATTGCCATTCTGTTCACGTGGCAGAAGGAGCTGGCCACATTGCTCGTGACGCTGACCGCAGTGGCCGTTCCCACTGTTCTTCTCACCGGGTCAATGCCTCCGGCAGTTCAACTTGGAGTCCTGCTCGTGGTTCTGGGAGGAATGGCCATATTCGTTGAAAGGCTGGGGGTGCTCGGTTCGACCGTTCGAGTGATAGTGGGTCGGATCGTGGAGAGGAGAGGTGCGATCTGAAGAAGATCAGGCATAAGGTGAACAAGGCTCTCAGGCTTATGAAGATGGCGATGACGGCATGTCACGGTGTCTGGCGGCATCGCGGACAGGTTGTTCCAGAGGATCTTCCTGATATGGATCTTTATGGTATGACAGAGACGTTCTATCTGCTCTATCGCCCGTGGCTGGCACGCAGCTATGACAAGTGGTTCACTCCGGAGGTGCTAGACAATACGATGCTATCGCGCCTTAAACTGTACGTATTGCTCTCGTATTTCGATCTCTCGCTCGGCGTGGCCGGGGATGTCATGGAAGCTGGCACCGGCAGTGGAGGAAGTGCAAGGTTGCTGGTGAACCGGTTGGACGAAACGCTTGACCGCAGACGGGTCTGGGTGTTGGACACCTTTCAAGGCTATCAAAATATAAATGCGCATGAGGACGGGCTGCACGTCCGTCCGGGCGATTGTGCATGCGCTGGGGTGACGTTCGTCAAAAAGCTCCTCCTGTCGTCGTCAGTGGACGTTCGAATCGTTGAGGGAACAATCCCGGAAACCCTTGCTTGCGTGAAAGCAGAAGCGATTTCGTTTGCGCACATCGATGTCAATCTGTACCACCCTACACTGATGTCAACGGTCTTTGCTCTGGAACGAATGCCCAAAGGAGGCGTGATCGTTTTTGATGATTATAACTGGCCGGCAACCTACGGCGCCAGGAAAGCGATTGATGAAGCGGCCGCACGATTCGGTCAGCTGGTTGTATCTATTCCCGGTTCGACGCAAGCAGTCATGATAAAGAAATAACCCGCCGGTTGTTTCGTGCCCTGCGAATGACATGATAATATGAACACTTCGAAAATGAAAGCAGTGCTCGCGTTGCTCTTTATCGTGGCATTATGCATGGTATCGATGGTCAACAGCAGCATTCTGGTGTTGGTGGCGGGTGCAGCTATTGTTCCTCTACTTCTCTTCTCAGCCAGGCCTGATATCATCGCTGTTGGGGTTGTGGCGTTGTTCCTGAGCCACATGAAGATACCCGCCGTGCCTGGCGAACGCCAGATGTACGAACTATTGATGTGCATTCTATTTGTGGTCGTAATTGTCCGCAAGAGCATCAACAAGAGATCTGCAAAGGGGACGTGGGCCAAATGGTTCGCATATCTATTTCTTGTTGTCCTGACGATCACGGCTATATACCGGGGGGTTGGATTTCAGAGCCTCGGCGACTATGAGCTGTGGGGCGGAGGGCGTTATCTTGTTATCGTTCCATGTCTTCTTTTCTTTCTTTCCAGCGATAGTTTCGAACTCACGACACGGCAGTGGAAAGTTGCGTTGGTTGCGCTGTTGCTGTTGAGTGTCCTCCCCGCAGTGTGGGAATTGTTGTACCTGTTTTCCCACGGAAGAATCTACTATCAGTATTATTTCTTCACGCCTTCGGGCTCCGAGGCAATGACTCTTGAAACTTCCGAAGTGCAGGATGCTCTAATCAGGGTCAAAGGTTTTATGCCGACGACCATGCTGTTTATGTTGCCGTTCGTCGTGTATCCAGCGAAGCTGAGATATATACTCCATTACACCTTGTTTGTCATGCTGGGTTTTGTGGCAGTTGGTCTCACAGGGCACCGGATGGGAATTGTCACGATCGGCTTCTTTGTCTGGGCCTATTTCTTCGTGATCTCAAAGCGCAAGATCGGCTATATCGTTATCAGTGGACTGGTCATAGTTCTTGCGTGCGCGATTCTCGGTCAACTTGCATATTATCTTCCGTCCAATTTTCAAAGGGCTCTCTGCGTGATTCCTTTTGCGCATGTCTCACAGGAAATCTATCTCGATGCGCAAGGAACGTGGGATTGGCGTATCGAAGTGTGGAAGGATGCCTTGGAAGAAGTGCCGCGCTATTTATTGATCGGGAAAGGATATGCATACGATGCCGGCGCCTACATCTACATGATGAGAACAGCATACATGTCGGATCACAATGTGCAGTGGGCTATCGTCTCGTCATCGTACCATCAGGGAATATTGAGCCTTCTGCTTGGAATGGGAATTGCTGGGCTCGTGGCGGGGCTGGGATATATGTTCGGCGTCTGCCGCAAGCACTATCTTCTAATGCGCCGCGATTGGCCCGACAGCGAATTGGCGAGAATGCACCGCGCGATCACGGTGCTGTTCATCGTGGACACGGTGATCTACCTTGTAGTTTACGGGGATGTCTTTGCCAGTTTCCCCGATCTCTTCTTCTATGGAGCCGTTCTTGAGGGGATACGAAACACGGCCGCGCGGATGAATGCGGAAAAAGATGGGCTGCGCGCGGGCGACGAACGCCTGAAAATGAATAGTCCTGCCGTGGCGATCGTTCCCTGACTCTCGCAGTCTCCACCGCAAAATATCTGAGCGATGAACATTCTCTTTGGAAACCCGACAGCGATACATGGCGGCGCTGAGGAAGTCCTGCTCAGGTTCATGCTTGCCTCCCGCGAACTCGACAACAATCCATGTCTTCTTGTGCCGGGAGAAGGCTGGCTGACGGAGAGATGTCGCCAGGAAAGAATAGAAGTGGAACTGTTGCCTTCGCTTCCGGACGTTTTTCACGACAGTGCATGGTATCAGTTCAAGCCTTGGCTGCTGAATGCCGCGAAGGTTGCGCGTATAGTCAGGCGCCGAGACATTGGCATCGTGCATTCAAATACGCCGAGAGTGTCGTATCATTGCGGGTTGGGTGCCAGACTGGCCGGTGTGGCAGCCGTCACTCATGTGCATGACATAGGGGATCTGCCATATGCTTCAAAGGCCAAAGGACTCTTGCTTTCGCGGGTTGCAGACTGGACGCTGACGGTTTCGAACAGCGTCGAGAACGCGGTCTTGGGGTTTTGTCCGTCCCTGCGTGGCAGGATCAGTACCGTCTATAATGGCTGGGATATCTCCGTGTACATGGACGTACGGCAGGTGAATCTCAAGAAGATGTTCGGACTCGAGGAGAATGCATTTGTTATCGGAAACGTTGCCTCAATGACTCCATGGAAAGGGCAGGATTTTCTGTTGGATGCTTTTGCGGCGTTTCAGCAAGAAAGACCCGAGGCTCGACTTCTCATTGTTGGAGGCGTGCAAGGGGGCAATGTGCAGGCGTCGTATGAGAGGGATCTCCACCAAAAGGCGGAGCGCCTTGGTTTGCAGGATAGTGTGGTGTTCACCGGCTGGCGCGAAGATGCTTTGGATCTCATCAAGAGCGTTGACGTTTTCGTTCATGTGCCCACCAAACCCGATCCGCTTCCGACAACACTGCTTCATGCCTCGGCTCTTGAACGTCCGATTATTGCTTCAAATATCGGGGGAATACCGGAGATTGTACGGGACAGGATCACTGGAATTCTGGTTACACCTGAGCGGACGGAGGAATTGGTGTCGGCAATGCGTGAACTGGCATCCGATGCAATGATGAGGCGAAAGCTCGCAAAAGCCGCCCG
>CAZASC010000083.1:0-13286 GCA_964487695.1 uncultured Victivallales bacterium
CTACCTTGACATGGTAGGGGTCGGAGGTTCGAGCCCTCTATCGCCCACCATCTTTCGCCAGAGGCGAAAGATGCCTCGTCGTACTTAGCACAGCTTTGCGAGGCTTACGAAGACGCACCGATTGGCTTTTCTGATGTTTTGACTTTTTGCTATTATTGCCCCAAAAGACTCATCAGTAGATTTTATCCGAGTTTTGACTTTTGGCGACTGAGACGATTGTTCCAAGACTTGAGAAGAAAACGCTTTATGCATTTTCTGAGCTGCGTCCATATAGACCTGTGCAACCTGTTTTGTGTAGCCGCTTAAGAATCATAGAACTGTTTGCTTGGTGAACATATTCTCTTCTGGGCTTCGATCTCCTGCGGACGCCAAATCCCCAACCCTCAAATCGTTCAGTTGAAAAAAACGGCCAAAATATCGCAGAACGCCCAAAGATTTCCTGATGCTGCTAAAACATGTGTAGACGTTGACTGGAAATGGGCATCTAGAAATACTTAATGTCCAAGCTTGAGATGGTGGGCGGTACAGGGCTCGAACCTGTGACATCCAGCGTGTAAAGCTGGCGCTCTGCCAATTGAGCTAACCGCCCCGGGCAATTCACAGCACAATATCCGAACGACTTTCCAAGTCAAGCCCATGCCCAACAGGACATTTAACAGTGTTCGAGAATTGTCTCCCTCTTGTTGCTCCGCACGTTACGATGAAATATGCTTAGCTCTCCGCCATTCACCCACCAACGCCAGAGGTTGCTTCTCACACGTCTATGTTCTTGTTTCCCTCTTTTTTTTCGCTTACCTTTTGCTCGCAATCGAATGGTATTACAAGCAATGGAGCACTCTTGGGTGACGGATTCTACGAATATAGACATGTCGCGAGTCGAGCGAATCGGCTTACTGCTGTTCCTTCTCATGCTTTTCGCGTTCGGCTTGTTCGACCATTCCTTCTGGTCGTCCAACGACACCCGCGAAGGCGCAATGGTCTGGGATATGTATCACGGCGGAAGATGGGTAACACCCACACTCAATGGTGAACCCTATCTCGAAAAGCCACCCCTGCTCCACTGGACCGGCGTCATACTCTGTTATCTTACCGGAACGGTGAACGAGGGACTTCTCCGAATGCCGGCGGCCTTATATGGATTCGGCGCTGTTTTCATCGCCTGCCTATTCGGGTGGAAGCTTGGCCGCAGACGAGCAGGATTCGCGGCTGCATTCATGTGTGGAACATCCATTTTGTATCTGGAATATTCGAAAATAGTCCTGACCGACATGTCACTGACATTCATGACAATGCTGTCATTTTATCTTTTCTGGCAGGCCTACACGGCTAAGAAAGCCGTCCGATTCAGATTTGCTTTGTTCGTCGCGACTTCCGCGGTGACGTTCTATGCCAAGGGATTGCTTGGACCCGGATTCGTCTGGGTTTCAGTCGGGTTTTTTCTTTTATGGAAGAGGAAATGGAAACTTCTCACAATTTTGTCGCTGTCGTTTGCCATCACATTTGTCATCGTTCTGGCACCGTGGGTATGGGCATTATGGAAAACAGGTGGCTGCGACTTTTTGAGGATTGTATTCTGGGACAACCAATTCGGACGTTTCCTGCAATTCAACGGGCAGGACCTCCCAAAAGATCCGTATTTCGTCCACAAAGAACCTGTCTATTATTATTTGCGCGAACTGCCAATAGTATTTCTCCCTTGGACCCTGCTCGTCGTCCCGGCGCTGTTTGCATGGTTCAGAATAAACCCAGCAAAATCCTGTCCGCATGCCTTCACACTTCCTGCCGACGAAAATCTCATCACGCAAAGGACAGACCTGGCCACCTTCCTCAGGTTCGGACTGGTCAGCATGGCTGTCATCCTCCACGCCTCATCGGCGAAGGTCGGCTGTTATTTCCTGCCTCTGTTTCCAATCATCTTCCTGATGACAGCCGTCTGGATGGATGACACCACGCGCGCGTGGAACTCACGCCCAGTCCGATGGATATTCGGCATAACGACCGGACTGCTCACCGTGCTGGCTGTTCTTATTCCCACGGCATATCTGGCGCTCTATTTTTTGCCCCAACCCCTTTGCGACAGATATTTTGATGGCTCCAACATTTTGAAAGCGGCAGGCCCGATCTCTCGCACCGGGCTCTATGTTGCGCTGCTCCTGATCCTGATCGAAGTATATGCTGTTCGCTTGATTCTGGTCAGATGGAAGCAAGGGCATCGCGCCCTCGTTGCGCTCTATATGCCTGTGCTTTTCGCGGTTGTCGTAATACTGGGAACAACGATGTTCATCCCCGCCATGGAGTTCCAGCGGTCATACAAACCATTTGCGGCGCTCGTGCGATCCGAAATGGATGCAGGGCGCAGGATCGCGCTGGCTTCGGAGGAAGAAAAATACATCGGCGCATTCACATTTTATCTCGATTCAAGACTTCCCATTGTGCGCACTCCGGAGGAAGTTCGCAATTTTCTCTTCACTCCGGGTCGGCCGGCCGGAGTGATAATAATTGAAACCAACGACCTGCCGCGTCTGCTAGGCGACGTCAATCCTGCCACCATCAGAATAGTCAACACCCCCTACCCCGGCTATAAATCCGCCGGCTTCCGCCTCGTCCTTGCCAAATTGCCGGATTCTCCTTGACCGCGGCCGGGACAATGGCAAACAATCCGCGCATGAGCATTCTTGCAGCCAATAGTGTTCGCAAGGAATTTGGCGCTTTGGTCGCGGTCAACGACATTGACCTGTCCATTGAGAAAGGACAGGTAATGGGTCTCATCGGCCCAAACGGCGCCGGAAAAACAACTCTGCTCAGGATTCTGGCAACCCTTCTCAGGCCGACCAGCGGCTCCGTGCGCGTGCTCGGTTTCGACGCGCTCACCGACTACCTTGAGATTCGGAAACGCATCGGATATCTTCCCGACTTCTTTAATCTATACAACGACCTCACGCTCCGCGAGTGCCTGCGATTCTTTGCGCTGGCGTATGGTGTGGATTCGACAGTTGTGCCAGGGCGGATCGAATCCGCGCTCGACTTCGTCGGGCTCCGGGAAAAGAGCGACAACCTTATACAGCATCTTTCGCGCGGAATGGTTCAGCGGCTCGGCCTTGCAGTGCTTATGATGCACGATCCGAGCGTGTACCTTCTGGACGAACCGGCTTCCGGTCTCGATCCGAAGGCGCGGATACTGCTCCGCGACATCCTCAAGAAGCTGAGCGCTGAAGGAAAAGCCATAATCATATCTTCTCATATTCTCAGCGAGTTATCAGATTTTTGCACCCATATTGCCATAATGGACAGAGGGAAAATGCTTATCTGCGGCGATGTCGGAGAAGTGCAGAAACGGGTCGTAGGCTCGCGAAAGATAACGATAACGGTGATGAATGATGCCGGGCAAGTTGCTGAGACAATGAAGACTTTCGCCGGCGTTCAGGTCGAATCGGCACACGGCAATGTGATTCTTGCGGAAATCAAGGGTGGACATGAGCAGATGGCCGCCTTGAACACATTTCTTGTCGGCAAAGGAGTAAAGGTTGCCTCTCTCTCCGAGCTGAAGTCGAACCTCGAAGACCTGTTCGTGCGCATAACATCGGACGGTGAATAGAATATGGCTGCGAATCCATTAATAGAGAGATATCGCTGGAGCGTGAAACCGCCCCAGTTCTGGCTGTATATCGGATTTTATAGCGTCGTCGTCGGATTACTTGTGCTTACCAACTGGGCATTGTTCCGATACCAGAACGAATATAAGAACGTGCCGGAACTTTGCCGTTATCTTTACTACCAGCTTCTTATCGTATTTGTCGCCGTCATGCATATATGGACAACCTATAACTCTGGTTCCACCGTAGGAGGCGAGATAGCACGGAAGACGTACGACTTTTTCAGACTGCTCCCCTTGCCTGCCTGGCAGAAAGCTGTCGGAATTCTCGTCGGCCGGAATCTGGTGCCGCTCCTGCTGGCCAGCGTCACATGCCTTCTTCTCTTCGGATTGGGATATTCCGGCGGCCTTAGCATCGCAATGATGGGACAGCTCTTTTTTGCCATGATCTTTACCGCAGTCCTGCTTAACGTGCTGGTGCTGCTCGGCGCTTTGCAACAGCGAAAGACACACAGGAACCCCGTTGGATTGCTCATGGGCTTGTTCGCACTTCTTATTCCAATCTTAATATCTTTGCTGGCGAGCCTCGCGGTCACACGAACTCCATTGGACAAAATGGTTGTCCATTTCTACTCTCTGGACATCCCGACATTGATCCTGATCGGCCTGATTGCGCTATATCTGAGCGCATGGGTGTTCATCGGCATCGTGCGAAAATTCAGGTTTGAACAATCACCGTTGTTCAGCGATGGAGGCGCGCTGCTATGCGCCGCGGGATATTGTGCGCTCCTGTTGGGGCTATTCTGGCCAAATCTGTATCTGCATACTGATAGTCCAGGCATAACAGCCGAATACTGGGCGGTATCGTTCGTACCACTGATGCTTATCCCGTTTGGCGCTTTACGGACTTTTGACAATTATCTTGAAAGCAGCATATCCAGCCGAAATGGAATCGGTAATCCTGGTGCTCTCCTCTGGCGATTAGTTCTTCGCTCCAATGTCGTGCTTGGCTTGGCTCTGTTTACCATATACGCGGTTTCCGCCATACTCGTCTCCCTTATGTCCGGATTCGGAATGAGCACTACCCTCCACCGCATGCTCTTTCTTTTTTCGTTTTCTCTTTTGTCATTGCTATTAATCGAGACCGGCGTTGTCTATCAACCGTTGTTCAATAAAATTGGGATGGTTCTTGGAACAATTTTCGTTTTGTACATGACTCTTCCACTTCTGGCATCAGCGATCATGAAGAAAGAAGTGATCAGCTTATTCAGTCCATTAGGGGCCTTTGGATGGATGTTTTTTGATGATCCGGGGAAATACGGAATAAGATTGCGCGATCTCCTGCTTGTCAATGCAGCTCTCTGCATAATTCCGTTGCGGCTCATCTGGAAGCGATACCGTTATTTACTGAGCCTGCGCCAGAAGATGTGAGAACTGAAGGCGGCCACGCTGGCGTCGTCTTGTGTCATGCGGCGGCTGAGGCCAGCCGCCATCCACACACTTCGCTGTTTACTGCTTGCAATCATTCTGATCAGAACTCGATCCTGTATACGATATCCTCTGAATATCGGCGTCGATATCTGACATCTCCTCCGCGCCAGTTCTCGCTGGTCTTTTCAGATCCGCCCGAATCCTTCAGATCCTTGCCCACTGAATAGATGATCTTCTTTGCAGCGGAATACCGCATCGGCTTGCCGTCAAATGGATCCAGTGGGACAGACTCCATGTAGGACGGCACAAGTTCGTCCAGGGATTGCGGCAACCGGGCGTTGTCCTGTTTAAAAGCCTTCAACGCCGCCAGAAGAGCAATCGCCTCAAGGTTCAATTCATCCAGACATTTCTGCTCAAGAACACGCCTCAATGAGACTTCTTTCTGCCGGATAAGATATTTGCCTATGCCATTTGGATGAATCAGAGTCTTAAATGAGAGCAACTCATAATCGGGATCGTTCTTGATGTGCATCTGCGAGTAGTTCATCGGGATGCGATGAATCGTTTCACGAGTTAGATCTGCCAGCGCTGACTTGGTCTCCACCACATTCAACATATATGACTCAAATGGCAAATAAATGCTGTTTGTTAACCCCATGATATCCGGCCAATGAAGCCTGCCGCGCGACACCTCGTCGAGTCTATTCACCTGGTATGCGTAGGCTTCGCAAACACTTTTCTTAAGGCTCTCGCAGTTCACCCCATAATTGCCGGAGGACAACTCGAGGGTGAGCCGCTTCATGTCAGCGGATGGAATTACGCGAGAATTCAGCCTCTGTTCCAACAGCAGCGAAGAGAAACTCTTGAAATACGATCCCATCATAAACACCGGCTCACCCTGACCGTTATTTTCAATAACTTGCCCAAACTTGATCGTATCAACGGTGAGTTTGAGAGAATCCGCTTCCCGTCCGATCCTGCCAAGCCAATCTGCTTTGAGGCACAAAAGATGGAAGAGATTCCGGAACTGGACTAAAACACGCCACTCGTTGTTTGTCA
The DNA here is from genome assembly GCA_964487695.1 of uncultured Victivallales bacterium. Lineage (GTDB taxonomy): Bacteria > Verrucomicrobiota > Kiritimatiellia > UBA8416 > CAZASC01 > CAZASC01. The sequence goes on from CAZASC010000083.1 coordinate 6,083, forward strand.
TTTCTGGCAATTGGCACTTCTGACAGACGAGCGCCTTTTCGATCTCCGCAAAGGCCGTCTCATTGCTCGCAATGATTTGCACAAGACGCACGCTATTGCTGTCCCACTCCTTGTCTTCGTTTGTGTCGCAGGCGTATATCTTATAGAAGTTCGTGGGATAGCACATCGCATTCGTAGCGCGGCTCAGATATGTGAAAGCATTTTCTTCCGGCGCAACTTCAGCCCCGCGCACAGGCCGCAGATCAGCATCGTTGATTGATACGACATTTTCGGGACGGGTCGTTGCCCTCACAATGATCGCAATCACGATGATCATCACCACAACCGCCAGAATAATGTCAAAAATCAGCTTCCGTCTATTCATCGCTCATCATCCTTTTGACTGAAGCTGTGCTCTGCGCCATATTTCGCCTGCATAAACGCGGCCGCCATCTTGGGGCGGCGCATTGCGTCAAACAAGCCGCAATGCCGCATGTAGCGCTTCTTTCGCATCGTGGCATAGTCGCTGAAGCACCAGATTGCAAAGCCGGCGACATAAGGCTTGCCCGCGATTTTAGCCAGGTCCTGCTCGATCAGCTCAACCTGATTCGCTTCTTCTTCCAGATTGCCGCGCACCGCAGGCGGATAATTGGAACATTCTGTGACAATGACGCATTTCAAGCGGCTCGCATCGCGCCCCTCTTCCATGGCATCAAATTCATAATTGCAACCCCAGACATCGGGAATTCCGAGGGTCTTCTCCCGCTTGGCTCGATAAAGATGATTCTCAGCATACGTTACAGCCCGCGTGCCGTCCTCCTGCTCCGCGATCTCGCGAAGCGCCGTGTATGCTTTTTGAGATCGCGATTCATTGCCCATGCCCCACAGGATTATGCTTGGATGATTTCTGTCGCGCCTTATCATGTCGCGCATCTGCCTGCATGCGGACTTTAGCCAGCGCCCAGTGCACACGCTTTTCCATGTGGCGATTTCCGCATAGACCAGAATGCCCAATTCGTCGCACGCATCCAGAAACGCCGGATGTTGCGGATAGTGCGACAGCCGCACAAAGTTGCATCCCATCTGTTTGATCAGCAATGCATCTTTCCGATGCTGTTGAAGCGGCAGCGCGTTGCCAAAGCCGGGCATGCATTCGTGCCGATTGACGCCGCGCAATTCAATTCGTTCTCCGTTCAGAAAGAAACCCCGCCCCGGTTCGAAAACCGCCGATCGAAACCCGAATGGGATTTCGATCGAATCAATCACATTGCCGCCTTCCAACAGTGTACATTCGGCGCGATAAAGAGTTGGAGATGCCGGCGACCAGAGATCAACGTCGAACACTCTCATGCTGACGGCAAACTCCCCAGTTGCGGCATTCGGATCCGCGCTGGCTTCAGCAACCACTGAACCGTTCTTGTTTCTGACCGAACATTTCAAACTGCATGAACGTGAAGCTGAGAATTGATTAACGGCAGTGCATCCGATGGTAACATCGAATTCATTGTGACGGATTTGTTGTGTACGGACACTTGCGCACGATGAATCCAAATGGACGCGCGGTTTCTTCTGGAGCCAGATACCACCAGCAAGGCCACCATAGAGAAGAAAATCCGGATCGTCAATCCCTGGCAGTACATATGAACTGCACTTGTTGGTGAGCCTTATCCCGATGATATTTTCGGAATTCCACAGAAGATCATTTCCAACATCAAGCGAAAAACCGAGATATTGTCCATCAACTTCGGCAATCTTGCTTCCGTTCAGCCACACATCGCCTGTGCCATAAAATCCGCCGGATTCCAGTGTCCAGACTGAATCTTCGTCGCCGGAAGTTCTTGCGGGCAAGCTGAAGTGTTTTCGGTACGAGCCGTAGCCACGGTAATAGGTCACGTCTTCCAGAAAAGAGTCTTTTGCATTCCAGCAATGCGGAAGGTCAACAACTTCGTCGCAATTGCCGCTGGGCGAAGCAAACCACTTGCGCCACGCCCGCCCTTTTGCGAATGCCCAGCCGCAATTCAGATCCATACTGGTTCGTTTACAATTCACTGCATGCAATCTTCAACATGCCGCGTGGGCAAGTCAATCTCATTGCGGCTGGAACAGAAGCGTCACTTTCAAGCGCCTAAAAACACGGACGGCGACACGCCGTCCCCACCGCTGAACAAACTACCACTCACCTCAATCCTCTCCCGCAAGGGGAGAGGAAGAATGACTTTCCTTTTAACCATGTTTTGACCTGCGGACGCCATGGAGGTCATCCTTCCAAATGAAAATGACACGTACACAGGCATTTCCCGATCGCTGGAGGGCCACGCTCCGTCGTGGCCGGATAAAATTAACGGCAAAAGGTAAGGCCATGGAATGGACCGTTCTACTTTTGGCATTATCTTGGCATCGGTCACATCAGATAGTAATGTGTTAGTGCTGATTTAAAATATCGACAGTTGGAGACGAGTTCGGATGCGTGTTCTTGTGGTGAATTCTTTCAGTGACCGTTCGGAAGTCGGACTGTGGAGCGGACTGGTCAAAGCCGGCATTTCCATTGACGTTATATGCGATCCCACAGCGCCGGAACAGCAGGTTTTAAAGGATTCGGGCATCGAAGTTTCGACGTTGGCCATCCGTCATCGCCTCGACTTCAGCGCCATGCGAATTATCAGGCAACAACTCAACGCCAGACAATATGACATTCTCCACGCAACACGAAATCGCGATTTGTCAGTGTCGCTCATCGCGTCGCGCGGAATGAAAATCAAGCACATCGCCTATCGTGGGACGATCGGCCACCTGAGCCGGCTTGATCCTGCTTCGTGGCTTACTTACCTGAACCCGCGACTGGATCGGATAATCTGCAACGCGGAAGCGGTAAGGCAATACATGCTCGCAATGCGTCTACGCGAGACAAAGCTGAAGACCATTTACAAAGGATTTGAAGCAGATTGGTACAAATCGGAGGACCGCTCTGCCCTGGTCGAGTTCGGGGTTCCAAAAGAGGCGATCGTGGTAGGATTCGCTGGTGACATACGCCCGATCAAAGGCGTGGATGTGTTGATTCGCGCGATGGATCGGCTTGTGGATTCGCCACAGATTCACCTTCTGCTGGTTGGCCGCGTTCGCGACAAGGAAGTGGAATCGCTGGCGACACGCAGCAGCGCGCGTGAGAGAATCCATTTCACCGGTTTCAAAGAAAATGCGGCGGGCTTGATGGGTGCTTGCGACATTTTTGTGATGCCGTCGCTGGGGCGCGAGGGCATTACCAAGGCCGTAGTCGAAGCAATGGCGCAGGGCGTTCCGGCCATTGTGAGCAAGGCCGGCGGCCTTCCGGAAATAGTCGCACATAACGAGTGCGGGCTTGTCGTTCCGCCCGGCGATCCGGAAGCTCTTGCCCAGGCGATCATCACCCTCGCCTCAGACGCCTCGCTCAGAAAAACTCTGGGGGATAACGCCAAGAAACGAATAACGACAACTTTTGGAATGAACAAAGCCATCGAGAAGACACTTGCTTTGTACACCGAACTCTTGCAGTAGCATGGTTGACCGCCATGGGGGCATAGGATAGTTTCTGTTTCATGCGCAACATTAACATAGATTCATTTGTGAAAATGGCCGACAAATTGCGAAAGCCATACCACGCTAACTACTACGCCATGTATTCCAGCGTATACGGCGGGATTGTCACTGATCCAGTGCTTATGCTTGTTCCCATTGACGATCACATGGTGCATCGCGGCGACGGCATTTTTGAGGTATTCAAATGCGTCAACGGTGGTATTTACAACATGGACGCACACATGAAACGGCTTACACGCGCAGCCCAGGCGCTGTCGTTTCGATTGCCCGGCGGCATTGAAGATATAAAGCTCAAGGTGATCGAGACCGTGAAAACAGGCAATCATCACGATTGCTGTATACACTTGTATCTTTCACGCGGCCCAGGCAGCTTCAGCGTTAACCCATACGAATGTCCGGAAACTCAACTTTATATTGTCGTGACAGCGCTCGGCAAGCCGTTCATGGAGTTGCATCCCGAAGGCGCCAGAATCAAGACGAGTTCAGTCGTTTCCAAACCAGCGTTCTATGCAGGCGTCAAGAGTTGCAACTATCTTCCAAACGTTCTGATGAAGAAAGAAGCTGTTGAGTCCGGGGTCGATTTCGTGCTCTCCTTCGACGACCGGGGATGTCTCTCCGAAGGAGCAACTGAAAATGCCGGAATTGTGACCAGGAACAGTGAGCTTCTCTTCCCAAACCTCGACTGCATTCTGGCGGGCACAACCATGCTAAGGCTTTTGGAACTCGCGGAGAAACTTGTCGAGTCCGGCGATCTTAAATCGTCGAGATTTGCCGACATTCCAAGGAAAGCGGTTTACGATGCCGCCGAATTGCTCATTGTAGGGACGACTCCAAATGTGGCGGCGGCACGGGAGTTCGATGGCGAACCGGTGGGAGACGGCAAACCGGGCCCGATCTGCAAAAAGCTGGGCGAGCTTCTTGAGAACGATATCAGTAGCAACAAAGAACTGCTCACATCTGTCTCTAATTGGTCTTGATTTTCACTTCGGACTGGCGCATGTTTTCACGAAATTGAGAGGTACAACAATATGGCAAACGAAACAGCAAAAACAGTGATTGCAGAAGATATCGAAATTACCGGCTCCATCAAGAGCAACAAGAATATCCAGTTTGACGGCAAACTGAACGGAGACATGATTTGCAACGGAGCAGCCGTCATAGGTCAAACGGCATCCATCAAAGGCAATATTACGGTTGATTCAGTGACCGTTCTAGGGCAGATCAATGGCAACCTCACAGCCAAGGATCGCATCGAATTGAAATCTGCTGCCCGTATCAACGGCGACATCAAGGCAAAGCGGCTTACCGTCGAGGATGGCGTCACATTTATAGGTAAATCGGAAGTGAATCCCGGGGCAAGTCAACCAACGTCGCCAGCCTCCACTCCGACACCGGATCAAAAATCTGGTGAGTCGGAAAAAAACCAGGCATCGCAATCTTCAAAGGAAGACCCGAAGGCAGCCGGTTTCTTCGGAAGGCGATAACAGAATCGTTTTGAATGACTGGCGCCAAGGTAACAGACGGAAATGGCAGATCGCGACAACCAATTCTCTGAAATTGACGGTTTTGCATCGGTGCTTGCCGTTCGTCACGCCAGTCGCAAGACAACCCGCGATGCCGCTCCGAATGCATCCACAACTGGAAAGCCACCTCAGCAATCAATACCCACACAAGGTCAGCCTGCCGAAGCGCCGAAGGGAGTGACCGGCAGGATTGCCCGCACCATTTTGCCGGAGCGTTACGAAGTTGCATGCTACGAATGCGATTATGCGTTCTTCATGACGGGACGATTGCATGAAACGCTGTGTCCAAAATGCAGAGCCCATCTGATGACAGGAGACTACGTTATTGATAAGGAGTGGTTCCAGCCCGTTCGAACAATCGGCGCGGTTGAAATCGCGCAGGGCGGCGTTTTACGCGGCACAGACGTAGTTGCCGGAGACGTCCTCCTTTCCGGCAGCTCTGAGTTTGGCGGAATCACAGCAGTCAGACGCCTTGAACTGATGCCAACGGCGCGGTTTAACATCTCCAAACTAAAAGTAAAAGACCTGATCATCCGTCCCGGTTGCGACTTCATTTTGTCTCAACCGGTAAATTGCAGAAATGTTGAGATCGAAGGAAGACTCAACGCCATAATCTTTGCCGAAGGCTGGGTTGTGATACGCGCAGGCGGAGTGCTCCAGGGGGAAATTGACTGTGCACATCTTGTTGTCGAAGAAGGCGGCGGTCTTGAGGCGCAGGTTTGCGCCGAAACGAGAAGTTCCAAGCCTCGGGGCTCAGCGGCTGGCAAGAGCGCGGTTCCGTACCCTCATGGAACTCCTGGAAGGAACTGAGAAATGGCCACAAAACATGGTTTAGGACGGGGATTGGGCGCGCTTATCAAAGACAACGCATCGCCACAAGCACAGGCACAGCAGCCTGGCGCGGGAGTCCTGAAAATCCCCGTTGAGCGAATCCGCAAGAACACCTTGCAGCCCCGCCATAGTTTTGACGAGCAGGCGCTGACCGACCTGGCCGATTCAATCAGGCAGCACGGCGTGTTACAGCCTCTGCTTGTCCGGTCCACGCACGACGGATATGAATTGATAGCCGGCGAGCGTCGGCTCAGGGCTTCCGTCATCGCAGGCCTTTCGGAAGTGCCGGTAATACTGATGAACATCGCCGACGGTCAATCTCTCGAACTGGCTCTTATCGAAAATCTACAGCGCAGGGATCTCGACGCTCTCGACGAAGCGGAAGGCTACCAGGTGTTGGCGACCAAATTCAGCCTCACCCAGGAACAGATCGCGGAGCGCGTCGGGAAAGCGCGCGCAACTGTCGCAAACTCACTGCGTCTGCTCGCCCTCCCGGCGGAAGTGAAGCAGATGATGACAAACGGCGACCTGTCGGCGGGTCACGCAAAGCTCCTCGTCGGCTTGGAAATTCCCGACGAACAAACCCTCATTGCGCGGCGAACCGTCAAGGAAGGTCTTTCCGTTCGCAACCTGGAGAAACTGATTGAAAAGGTCAGGCAGGTTCCACGCAAACCGCGTGTTTCGCGCGACGACATCCCTGCCATACACCTGAAAGGCATCTCCGACAAACTTCATCATTATTTCGGAACAAGTGTCAGAGTCACTCCATCAAGTACATACGCCAACGGGAAGAAAGCAAAGGGCTTGGTCGAAATAGATTTCTATTCCAACGATGACCTTGACCGCATTCTTGGCATTCTGGGACTCGGCGGAGAGTAGTGAAAAGTTCCTCGAACAACAATCCGCAGTACAATGAACGCAATGGCAGAGCGCGTTTCGCGCTTACAGCCCTGATTCTCATAATGGCGGTTGTGCTTGTGGCTATCCGCTTTCCTGGATCCAGATTGGCGCTTGGACGCATGCTGCCGCATATGCAAAAGACCGGTGCTTCACCTTTCGAACCATCGGCAACCGCCGCGCAAAACATTTTTGACCCGCAACAGTTCAACGGTTCCAACGCGTTCAAAGAGGTCGCCGATTTCATTGCCATTGGCCCTCGAGTTTCTGGAACGGAAGGCGCAGAGAAGGCGGCCACCTACATTGCCGGTAAACTGAAAGCAATCGGCATTGAGCCGGCTATTGACGAATTTACCACCGACACGGTCAGCGGCAAAACGACATTTCGAAATGTCGTTGGC
>CAZASC010000083.1:13386-14908 GCA_964487695.1 uncultured Victivallales bacterium
CACTTGCCAGTCTCGTTCTGGATTCGGCGAGAGAAGATAAATCACGTGATAAGTTCTCTTTATATCAGGGAAGCATGCTGGACGATCATGTTCCATTCCTGAAAGCCGGCATGCCGGCAATTGATATTATAGATTTTGAATTTGGCTCCAAACCCGGACTGAACGATTACTGGCATACGCCCGAAGATACCCTCGACAAAGTCAGCCCCGACAGTCTCCAGACAATCGGACGGGTTGTTCTTCGCAGTTTAAACAAGTTGATGTAAATGGAATTTCCATGTCTAATTCAATGAACCTGAGATCGCTGGCCGGCATGATTGATCACGCGCTGCTACATCCGACGCTGACCGATAAGGACATCGTTGCCGGATGTAGACTGGCAAAGAAGTGGCATGTGGCAACAGTCTGCGTAAAGTCGTACGCCATTCCACTCGCATGCAAGGCGCTGAAAGGATCGGGTGTCGGCGTATGCTCTGTCATCTCGTTTCCACATGGAAACAGCGCAACCCTCATCAAGACGATGGAGGCTGAATCGGCAGTCTGCGCCGGTGCAAGTGAGATAGACATGGTCATCAACATCGGAAAGGCGCTCGCCGGGGACTGGAAATATGTTTCCCGCGAAATCAGAGCTGTCAATCGCGTCGTCGTCAGAAACGGTGGGATTCTAAAGGTGATTTTCGAGAACGATTATCTTGAGGATCGGCACATCGTCAGATTGTGCGAAATATGTTCGTCCATTCCTGTCGCATTTGTAAAGACTTCGACCGGTTTCGGTTTTGTGAAGCAGAACAACGGGATGCACGCTTGCAAAGGCGCCACAGAACACCATCTGAAGTTGATGCGAAGACATTGTCCACTGTCCGTCGGGATCAAAGCGGCTGGCGGAATCAGGACTCTGGACGAAATGCTGGCAGCCTGCAACGCAGGTGCGACGCGAATTGGCGCAAGCTCGACAGAAAGCATCCTCAAGGAAGCGAAGAAAAGAGGATACAAGTGAGAATAGCGGGCTTGCCGAAGTCGCTATTATCGATCTTGAACATGACTTTGCGCCAAGCGGCAATGACTGACGAGCAGACAATAGAACAAAGTCAGGCTTGATCGTCACTTTAGATTCTGCTGAACAAAACTGAATCTGCGGTCACAAACCGCGGCTACAGAGCATAAGCCGGGCATTTTCGTATTCTGTAGCCGATATTTTTCAGCAGAAATAAATATACAGACATTGCCCCAATACCGCACTCTGAAACCTAACGTCCGCCTTCAACATTTGCGAACCCGACGGGGTGAGCACTATGTTGAACGTTGTGTGTGTCGGACACGGTACTCCGTGTAACGACGACACGCCTGTTAGGCGCTGATTACCGGAGTTTCTTAACTGACGAGTTTTGGAACACTCTGAAACAGACGACGAAGAGGAAGACTATAGATGCAATGGGATATCTTCTTTACGGGTACGCTAATAAGGAAGACCTTGTTCACTTAACAAAGATCAATGCCGCAGATGTGCCGGGACGTGGACTAG
>CAZASC010000084.1:0-14767 GCA_964487695.1 uncultured Victivallales bacterium
TCGGTGAAGCCAGATTGCCAGTCTCCACTGCGAACAAGCTGGCATATTGTTTTGCTTACGTCGTACAAATGAGAATTCGTTCCTTATCGACAAAGGAAACAGGCGAAAGCCTGTTGAATGGAAGAGATGTTACCTGCAATCGAACTACTTGGGAAGAACGCACCGTATTATCATTTACGCCCCAAATGAACCGCTCCGCTCCCAGCAATTACCTGGTAATCTCTGGCTTTCCATCTGAAGATGGAGCCTTATCCAGGTAGCGTGCTGCCCATTCCGACGCTGCGTGTAGAACCACATACAGTGCGGCGCCGGAATGGGTGAGACCATATTCGACACTCGGTGGCGTTGTTGGGTAAACCGTTCGGAGAATGATCCCATGCGCCTGAAGTCGCTTCAGCTCTTTGGTCAGCACATGGTGCGAAACTCCTCGGAGAAGGCGTTGAAGCGCAGTAAACCGTTGTTTACCGTCTGCCAAAACGAGAATGATTCCTATGGTCCACTTCCCTGCAAGAAGGGAAATCGTCGCTGCCGCTAGCTTGTGTGTGCCATCGCTTGCGTGTGGGGCCCTGCTCTTTCCGCCCATTCGTACTAGTCTCCCAGCTCATCTCCAAATCACCGCTCGGTCCATCACATTGTTCCACGCGAACAACACTGCATCTCTTCGCCTTTGCCCATTACGCCTTGTTGGAGGAGCTGACAAAATGTGGCCACGAACTGACTCAATATGCGGCGATCATCGCGCAGCTAACATTGTGTGTGGTGAGAGGCGAATCGGATGGCGTTTGCGCCTCACCGAACTTGGACCTTCGGTTCCACCGACATTCCTGGACGAAGTTGATCAAGCCCTTCCTGGCTGGGATTGATCTTGATCCGCACGGGAATCCTCTGGACGACTTTAACGAAATTGCCAGTCGCATTCTCTGGAGGCAATACGCTTGCGATCGAGCCCGTTGCACCACCGATCGTTTCAACCGATCCGGTGAAATCTCTATCGAGGGCATCTACATGGACCGTGACGGGCTGGCCTGTCTTCATATGTAGAAGCTGCGTCTCCTTGAAATTCGCGGTAACCCACAAGTTTCCTGTTTGTGAGATGGTCAAAATCTGTTGACCAATCGACACACGCGCTCCTATCTGGGCAGAGCGCTTCATTACAACGCCGTCAATAGGAGCCACAATCTTCGTGTAGCCGAGGTTCAGCTGGGCCTGCTCCAATTGCGCTTTGGCACCCTGAAGACTCGCTTGTTGCTGCGCTACAGAGGCTTGACGAATCAACATTTGCGGAGCCGCATTCTCCTGGTTCTGCACCAACCTGCTTTTTGCTTGATCCAACTGTGCTTTCCGCTGGTCAACCGTCCGTTCAGCAGCCAATAAGGCTGACTTTATTGCTTGGAGACTTGCAGCCTGCTGCTTGGCGGTTGAGTCATATTGGTCGTAATCGCTCTTCGAGATTTCCTGCTTGGCAACCAGCAATTTGTAGCGTTGAACGTCATTCTGCGCCCGCGTGTTTGCAGCTTCCTGTTGGAGTACCTGTGCCGCAACTTGATCGCGGTCGCGCTCTGCTGCGGCAATTGCTGCCTGGGCGCTGGCGACCTCTGCCTTTGCTCCGAGGATGTTGGTTGAATTCTGCACCTCTGTAATGGGCACATTCGGGCGCTCGCCTGACAACACGCTTTGCGCCAAAGCCAACTGAGCTTGCACCTGATCGAGCCTCACCTGGTTGTCGCTAGGGTCGAGATCTACCAGCGGGTCGCCCGCATGGACGACCTGGTTATTTTGTACGTAGACCTTCAGCACCGTGCCGTCGACGCGAGTGCCGATCGGACTGAGATTACCGTCGATCTGGGCATCGTCCGTCTCTTCAAACTGCCGGGTGTGCAACCAGTAACCAAAAGCGCTCAACGCCGCGACCGTCAGCACAACAAGAAAGATAGTAATGTTCTGCTTGCGCTTGCCGTTCTGCGTCATCTGCTGGTCTTTTTCCGCCGTTTGCGGTTCCTGTGGATTCTGCTCTGCATTCATCGGAAGCTCCTTGCCTATCTGTCTTGTGTGATTAGTGTTTTTCGCCCGGGAAAAGAGTATTCACCTCAGTCTCTGCGTTCCCCGTCGCTCGCGCCAGGCTGAGCCGCGCAAGGTTCCAGGCGAAGAGACTCGAGATATAGTCATTCTCCGCACTGGCTTCCTGTTGTTGGGCCTGGACAACTTCGACAGTGCTGGTCACGCCAGCTTCGAAACGATCCCTTGACTGGGCGAGAGTCTCTTGTGCATACCGGCGATTGGATTCAGCGAGCTTAACCTGCCCCACAGCCACGCGGAGTTGAATCAAAGCATTGCGTACATCCTGTTCGACTTTTTCCTTCTGATCGTTATACTCGGCCTGTCGCTGGCGCAAAGTCGCCTGAGCCTGCCGAATATCACCGCTGATTCTGCCGCCATCGAAGATAGGAATGTTGATCGATCCCTGTGCCACAAAATTTCCATGCGACTCATTTGGGTGGGTTCCGCTGACTCCGTAGTTTCCATTGAAGGAGATCGACGGGAGTCGTTCGCCGCGAGCTGCGGAGACCGCTCGTTCGGCGGCCGATCGCTGAGCCTCCGCGGAGTGCAGGTCCCAGCGTTGCTCGAACGCAGCATGCAACACATCCGCTTCGTCGGCAACCTGAAGCTCTTTGGGTTTCAAAGATTCAGTAAGAACAATTTCCGTGCTCTGGGGCAAACCGATCACGCGTGCAAGGGCAAGTTTCTGTTGCTCGTAGTCACCCTCAAGCGAGAGCATGCGCTCCTGCTCGGACTGTAGCAGAACGAGGCTTCGCGTCAGATCGACACGTGTGTTGGTTCCTGCAGTTAGCTGTGTATTCGCTCGATCATAGATCGCCTGTGCGTACTCCACCTGGCGGCGTTGCGACTCGATGCGTGCAGCAGCCGAGACAACCTGCAGGTAAGTTCCACCCACAGCGAGAACAACAAGTTCGCGTGCATCATGCCCACTCAACTGCGTGGCGTGGTTCACTGCGTTGGCTGCCTGAACATTGCGAAGATTCGTGAAGCTCAGTGCGTTCCAGTTGAAGTTCGCTTGCGCCTGCACGTATTGAAACGGACCAATCATCGCCGGGATGGCAGCCGAAATGGTGTTGAATCCATAGCTTGCCGTGTTGACCTGCATCACGCTCTCAGTTGCGCTTACAGTAATCTGCGGAAGCATTTGACTAAGCACCTGGAGCCGCTGTGCTCGCACTGTCGCGGAGGTGACATCGGAAGTAATTACGCCCAGATTTGCCTGCAATCCCCGCTTGATAGCATCGCCCATCGAGAGGCGCAATGGACCGCTTTCGACCGCTGCGTCGGGAACGCTTCCCTGATAGTTCCCGGTAACCATCACGGATGGCTGAATGACGCTGGAACCCGCTGGCAGCGTTGTTTGTTGGGCGCTGACCTGCCCAAGCGAAATGCGCCCCGATGCAGGCAGGGAGAGAGCCTGGGGCGCCGGAGCTTGCTGAGCGGAAATCATTCCGCCGGAATATGCCAGCGCGAGCAAAACGCAAGCGACTCTGGCTTCTGCTCTCACAGGCTTTTGGATCTGATCAATGTGCTGCATGTTGCTCCGTATGTCTTGGATCATTGGTTTTGAGAAAGAAAGACAAGATCAGCATGATTACCGATGCTGCTCCCATGAGGAAATAGGCGTCGTTGTAGGAGAGTGTCCAGGCCTGCGCTACGACGAGCTGGTAAATTCGAGTCAATGCGCCACTCTGCGCGTCGGCCATTCCAACTCCTGCACTCTGGACATGCGAAGCGTACGCAAGCCCCTGGATCTGGTCGACAAAGCCTGCATCACCAATAGAGGTGTGATCTGCCATGCGAGCGAGGTGGAACTGTGAGCGCCGTGCCAGCACAGTCACAACAAGAGACGTACCTACACTGCTTCCGATGTTGCGCATGAAATTCGTTAGTCCTGAGACAGTATCGCTGCGGTCCTGTGGCAGGCCGAGATAGGAAGCAGTAATCGCAGGGACAAAGATAAAGGCGATTGGGGCAAACTGAATCATCATCATCAGCGCCGCCGTTCCGATGCTGATGTTCATCGACAACACGCGTGTCGACCAATACATTGCAAGAGCGGATGCCAGCCATCCGAAGGCCATGAGGTATTTGGCTGGAACCCAGGCCGTCAGAATACCCGCCAGAGGCATCATCACAAGCATGATCGCCGCCCCAGCCGAGACGACAAGACCGGCACTTTGCGCCGTGTACCCCATGAACGACTGGAGGTATTGGGGCATCAAAACGCCAGACGTGAAAGAGATAATTCCAGCAAAGAACATCATCATGCAAGAAGTTGCGAAATTAAAGGACTTGAATAGTCGCACATCGACGATCGGATTCTTCTCATGCCATTCCCAGATCGCCAGGAACGCGAGACAAACGACGGCGGCCACCGCGAGTGTTCCGATGAAATGAGAGGCAAGCCAGTCGTCCTCCTGTCCCTTGTCGAGCATGATCTGTAGCGCACTGATCCCCAGAACCAGCATCGACAAACCGACATAGTCTAATCGCATTTCGCCCGCTTTAAAGCGTCTCAGAAAGGGAGGATCTTCAACTAACTGCGAGATCAGAGAAAGGGCCATCACGCCAACCGGGAGGTTGATAAGAAAGATCCAGCGCCATGAGTAGTTATCCGTGATCCAGCCGCCCAATGTAGGACCGAGTGCGGGTGCAACGATAACCGTGATGCCAAACAGTGCAAAGGCAAGTCCGCGCAGTTTGGGCGGAAAGGAGTCGGCCATAATAGCCTGGGCCATCGGTTGCATGCCGCCTCCTCCAGCGCCCTGAATAGCGCGCGCGAATAGGAGGAAGCCAAAACTAGGTGCCATGCCGCACAAAAGCGACGCCGTCGTGAACATGGCTATGCAGATCAAAAAGAACCGTTTGCGCCCCATGACGCTGGTAATCCATCCGGTGATGGGAAGCACGATTGCATTTGCCACCAGATATGTCGTCAGTACCCACGTTCCCTGGTCCAGGCTGGCACCGAGGTTTCCGGCGATGTGCGGCAGCGCCACATTCGCGATGCTGGTATCAAGAACCTCCATGAAGGCCGCCATGGCGACAACCACTGCGATCAACCATGGGTTGAACTTCGGCTTCCATTCGGAAACAGCTTCAATCGGCAAAAGCCACCATCCTTTTCACCTTGAGCCCATCTCCAACTACTTAGGCCGGTGAAGTCACACTTTTCCTTAAGCGCTGAATCGTCATATCCGTTTCCCGTTTCCGAGACTTTGCGAGCGGCGCAGTATCGGCGATTGTGGAGTCGATACATCTGGACTCTGCAATATTCCGTACAGGCGAGGACGCGCAATTAGAATATACCGGGTGGTCGGTGTACCGCAATGCCAAAGCCGGGTGGTTTAATAGGAGACGATGCGAATTGAAAGTTTGAATAAAAATCAACGCCGGACCCTGGAAACCCAGGAGAGGCTGCTCGAAGCGGCCGAAGAACTCTTTGTGCGAGATGGCTACGAGGGGGCGCAGTTGGCAGAAATTGCTTCCTCGGCAGGTAGGTCTAAAGGGGCGCTTTATGGCCACTTCAAGAGTAAGGAGGATCTGTTCCTTGCCCTCTTTGAATATCGTAGCAAACAGTACGTTGATCGCGTACGGCGGATTATCGCAAAATGTGGCAATCGTAAACAGCGATTAGTCGCGTTTCGCGAATTCTACGTTGGACTTGTGCACGACAAAGCTTGGTCAATTTTGACATTGGAATTCAAACTCTTTTCGTTGCGCCACCCCGATTCGAAACAACGACTGCGGAAAGCGCTCGAAATGACCATTCCTACCAATGATGACGAACTCTTTCGTCTGATCTTCGGGAATTTAGCAGGAGAGCAAAAAACCTGTGCTGATCTTTCAATCCTTGCGTTAGCGGGCATTGTTTCGGGATTAATGCTCGAAAGTCATTTCGAACCGGAACGCCTATCGGAGAGCGCCATTCAACAGCTGCTTGGGAGGATATTCGACGCTCTGTTCCCAGTCTTCATATAGAAACCGATCGGCCCCGCTTATTATCCATGCACACACCGCGAGTCACTGAAAGGGACTCGCGGTGTCAGGTGCAAACAGCTGGAGTTCCAGAGTTCCTGCTGAATCTCAATCGAGCTAATCGTCGATATGCTGGTTTCGAGTTCAATGCGATCAGGCAAAAATGATTTGCGTTTAGCGGGAGATCATAATCAGGAGGTCTTCCTCCTGTATATCAGGCCCGAGATTCTATCTGCCTGGCGGCTGGCTGACTGCGCATGACTTATTCAATGCGGTGTCGATAAAATCGTCAACTTCTTTTGACGCAATGCCTAAGGGATACGTGTGGTGGGGGCAAGGTCAGTCCGGAGCCAATCGTCGCACCGCCACGTTGCGCGCTACCGCGCCGTGAAGTGGTCTATTTTTGCTCCGGCGCGAAGTCCCCCTTGACAAGGATACCGGCCAGCCGGTACATTTCTAGCGACTCAAGAATCTCTCACCGAGCGCGGGATAATTGTCCCACCGCCCTTTAAGACTTTCAGAAAGCCGAGAAGGCCGGGTGAGTGATTTGGTGCAGGTGGCAAAAGCGGATGGCTTTGGCTGCTTTAGTCACCACGTTAATTTAAGGATCAAAGGATGACCAGTGATACAGATTAAGCATTTTGTTTGCTTCCAAGCAAAACCGCAGGAGGCTGCGAAGGGTGTCGGTACCGCAGCCAAATGGGCGTCAGCCTCTCCTCTCGTGCCGTCTCATTCTCTGGAAAGCCGTTTCCAGCAATCTTCGTCTGGAACGCGCTGTAGTTCTCGCACGTTTGGCGTTTTAGCATGTGTCCTTGCGTTTCTATTCGTTTTGCCCTGCCTCTCACTAGAGTTGTACGCTGCTGCAGGTCAGACAAAGACGGACGCGGCATCAGCGGGTTTGACTGGCCAGGCGCTTTCTGGGGGCAAGCCCCTGGACGGGGTGTCCATCGCTATTGAAAACCTCTCAACGCATGTGAAGCTCCAAGTGGTCAGCGACCCAATGGGGCACTTCGAACTTTCGAATATTTCCGCCGGAAATTACAGGCTCGAAGCCCGCAAGGACGGCTATAAGCTATTCTATCTTCGCGCACTACCCTTAGTGGCAGGCGATACGGCGACAAGCACGATCCGGATGGAGGCAGGCGACTCCGCGCAGTTGACGGAGGGAGAAGCCGATAGCGTGGTATCGAAAGCCGGCACCAAACTCGGTGGAAAAGAGATGGAGGACATTCCGGCGAACCAGCGGAATGTTGTGAACTCCGCGCAACTGACTGCTGGAGCCAACGAAGGCAATAGCAATAACTCTGCCAATACGACGACAGCTGGCGCACAGCACAGTTCAACGTCTGTTTCGGTTGGCGGACAGATGGAGTACTTCAACAACATTACATATGATGGCATTGACGACAACGAGCGCAGCTTTGTCGGCATGCCTATCCATCCTTCTGTGGATGCAGTTGGTGGCGCAGTGATTGTCGCCAGTTCCTATCCAGCGTCACTGGGCGGCGCCCTGGGCGGCGTATTTGCAATTTCCTCCAAAGCGGGAACCAAGCATTACCATGGGGCAGTGTTTGAATATCTCCGCAACGATAAACTGGACACATATCCCTATCAGTTCGGTTTGCAGGCGCGCAAACCTGAAGTTCGCCAGAATCAGTTCGGTGGCAATGTCGGTGGACCAATATGGGGAAAGAGGACGTACTTCTTCGCGGACTATGAGGGCTTCCGACTCGTCCAAGGACCAATTCCCACGCTTTACACCGTTCCTACCGCTTATGAACACAACAACCCTGGAGACTTTTCCGATCAGGTTGGGGGGTCAAAATTAGCCGCCAGCCAGATCGATCAAGCAGGCCTCGCCTACTTCAAGCTCTATCCGTTGCCTAATGTCGGCACACATCAGTACTTGGCATCTGCCCCAAATAGAGATTCCTCCAATGTCGGCGATGTGCGCATCGATCGAACGATTGGAAAAAGCGATAAAGTTTTTGGCCGTTTCAGCATCAACAGGGAAGAGAATACCATGGCAGATCCATTTCCTGCGGTGCAGGAATATGGAATTATTGTTCACCCAGAGGCAAGTTACTTGGCAGCGACTTCCAAGATGAACGGCACTGGAACTGCACTGTCATACCTTCACAACTTCGGACCGAAAGCCTCTCTTTTACTGAAGGGAGGCTATTCACTCGCCGATACTCGGGTGCTTAGTCTCGACAACGATGTTGCAGTCAACACCGCTTTTGGGCAACCGGGCATCAATGTACCCGGCATCGGGCAGTCTTCGAGTGGAATTTCCAATGCAATCGTCTTGTCAACGGCGTCATTGGGAGATAGTTCCTATAACCATCCAGGCCTATCCACACAAGAAGCATTCGACTATAACGGTACCTTCAACTGGACCCATAAAAACCATGCCATCACCGCAGGCGCTGGCATCATACGCCGCCATATCGAGCAGGCAATGTTTACCTATAATCTCGGTATGTGGGTTTTCATGGACCTACCCTCTCTCGTGACCGGTTCATTTGTTACTACTTCGCGCGACCTCTTTTTGACGATTCCTCACTATCGTACGTGGGCAGAGGAAGCGTTTGTCAGCGACGAATGGAAGGCGCTTCCCAATCTCACCATCACCACTGGATTGCGCTATGATCTCTTTGGGGAGCCCACGGAAACCAACAATCTGTTGGCTAACTTCGATTTTAAGACCGGAGCTTTGCTCCTTCCAGGCCAGAACGGTGTGTCGGCTTCTGCCAATGTAAATGCAGACAAGAGAAGTGTTGGTCCAAGACTGGGATTCAACTGGTCGCCTAACAAGTCGACTTCCATCCACGGTGGATTTGGAATGGTCTATTTCTATCCTTCGGATGAGAATCTGTTTATCAGCCCCCCGAACAACTATTCTTATGGGTCCTGTGGCATGTCAAGTCCTTGTCCTGTCGGCTATTCGAAATTCATAAACGGATACCCGACTCCTTCGACACCCAGTACGACCAAGCTTAAAGGCTCCATCGGAGGCATGCGCCAACCGAACGTCAGAAATCAGTACATGGAACAGTTTAACCTCGGCATCGACAGAAGCTTAACCCATCATGACGACATTTCGATTTCTTATGTCGGAGCGTTAGGCCGGCAGCTAACGCGTCAGTTCCCGGATGTAAACGCCCCACCCCCAAATACAGCACAGGACTACAGCTCGCTCCGACCATACTATTCGAAGGATCCGGAGTTGGACCAAATCGCGGAAATAGCGGATGGTGGGTCGTCAACCTACAACGCAATGCAGGCCACTTATTTGCACAAGAGCAGATACGGCTTTAGCTCCAGTGCTAATTTCACATATGCCCACGCACTGGACAATGCCTGCCCGTTCTTCTGCTCCCTTATGAACGACGGATTTGGAACGGTTCCGAGTCAATCTGCCATGATCGACAAGGGCAACAGTTCAATCGATATTCGTGAACACTTCAATGCCACAATTCAGTACAAGTTGCCGCTAGGGCAATCTTCGACTGGCCGCAGGGCATTGCTTGAGAAGGGGTGGCAAGCAAACGCTTTGGGAGTGTGGGGAACTGGGTTACCGTTCACTGTGATTAATGGAACCAGCATATCCAATACGCTATCTGGACGAAGTGGGGACCGCCCGAATGTAAGCGGCAAGGTCAAACTGTCGAACCCCGGCACCAAGAAGTTCTTTAATACCGATGCGTTTAGCTCCCAGGCTTCTGGTACTCTTGGCAACGAAAGAAGGTACCAATACGAGGGGCCCAATACTCGGCATTTGGATGTCAGCCTATTCAAGGACTTTGACTTACCAGAAATGGTCAAGCTCCAATTCAGGACGGAAGCATACAATGTCCTGAATATGGCAACGTTCTCCGCTCCGGATTCTTCGATGACCTCCCAAACCTTTGGGGAACTCACTTCCATCACGACTGGTTACACTCCGCGTCAGATTCAGTTTGCACTTCGTCTGCAGTTTTAGACGGGATGCGTCAAAGTTGAAACAAGGAACTACGGCAT
This sequence comes from uncultured Victivallales bacterium, assembly GCA_964487695.1. GTDB lineage: Bacteria > Verrucomicrobiota > Kiritimatiellia > UBA8416 > CAZASC01 > CAZASC01. Next base: position 10,063 of record CAZASC010000084.1, read on the forward strand.
TGCGTGAAATTCTTGCCACAAGCTATACGTGAGTGCCGGGGGAGCTATGTCGACGACTCGTTCTTAGGCTCGGTTACTGTCAGAGTGATTCTAATTGTGTAATGGCAGAGTTAGCCGTCGCGCCGCACTCTCTGCTGAAAGGAGTGCGACGGAGCGAGCGTTCAAGCGCGGGTTGAAGATCCAATGATCCGCGTAAACACTTACCAAAGGTCGAATAACAATCGGTGATTGTTTGCATTGCTGGCAATTGGCGCTTTGTAATTCGGACCTTTCTTTCGGATTTACGCATATGGTGCAAAATGTTATTCCATGTGCGTAAATCACACTCAGGTGAAGGAGACCAATCCATGAAGAAGTGTCTTGTTGCATCGTTGTTAGTTTTCGCGGCTACATCCGTTCTTGCTTCTGGACCGACGGACATCACGGGACGGTGGAAGTTTCATAGCGTTATCTCCGGAACCGAAACCGATACGCCGTGTGCTCTTGTGCAGAGCGAGAGGAAACTGTCTGGAACTTGCAGAGTAAACGACGCGGATGTGAAGATCGTTGGGAAGGTGGACAACAAGAAGATTACTTTTCAGTATAACTCTGATTACAATGGAACGGATTTAACGGTGACCTATACCGGCGCGCTCGACGATTCCGGCAACATCAAGGGCGATGTGAATGTCGAGCCATTTGCGGTTAGCGGTGATTTTACAGCGACTCCGGCGAAATGATGAGATGACAGGTGCCAAGATTATGATCTTTCCCGAAGAATCCTATGTGGGACTTTTTATTGACCCTGACTCCAATGCGGTTGCGCAGTTCTTCCAAGGTCATGGCACCGCCGCGTTTGTCGTGAGGTATAGGCTTCCGAGTGACTCTACGATGCAGAACAAATCGATCGTCCACTCCAGGAAGCACGGGAGACGATTTGGTTTGTACGACAGCTTGCGGAGGCGTTGAATCTGGATTCAAACATCGTCTTGTGAACATGGTAACGGCTGAATCAAGAGGTTACGCATGGCGAGAAGATCGCGAAAGGGAAAATTCGTGAAGTGTCATTTCCGTCACATATTTACTTGTTGTGCTGCAGTCATTGCATTGCTCTTTGCGGTCCGCTTGGGCGCGGAGAGTTCGATGGCCCCCAGAGTTGTACTCGCGGCAGACGCTGGGTGGAAGTTCCTGCTTGGCGACCCGAGCGGAGCGGAGTCTTCCTCGTTTGCAGATTCTTCCTGGCGAATCATAGACCTGCCCCACGATTGGAGCATCGAGGGTCAACCAGATAAGGACAGTCTGAGTGGAGGAGGCGGAGGGTTCTTCCCGGCCGGTGTGGGGTGGTATCGCAAGACATTCAACGCCCCGGCTGATTGGAAGGGAAAGTGCGTTAGCGTTGAGTTCGACGGAGTATACCGAGACGCCACTGTTTACCTGAATGGCCGCAAATTGGGATCCTATCCCAGTGGTTATACCGCGTTTACATTTGATCTGACTCCAGGGCTAAACTTTTCCAGTGCAAACGTGCTGGCTGTGCGGGTCGATAACTCAGCCCAGCCGAATAGCCGCTGGTATAGCGGTTCGGGGATCTATCGGCACGTCCGCGTGATCATAACGAATCCGATGCATGTGGCACATTGGGGAGTTTTTGTCGCTACCCCCGAGGTCTCGAGTACTGCGGCGATGGTGTCTGTTCATACACTTGTAGCAAACGAGTCGACCCAGCAGGACGGCGTAAGTATTGAGACGACGTTATTTGACAAGGCTGGGAGAAAAGTCGGAGCAGCGCAGTCAGCGCTAAGCATTGCACCGGGGAACGAAGCTGAGGCGGCGCAGAAGATCGAAGTGAAGAGTCCTTCACTGTGGTCGCCAGATTCGCCAGCTTTGTATTCCGCAGTTTCCCAGGTTCGAAAAGACGGGAAACTCATCGATGAGGTTGTGACTCCCTTCGGCATCCGGTCGCTTGAGTGGTCAGCAGATAAGGGTCTGCTTCTGAACGGTATTCCGATCAAGCTTCATGGTGGCAGCGTACACCACGACAATGGACCACTTGGTGCTGCTGCCTTTGACCGGGCAGAGGAGCGTAGAGTCGAGCTACTCAAGGCTGCAGGCGACAACGCTGTCCGAACTGCTCATAACCCGCCGTCCTCTGCGTTTCTAGATGCCTGCGACAGGCTTGGTCTGCTGGTTCTCGATGAACCCTTCGATGTATGGAAGGTGCATAAAGTTAAGTTCGATTACGCCAGCGATTTCGATGGGTGGTGGAAACGGGATATCTCGGCAATGGTGCTTCGTGATCGCAACCATCCCTCGATCGTGATCTGGGGGATCGGTAATGAAATTCCCGACCTGGAGATTGAAAAAGGCCAAGTAATCGCGAAGCAGCTAGCGGATCAAGTGCGCTCAATCGATAGCACCCGCCCCTTGACACTGGCATTTCCTGGAAACACAACGGCAGCCAACGCGCGAGCCGTTTTCTCACTCTTGGATATTACTGGCTATAACTACAACATTCTCCAGAGCTATTCGTCAGACCACGAACAATTGCCATCGCGTATCATGCTAACCACCGAATCATATCCTGCGAAGGCGTTTCCGTTATGGAAAATCTCGCAGGATAATCCCTACGTGCTCGGAGATCTTACGTGGACTGCGATGGACTATTTGGGAGAATCTGGGATCGGTGCCTCGTCTTATGGAACTCCCGAGCAGGCTAGATTCGCGGAGCAACTAATAGGAGGGATGCTGAACCCTACGGCTGTCGACAAGATGTTCACGGGATTGATCAATGGTGGGTCCCTCGCGCCTCCTGCGGATACTAGCAAACCCGATCCCAATATGATGGCAGCCCTCGGGGCGATATTTCCGGGATACCCGTGGCACGCGGCGGTGAGCGGAGATCTCGATCTGACCGGGTACAGGAAACCGCAGTCTTACTACCGAGACATCTTATGGAATGGTGGCGACCGCGTCTATGCCACAGTCCGTTTACCCAACCCAGAAGGCAAAGAGGTTATCGCCTTGGGCTGGGCCACCTATCCCACGATCCCATCCTGGAGCTGGCACGGGCAGGAAGGGAAGGAATTGCAAGTCGAAGTGTACTCCGGTACGGAGAAGGTGAAAATGTTCCTGAATGGCAAACTGATCGGTGAGAAAGCAACAGGACGTGAGCAGGAATTCAAGGCAATCTTCTCCGTCCCGTACGCACCGGGCACGTTAAAGGCTGTGGGTATCCGTGGAGACCGCGAAGTGGCTGAGAGTTTACTCAATACCACCGGTGCCCCGACCGGTCTTCGCCTGACGCCAGGTAGGGCAGTTGTTCAAGCTGATGGGGAGGACCTATCGTTTGTGACAGTCGAGGCGGTCGACGCTCAAGGAAATGTTCAGCCACAGGCTGACGGGGAAGTTCAATTCTCGCTCAATGGTCCCGGTGTGATTGCAGCTGTCGGGAACGGCGACGGACAGGACGGCGCGTCGTACCAAGGGGATCGCCGCAAGATGTTTCGAGGACGAGCACTCGTAATTGTGCGCACATCGAGGCAGAGTGGCCCGATCACCGTCACGGCAAGAGCCCCGGGCTTGACCGCCGCGTCATCTACGATCCAGTCGAGGGCAGTCACGGAGAGTGCGGAACTGCGCTGAGCATAACCGCATGGAAACGGAAAGCTTTGTCAGTGATTGCATTCTGCGCGCGGAATGAGGAGAAATATGAAGAACACCGCCCTTTACGTCTTATTGTTGTTATCTGCTATTGCCGGCTGGCAGATTTTCTTCGTCCCTTCGGCCGTTGCGCAAGGCAGCCAGCCGCGTTACCTGGATGCTACTCTTCCGGCCGAAACGCGAGCCGCCGATCTGGTCGGGCGCATGACGCTTGAAGAGAAGGCTTCGCAGATGGTCAATCAGTCGCGCGCCGTTACGAGGCTCGGCATTCCGGCCTACAATTGGTGGAACGAGTCATTGCATGGGGTGGCCACCGGCGGGATCACCGAGTTTCCCGAACCGGTGGGATTGGCGGCAACCTTCGATACGGCAGCCATTCATGAAATGTCTCATGCGATCGGCATTGAAGGGCGCATCGTACATGCGCGTGCTGTGAAAGAGGGGCACAGCAATATGATGGAAGGTCTTGATTTCTGGGCCCCCAATATAAATATTTTCCGCGATCCGCGCTGGGGCCGCGGCCAGGAGACTTACGGCGAGGATCCGTTTCTCTCTGGGCGCATGGGCGTTGCCTTCGTAACAGGCTTGCAGGGCAACGATCCGCGCTATTACCTGGCCATCTCCACGCCCAAACACTACGCCGTGCATAGTGGACCTGAGCCCTCGCGCCATCGCGACGATGTGGCCGTGAGCAAACACGATGAGCTTGACACCTATCTGCCCGCCTTTCGCGCGGCAGTTACCGAAGGTAAAGCAGGATCGGTGATGTGCGCGTACAATTCGATCAACGGAGTGCCGGCCTGCGCCAACCAGTTCCTGCTCCAGGATCAACTGCGCGACAAATGGGATTTCCAGGGCTACGTGGTCTCCGATTGCGACGCGGTTGAAAATGTAACCAGGGACCATCACTACGTGAAGACCCTGCCCGAGGCAGCCGCCATTGTTGTCCAGCGCGGCATGGACAATGAGTGCAACTCGTACCAGAAAATTGTCGACGATCACGACTACCGGCAGTACTACGACGCGGTGAAACAGGGCTTTCTCAAAGAGAGCGAGATGGATCGCT
>CAZASC010000085.1:0-14763 GCA_964487695.1 uncultured Victivallales bacterium
GCATCCATGTCCATCGGCACCCCGACCGGAGACGGCATCACCAAGCCCTCGCATTTCGTCAGGCCGCTGCATTGCTGCCTCGTGGGATATTTCAGGATCGCGTGAGGAGAAACTATGAGCGACCAAACACTTATCAGCAACAGGACCTGCAAGCATTTGATATGGAAATCGCTTGTGTATCTTGTCATTCTTCTGGTGGTAGTGCTTCTTATGTCACTGACCGGATGCGGAACAGTGTGGACGTGGCGCGATGCCTGTACTGAAACTTATATGCAGGCACTTTTGGAACAAGCAAGTAACGGCAACGCCGCTTCTCAATGCAGCCTGGGCGTTTGCTATTTTGACGGCCACGGCGTTGCGCAGAATCACACAAACGCGGTCATGTGGTTCCGTAAATCTGCTGAACAAGGAAATGCCGATGGGCAATGCAAGCTGGCAGCTTGCTACTATCACGGTGATGGTGTCACGCAGGATTACACAAATGCAGTCAACTGGTATCGTAAGGCGGCTGAACAGGGAAATGCCAAGGGGCAATTTAACCTCGGATACTGCTGTTATTATTACGGCGATGGCATCGAACAGGATTACACAAATGCGGTCAACTGGTATCGCAAGGCGGCTGAACAGGGAAATGCCGAGGCGCAGTGCGGTCTCGGCGTTTGCTATTTTGACGGCCATGGTGTTGTACGTAATTATACAAAGGCGGTGAAATGGTTTCGCAAATCCGCTGAACAAGACAATGCCGACGGGCAATTCGGCCTCGGTTTTTGCTACTATCACGGCGATGGCGTGCCTAAACAGCGCAGAACGGCACTCAAGTGGCTTCGCAAAGCGGCCAACCATGAGCACGACCATGCGCACGACGATACTCAGGACTTTCTCCAAAAGGTGACATTATAGTTCTTGTGGTGGGGTTTTACCCCATAGCCGAGTCTGGCGACTTCGCGTAACTTGGGCACACACTTTATTGCTACGGAATCAACGGCCACCCCACCCCGGTGCGGCGTAGCCACGAAACGTTCGGCAACTGGTTGGGAAGAAAGAACGACATGGAGACTGAGACTCTACGCTGGCAAACCTGGATGGCCGGCCCTTCGCGATGGCGCAGGCAGGCGAACGAGCCGCCATTGCGGGCCGAGTTGTTCACTGTCGAACAATTGGCCCGCCATGCCAAACTTCTCGCAACCAATCACCGGGTGATCATGAGCAAGGGCGCGAATTGTCTGCTGGACGAATTGCGCAAGAACCAGGAAATACTGAGAAGCTTCAATCGCGCGACGCTGGATAAAACCCAAAACAGGCGCGTGAGCCCCGCCGCCGAATGGCTGCTCGACAACTTCTACCTCATCGAAGAGCAGATCCAGATGGCGAGGCGGCATCTGCCCCGTGGCTACTGCCTGGAATTGCCGCGGCTCCTGAACGGCCCTGCAGCAGGGCTTCCGCGCGTTTACGACATCGTGCTGGAACTGATTTCGCACGTGGATGCTCAGATTGACGCCGAACCGCTCAAAGCCTTCATCGCCTCTTATCAAACGGTGAGTTCCCTGAAACTTGGCGAGTTGTGGGCCATACCGATCATGTTGCGGCTTGGGTTGATCGAGAACCTCCAGCGCGTAACCACCCGTCTGAACGTTGCGCGGGAGGATCGTGATCGCGCGAACATGTGGGTCGATCGATTGAGGGAGATGGCGGAAAAGAATCCTGCCCTGCTCGTTGTTGTGGTGGCGGACATGGCAAAATCGAACATCCCCATGTCCAGTTCGTTCGTTGCGGAGTTCTGCCAGCTGTTGTCGCTCCAAAGTCAGGCGCTGCACATCGCCCGTAACTGGATCGAGCAGCGGCTTGTCGAACAAGGGTCGTCAGTCGAACAGCTCACCAACATGGAGACCCAGAATCAGGCTGCCGACCAGGTTTCCGTCAGCCACAGCATTACCAGCCTCCGTTTCCTGAGCGCGATGGACTGGAAGGATTTCGTGGAGGGACTTAGCGTGGTAGAGGAGACTCTGCGCTCCGACCCGGCGGACATCTACAGGAAGATGGACTTTCCAACGCGCGATCGCTATCGGCATGCTGTCGAATTGCTTGCCCGTCACAGCCAGATGCCGGAAGCCGACGTTGCCAGGCGCGCCATCCAGCTGGCAGCAGGCAGCGCACGGGAGAAAGGATGCGATGACCGTGCCGCGCATGTGGGCTTCTATCTCATAGATAAAGGCCAGCCCATGCTGGAGCGCATGGTGAAAGTGCGCTGGCCATGGCGGACGAATCTCGAACGAGGCATCCACCGCTTTCCGCTGACGTTCTATGCAGGCGGCATTGCTGCGCTCACTTTGCTTTCCACTTTCGGGTTCATGCTGGAAGCCCAGACTCTCGAAATGCGGGGTTGGAAACTCGTGCTTTTCAGCCTCGTCTTTCTTCTATGTGCCAGCCAACTGGCAGTGGCATTGATGAACTGGCTTTCCACGCTGCTGGTGGCCCCCCGCCTGCTCCCGCGCCTGGACTATTCTGCCGGCATACCGCCGGCTTGCCGCACGATGGTGGTAGTCCCCACAATGCTCACGAGCCTGGAAGGCGTGGATCGCCTGATCGAGACTTTGGAGATTCACTATCTCGCCAATCGGGATCGGCGTCTCCATTTCGCCTTGCTGACGGATTTCCGCGACGCGCCAGAGGAAGTTATGTCCGGAGATCGGGCTTTGATAGAGCGGGCACGGGCTGGCGTCGAGATGCTGAACCGTCAATACCCATCCGATGGCGGAAACTCCTTCTTTCTTTTCCAACGCCCCCGGCGCTGGAATGCCGGAGAGGGATTATGGATGGGTTACGAACGCAAGCGCGGGAAGATCGTTCAATTCAACGCCTTGTTGCGGGGCGGCTGTCGCGATTGTTTTTCCGACATCGTCGGGGAGATAAACATCCTTCCATCGATCAAATACGCCATCACGCTCGACACCGACACCCAGCTTCCGCGCGATTCCGCGCGCCGGCTCGTGGGTACCATGGCCCACCCGTTGAACCGCCCGACGTTCGACGCCGTGCGAGGAATTGTTGCGGAAGGCTACAGCATTCTGCAACCGCGCGTGGGCGTCAGCCTGCCGAGCGCACGGCGATCCTGGTTCGTACGACTTTTTGCGGGCGATGCGGGCATAGATCCTTACACGCGGGAAGTATCCGACGTGTATCAGGACGTTTTCAAGGAAGGTTCCTATGTCGGAAAAGGAATTTATGATGTGGATGCTTTTCAGCGGGCGATCAACGGGCGGTTTCCGGACAATACAGTTCTCAGTCACGACTTGCTGGAAGCGTGTCATGCGCGCTCCGCCCTCGTGAGCGATGTGGAGTTCTACGAAGAATATCCTTCACGCTACAATGTTGATGTTGACCGGCGTCACCGCTGGATTCGCGGCGATTGGCAGATCACGCAATGGCTGCTGCCGCGCGTTCCCGGCGCCGATGTCCGCCGCATGGCCAACCCGCTTTCCGCGTTGTCGCAGTGGAAGATTTTCGACAACCTGCGGCGCAGTCTCGTTCCGATAGCATTACTGCTCCTGATGCTCGGCAACTGGCTGCTCTTCCCCGAACTCGGCAGCCTTGGCTTGATCCTCGTCCTTTTGATCGTCACCCTTCCGGTCTTGTTGTCGGCGCTGGTCAATGTATTTCGCAAGCCGTCCGATTTGCCGTGGTTGATGCACCTGCGCGCCGCTGCCGGGTCAGGCGGACGGCAACTCTGCCAGATATTCCTCACCATCGCATTTCTACCCTATGACGCCTACATCAGCCTCGATGCAATCGGAAGGACGTTGCTGCGTCTGCTTGTGACGCGCAAGCGACTCCTGGAATGGACAACTTCAAGCGATTCCGAATGGACAAAACGTGCAGACTTATCTGGTTTCTATGCCACCATGTGGATCGCACCAGGCATCGCTCTGTTTAGTGGCATCCTCCTGGCCCTGTTGCACCCGACTCAATTACGCATGGCGCTGCCCATCCTTGGAATCTGGCTCGTTGCGCCGTGGATTGCATGGTGGATCAGCAAACCGATTGGCTCCACGACACCTGAATTGACGGAGGCGCAATTGACATTCCTCGGGCGCACCGCCCGCAAGACGTGGTACTTCTTCGAAACCTTTGTGACAGCGCAGGAGAACTGGCTGCCGCCGGACAATATCCAGGAAGCGCGCATCCCGGCGATCGCGGCCCGGACATCGCCCACGAATATGGGCCTGGCTCTTCTCGCCAATCTGGCGGCCCGCGATTTGGGGTATCTCCCGGCTGGCGGCTTGATTCGACGCACGCAGGACGCTCTTTCCGGCATGCAACGCCTCGAACGGCATCGCGGACATTTTTACAATTGGTATGAAACACACACAATGCGACCTCTACTTCCGCTGTATGTCTCCAGCGTGGACAGCGGAAATCTTGCCGGGCATTTATTGACCCTCGCATCCGGGCTGCGGGAACAGGCAGATGAACGTTCATTCACTCCACAGCTTTTTGCCGGGCTGCGCGACACGGCGAGAGTTCTCCTGGGGTTGACCGGCGAGAATGCTGCGCTGACAAAGCTCGATAAGGAGCTGGCGGAAGCGCCTGCCGGTCTGCGCGCGGCGTTCGACTTGCTGAGAAAGGCGACTGACCAGGCAACTGCGATTGCGTTGGCGTTCGCGGGCGAAAAGGAAGAAATCAAGGGATGGGCGCAGGCCCTGAAGCGAAATTGCGAGGAGCACCTGGCGGACTTGCTTTTCCTTGCGCCGTGGCTGACATTGCCAACCCCAAGTCCCGGCGAGCAGCAGGGGAAAGTTCCGGCGGCGCCCGTAACTCTTGAAGAAAAGCTTGCCCAGCTCGACCGTGCACTCACGTTGCGGGAGATCTCGACATTCGATCAATCGCTGTGCCCGCTTATTGAAGCGACATTGACGGATCTCCAGACGAAGCGCACCAATTCGCCCACGGAAGAACAGAACTATCTAACGGAGCTCTCGCGTCGTTTGCGTGACGCCGGCGACCGCGCCCGGCAACGCATGCTCGCATTGGACGCGCTGGCCAAACAAAGCGATGAGTTGGCCGCCGCGATGGACTTCACTTTCCTGTACGACCAGGCGCGAGATCTGTTTTGCACCGGCTTCAATGTTGCCGAACGCCGGACGGACACGAGCTTCTACGATCTGCTGGCCTCGGAAGCGCGTTTGTGCGGATATGTCGCAATTGCGCTCGGGCAAGTTTCCCAGAAGCACTGGTTCTCACTGGGGCGTCTGCTGGTCGCTCAGCGGGGCGAGCCAATACTGGTTTCATGGAGCGGTTCGATGTTCGAATATCTGATGCCGCTGCTGGTCATGCCGAACTATGAAAACACGTTGCTCGATCACACCTGCAAGTCGGTCGTGCAACGGCAAATCGAATATGGCGAATTGCGCGGAGTACCGTGGGGAGTTTCCGAATCAGGTTATAACCTGACCGACGTTCATCTGAACTATCAATACCGCGCCTTCGGCGTGCCGGGTCTTGGCTTGAAGCGGGGATTGGCCGAGGATCTCGTAATCGCTCCTTACGCGACCGCGCTGGCGCTGATGGTAGCGCCGCGGGAAGCGTGCGAAAACATGCAGCGGCTGGCAACAGAAGGCCGCGAAGGTCCTTATGGTTTCTACGAAGCGGTGGATTACACGCCGTCACGACTGCCGCCGGACAAAACCAGCGCAACGGTAGAATCCTTCATGGCGCATCATCAGGGGATGAGCTTGCTGGCGCTGGACAATCTATTGCGGGATTACCCCATGCAACGCCGATTCATGGCATGTCCGTGGCTCAAGGCTACGGACTTGCTTCTGCAGGAGCGTGTGCCAAGGACGGCGGCAAGTGTCTTCAGTGAAGAACCGGCGCCGGAAGCAGTACGACCGCCGGCCGATGAAAGGGCGATGCGCATTTTTACGAATCCCACATCGCCGGCGCCAGAGGTTCACCTCTTGTCCAACGGTCGCTATCACGTCGTCATCAGCAGCGCCGGAGGTGGCTACAGTCGCTGGCGCGATCTGGCCGTTACACGCTGGCGGGAAGACAGCACGCGCGATTGCTGGGGAACGTTCGTTTATGTGCGCGACATGGCCAATGGAAATTACTGGTCCACCGCGTACCAACCCACCTTGCGCGCGACAAAAGGGTACGAAGCCATCTTCACACAGGCTCGCGCGGAGTTCCGGCAACGTCATGCCGGCCTGGACATCCACACCGAGATCGGCGTATCGCCGGAGGACGATGTAGAGCTGCGGCGCATCAGGATCACGAATCGCACACCCGTTGCCCGCGCCATCGAGCTGACGAGTTATGCGGAGGTGGTGCTTGCCGACCCGGCGGCTGACGCGGCGCATCCCGCTTTCAGCAATCTCTTCGTGCAAACGGAATTCGTGCGGGCTTCGTCAGCAATCCTGTGCACCCGCCGGCCGCATTCCCCGGAAGAAAAGCCGGCATGGCTTATGCATCTGATGGTGAGTCAGGACGATAAGCAAGGGGAACTCTCCTGCGAAACGGATCGTTCCAGATTCATTGGACGCGACGGCAGCCTGGCCGACCCCGCCGCCATGCGGAGCATGTCGCCATTGTCGAACACCGTCGGGTCCGTGCTGGATCCCATCGTTTCGCTTCGCCGCACAGTTTCCCTGCCGCCCCATGGGACGGCTGTCGTTGACCTGGTTTTCGGCATGACCGAGAATCGGGATGCCGCGCTGGCGCAGGTGGACAAATATCAGGCTTCGCGCATGGCTGAACGCGCTTTCGAACTCGCGTGGACCCACAGCCAGATGACATTGCAGCAGCTCAACGCCACGGATGCGGAAGCCCAACTTTACAGTCGCCTGGCCGGCGCGTTGATCTACGCCGACCCGGCCCGCCGCGCCAACGCCAACATACTGCGCAACAATCGGCGCGGCCAAAGCGGACTCTGGAGTTATGGCATTTCCGGCGACGCGCCGCTTGTGCTTCTCAGGGTAAGCGATATGACAAGGATCGAGATCGTTCGCCAGTTGCTTCAGGCGCATTCTTACTGGCGCATGAAGGGGTTGACCGTCGATCTGGTCATCCTGAACGAAGACGTCTCAGGATACCACCAACCGCTGCACGATCAAATAACCGCGTTGATTGCCTCGGGAATGGAGGCGCAAATGCTTGATAAGCCCGGCGGAATCTTCGTGCGTCGGCTCGAACAGATCCCGAGTGACGACCGTGTGCTCCTGCAATCCGTGGCGCGAATCGTTCTCGACGACGAGAAGGGTGCTTTGGAGGAGCAACTGGAACACAGGAGCGTTTGGGAACCATCCATTTCAGACCTGAAGACGTCCGGCTCAAGGTTCGTGGATTTGCCGGTGCCCCTGCCCGAACGCGAGTTGATCTTTTCGAACGGTTTCGGCGGTTTCACGTACGACGGCCACGAGTATGTGATCACTCTTCAGCAAGGCCAGATGACGCCGGCGCCATGGGTGAATGTTCTGGCAAATCCTTATTTCGGTACGGTCGTTTCCGAGAGCGGCTCCGCATATACCTGGGTCGAAGACTCGCATGAATTCCGGCTGACGCCATGGAACAACGATCCGATACAGGACACCCCGGGCGAGGCTTTGTACATACGCGACGAACAAAGCGGGAAGTTTTGGTCGCCAACGCCTGCCCCCGCGCGAGGCGCGTCGCCATACGTCATTCGCCATGGCTTTGGCTATACCGTATTCGAGCACACAGAAAACGGCATAGCTTCCGAGTTGTGGGTATATGTGGCAATGGACGCCCCGGTGAAATTCACGGTGCTGAAACTGCGTAATGTCTCGGGCCGTCCGCGCAGTGTGTCGGTTACCGGCTACTGGGAATGGGTATTGGCCGAATTACGGCAGAAGAGTCTGCTGCACGTGCAAACAGAAATAGACCTTAAGACCGGAGCGTTGCTGGCGCGTAATTATTACAACACGGAATTTCCCGAACGCATTGTGTTCCTTGACGTGAACGATACGACGCGAACTTTCAGTGGAGACAGGAAGGAGTTCATTGGCAGAAACGGGAGTCTGGCACAGCCCGCAGCCCTGAAGCGCGTGCGTCTTTCCGGCAAGGTCGGCGCAGGACTTGACCCATGTGGCGCAGTGCAAGTCGTCTTCACTTTGCAGGATGGGCAGGAACGCGAAACGAGTTTCCGCCTCGGGGTCGGCCGCAATGCCGGGGAAGTTCAGACACTGATCCAGCGTTTTCGCCGTCCGGATGCCGTCCGCCTCGCGCTCGAAGGCGTCTGGGAATATTGGAATAGAACGCTTGGCACGGTGAATGTCGATACGCCAGATCCAGCCGTGAATGTCATGGCGAACGGATGGCTGTTGTATCAGACGTTGAGCTGCCGCCTCTGGGGGCGCACAGGCTTCTATCAATCCGGGGGCGCCTACGGATTCCGTGATCAGTTACAGGACGTGATGGCGCTGGTTCATGCGGAACCCGCCCTCGCCCGCGGGCATCTGCTGCGAGCCGCCACGCATCAATTCAGAGAAGGCGACGTGCAGCATTGGTGGCACCAGCCGGCCGGTCGCGGCGTTCGGACGCATGTTTCCGACGACTATTTGTGGCTGCCTTATGCCATCTGCCGTTACGTGTCGTCTGTCGCGGACACCGGCGTGCTCGACGAGAAGATTCCCTTCCTCGAAGGACGGCTGGTCAAGCCCGATGAGGAAACTTACTATGATTTGCCCAATCGTTCCGACGAATCGGCCACGCTTTACCAGCATTGCGTACGCGCCATCGAGCACGGATTGAGATTCGGTGAGCACGGACTGCCGTTGATCGGTTCCGGCGACTGGAACGACGGCATGAACAGGGTTGGGAACGAGGGCCGCGGCGAAAGTGTCTGGCTGGGGTTCTTTCTTTACGACGTGCTCACACAGTTCGCCAAACTGGCGAGCACGCATCTCGATCCAGCGTTTGCCGAGCGCTGCCTGGCACAGGCCCGGCAGTTGCAACAGAACATCGAGAAGCACGCATGGGACGGCCAATGGTATACCCGCGCCTACTTCGACAACGGCGAACTGCTTGGTTCGCAGACAAGTCAGGAATGCCAGATAGATTCCCTGCCCCAAAGCTGGTCGGTCATCAGCGGCGCCGGTGAACCAGCCCGCGCGCGCCAGGCGATGCAGTCCGTGGACCGGCGCCTTGTGCGCCGCGACGCCGGACTAATTCAATTATTCGATCCGCCCTTCGACAAATCTCCGCTCAATCCAGGCTACATCAAGGGTTACATTCCAGGTGTCCGCGAGAACGGCGGCCAATATACTCATGCCGCAATCTGGACGGTTATGGCCTTTGCGCTGATGGGCGAAACCGAACGCGCATGGGAACTCTTCGGGCTGCTAAATCCCGTCAATCACGGCGGAACGTCTGAACAAATAGCAACCTACAAGGTTGAGCCTTACGTCGTCGCCGCAGACGTCTACGCGGCTGCGCCGCACACGGGACGGGGCGGTTGGACTTGGTATACCGGTTCCGCCGGTTGGATGTACCGGTTGTTGATCGAAACCTTGCTTGGCGTAAATCGCGAAGGCGATCAATTGCGTTTGGCTCCACGTATCCCGGGCAACTGGGAGACCTTCACAATCCACTACCGCTATCGGCAGACCATCTACCACATCACCATCGCCCGACGCGCCGACGATGCATCTGGACTCTTTCTCGACGGCAAAGAACTTGCCACAACAACACTTCCATTGGTAGACGATCGCCATGAGCATTTCGTAAAATTGAAAGTATGACGTAGCTGCAAGACCGTCTATAACGCAAGATAATGCGGCTTACATGGAGCACAACATAAGCCGCATGGCTGTCAGATGCGGTAGGGTTACACCCCATAGCAAGCAATCGCCTCATCTCCTATCTTATCAACAGTAGAAACAATACGAAAAGTTAGAATGGAGGTGTGTAGTAACGAGAAGCATGAGTCTGAACTGTGCACTGAGTATGGGGCATTCCCCGCAACAACGAAAATAATGAGGAAGCAGTAAAATGAAACAGGAAGCAATGTATCGTTTGGCGTTTATGGCGGCTGCGGCCGCAATGTTTGTCTCCACCGCGTCTGTACGCGCGTCGGACAGTGATGATAAAATCGAATCGTCGTTCAAAAAGACTTACGTCTACAAGACGTATCTCAATGATGATTCGGTCAAGATCGCGGCCAAAGACGGTGACGTTAAGTTGACAGGGACTGTGGCCGAAGAATCCCACAAGGCGTTGGCTGAAAATACCGTTGTGAGTCTGCCCGGGGTCACGCATGTGGATAATCAACTGATGACCACAAACGAAGCCGCAGCAGCAAACGCGGATATGTGGATCGTCAGAAAGGTGAAGCTCGACCTGATGTTCCATCGGAACGTCAACGCCGTCAAGACCACAGTCGAAGTGAAAGATGGAATCGTGACGCTCAAAGGCGAAGCTTCCAGCACAGCACAGAAAGAACTTACCGCCGAATACGCCAAAGATATCGAAGGCGTAAAAGAGGTGAAGAATGAGATGACGGTGGCGGCGACTCCGGAACTGGTGGAGCGAACGGCTGGCGAGAAGATAGATGACGCGTCTGTCACGGCTCAGGTCAAGACGGCGCTTTTGAATCATCGTTCGACCAGTTCCATCAACACCAAGGTCGAGACACGGAACGGCGAGGTCACGTTGACCGGCATTGCAAAGAACGATGCTGAAAAGTCACTGGTAACCAAGCTCGTTAGCGACATTCAGGGCGTGACCAGCGTTAAGAACCAGATGACGGTTGAAAATATTAAAACCAAGTAGTTTGGCGGTTTGTCACCGGCTGGTGCGTTCCCGCACCAGTCGGCGGCAAAGTCAGACAGATAGATTGAAAGGAGCAACAGTATGTCTCTAGGAACAATATTATTGGTTGTTTTGATTCTCTTTCTCGTTGGCGCATTACCAACCTGGCCACACAGCAGGAACTGGGGTTACGCTCCAAGCGGCGGACTCGGACTCGTTGTCCTGATTCTGCTCATTCTGGTTCTTATGGGCCGGATCTAAGACGACAGAATATGCTGAAATGGAGGTCAGGAAGGGCATGAATATAAGAAAGACCATCCTTGCCGTAGTCGTGGTGTTAATGCTGATCTCGGCATGCCTGCTGCTTCCGGGGTGCGTAATACTGGGCGACCACTTTCTATGGTTCTAGCGAAGCAGGTTCAGTCTGAATTGTGCGAAGATTAGCTTGTTTTCTCGCGATACGCATGTTTGAAGTGCGACGGCTTGTCGCCGCTTTTGGTTCAGCAGAGAAAGCGCTCCGGCCCTTGGCGGGACAAGTGTCAAGTTTACTCCGCAGGATGTGGGGCCAGCGCACTCCAAACTGCTTCGCGCACAGGTATCTCAGAAGAAGAGCCAATCGAATTGCCCTTCGGGCCAGCCGTTGAAGAAGGAGCAAAATAGTGGTGAGCGATGTCTTCCCTAAATCGGAATACGGCCATGGAGGCACCATGGCGTTTCTGCGGGAGTCGCGAGTTGACCTGTGGCGGACCGTTCTTGCTTCCTGTTTGTGCATGGTTCTGGCGATTTTCCTGGGGGCAGGCTGTGCCAGTCCATCGCTTATGCCGACGCCAAACCTCTATGGACACACTTCCGACAACCCATTTGCTGACGTGCCGCCGGTCTTTCGCACAAATACTGTGGACGTCATCTACGCGACAGATCGTGCCCCAGATGGCAATCCCAGCAAGGATCCCAAGTACGGGCTCCGTCGGTCGCTGTCGCTTGCCTTCGGGATTACCACCGTTCGCATCGGTTCTGACAAGGCGGGATCGTGGGACGAGCTTGTGACCGTCAGCCGCTCTGCTGAACGACGCAGTAGCGTGCCAATGAGCACTGTCGGAACGCGCGAGGTGGGAAGGTTCCCACCGGTGCCGACGAGAGAGATTAAAGAAGATGGACAGTGGGTGGAATCACGGGAAAGCGTGGATGCCCGTCTGGCTGCGGAAGCCCAACTAAAGGCGCTGGTGGCAGAGCGTCTAGCCCTAACACCCAAGAAAGATGTCTATGTATTCATCCATGGCACAGGCAGCGACTTTACGAGTCCCATGTACACGATGGCTGGACTCTGGCACTTTATGGGCCGTTGCGGAGTGCCGGTTGTTTACACGTGGCCGTCTGGCGGCAGCGGAGATTCCATTGGCGGCTACGATTACGACCGCGAGTCGAGCGAGTTCACGATCTTCCACTTCAAGCAGTTCCTGCTTCTCCTGGCGGCATGTCCCGGGATCGAAAAGATCCACATTATCGCCCACAGCCGTGGAACCGACATCGTTCTCTCTGCAATTCGCGAACTGAACATTGAGATTCACGCATCGGGTTTCAATACGCGGAGAGTGTTGAAACTCGGCTGCCTAGTTCTGGCGGCGGCGGATATGGATCTAGAGGTGAGCTCGCAGCGGGTAAGTGCGGAACGCCTCATGCAAGTGCCGGAGCAGATGGTGCTGTACGTTTCTCCCACGGACCTGCGCCTCCGCCTGGCCAGTTACTTTTTTGGCAGTAAGGAGCGCCTGGGCCAGTCCCATGTAGGAGATAAGACTCCGCGTAGAACCGAACTGCTGAAGCAATTGCCGGATATCGAGTTCATTGATGCCCGCGTGGCCGGTTCCTGGCGTGACAGCCACTTCTATTTCTACGGGCATCCCGCTGTCAGTTCAGACCTGATCCTCCTTCTGCGAGACAACCGTGGGCCCGGTGCCGAAAATGGAAGACCTCTCGCCCATGAGCCTGGTGGCCTCTGGCGGATTGATCAGGATTATCCAGCGACACACCGACCGGTGGGCGATGTGCGTGCAAAGTCTGCAGACTAGTATTGTTTCACTGTGATACCATGAGAATATCAAGATAGTTGAACCTCAGATTGACGAATGATGAATTTGGAATAATAAAGAAAGATGTTGCCACATTGGTGACTGCGTGTTCGTTTTCGTGGAGAATCTCAAGACGGCTGTGAATGGACGGGATTGACTTCGAGATTCTGCGGTTAATTATTCGTCAATCTGCGGTTCAATTTTTGAATATGGGAGTGCTCCACTTGTAGGAAGATGGAATTCGACGCGGTTTGGCAGGAGACTGAGGAATGAATCTAGTAAGGATCGTGCATATCGTGAACCTTGTCTGGCTTCTCTCGGAAGTCGGCTTGATCGTGTATACCCGTCGGAATCGCAGCAACGCATCACTTCGCGACCGCGGTTCATGGATATTTCTCTGGTGTGTCATCGGTGCGGGCATCGCTGCAGGCACAGCAGCCCAAAGCGTCTCATCAGCCAGCATCAGGATGTCGACGCCGTGGTGGCTTGGCATCAGCCTGTTGCTTCTTGTGAGTGGACTTGTCATTCGCTTGACAGCGATTCTTACCCTCGGCAGATTCTTCAGCACGAGGGTGGCCATTCAGCAGGATCATCGGCTTGTCCGAAGGGGGCTTTATCGACTGGTGCGGCATCCATCCTACACCGGTCTCGTTCTGTTGTTTCTTGGCATGGCGCTTTCTTTTGGCAATTGGCTCAGCTTTGCCGTTATCGTTGTCCCTTTTCTTTCGGCGCTTCTCTACCGCATTAGGGTGGAGGAATCCTCTCTGGTCGAGACTCTTGGGCAGGAATATATCGACTACTGCAAATCAACGAGATGTCTCTTGCCAGGTGTATTCTAGGGCGGCCGATAGGCCGCAACTCAATATGAACCGCAGATTGCCTAATCATGAATATTGAATGTCGAAGTGCCGGACGGTCCGGCAACGGCACGAGCTTGCATCGCACTTCATCATTCGTCAATCTGCGGTTTCGTGATGTTGTTTCTTGCCGCGGTTTTGTTTTGATAAGGCGACGACGGTGGCATCACATACCATCTTCGGCTCTTTCGCCGCTGCCGTCACGGGGCCTGTCTTTATCCTTCGACTTTGGCGCAGCCATGTCAGATCCCAAGTACCACTTGGTGACATCACGACCGATTCCAAATCTGGCGAGGGAGCGCAGATCGGCTTCCAGCACATCGGGCGTGCTGTACTCAAGTATGCGATACTGAGGGTCCGTCCACAAATGCAATGTCTTTCCCATGATCTTTGTTTCCGGTGGAAGAGTGAGGTGAATGCGGTGAATCAGGTTAATGCCGGCCAGTTCTGCTGCCTCCGTCACCATATCAACGCAGTTGTTGGTCCTCACGCCGAGCTGGTCGTACTTCCAATGTAGCACGTGTTCATGAATCAGTTGATGCCGTCGCTTGGTGATCGGCATTCGCCACACAAAAGTGGGGGTGCGATTGCCATTGCCGATCTCGATCTGGCCGTCGGACATCGTCACCCACAAATAACCGATAGGATTGGGATTACCATCTCGAAACCTCTGGCGTATGCCCTCACCGTAGTCCGGCTTCTCCCTGCCGAAGTTGCCGTTGAGGCCGCATTCCAGACGATTCGTGGGACTTTCCAGAATGAGCCAACTGTGCCCCCATGGTTGTCGCGCATGTGACAGAAGATACGATCTCATAGTGCCGTAATCCCAGTCGCCGATCCTGGTCAGAATATAGAAGTAATATCCCTCGTCTCCCACAGGCGTTTGGGTGGTGGGGTCCAGCTCTGCGTCGGGAGTAAAACGACAAGTAATCGCGACTGGCTGGGAACTCCAGCCATCGGATTGCATCGTAGCGTAGAGTTTGGGCGTCACGTGAGCGCAGCCTGCGCTTCCGATAACCATCATCGCCAGCAGAGATATGACAACCGCAGATTGACGAATATCGAATATCGAATAT